>JBBRUV010000128.1:0-12003 GCA_038247465.1 Cytophagales bacterium
CCACCATCTGCGAAACCTGCTCTTTGGTGGCGTTTCCGTTTCCCGTTACGGACTGTTTCACCTTCCGGGGGGCATATTCAACAATCGAGATGTTGCGCGAGAGGGCTGCCGCCATGACCACGCCCTGCGCCCGGCCCAATTTGAGCATCACCTGCACGTTCTTGCCGAAAAAGGGGTCTTCAATCGCCATTTCGTCGGGTTTGTTGTCGTCAATCAGCCGGGCCATTGTTTCGTGCAGCTTTTGCAGTCTAAGCTGGTAAGTGGTGTATTTATTAAGCTTGATAACCCCGTACTGAATCATTCTGATTTTGCCGGGTAATACGCCAATCACGCCGTAACCCGCAATCTGGGTGCCGGGGTCAACGCCGAGAATAATTTTCTCGGTCGGGATTGGGGGCGTAGTTTTGGGGCTGGCTGAAACCATTGTTGGGCGATGCTGTTTTCTGCAAAGTAACGTTTTCTTCCCTGTTTTGCTACCCCGGATACCAAAAATGGCCCTCATCTGGCTCAAAGCGGCCCTGTTTGCCGGGTTGCTGGCCTACATCGTTTACCGAATCAATCAGCAACCGCTCGACTGGGTATTGGTGCAAAGGCAACTCGCAACGGTGGCGCATCCGGGCTGGTGGCTGGCCGGTCTGGTGCTGCTTACGCCGGTAAACTGGGGCCTGGAAGCCCGCAAATGGCAACTCCTCATTCGCCCTGTCGAAGCGATTTCATTTGCCGAAGCGTATCAGGCCGTGCTGGCCGGCACGTCGCTGGGGTTTGCGCTGCCCTCCATCGTGGGGGATGCCGCCGGGCGGGTGCTGTCGTTGCGGTCGGGTCGGCGGGTCGAGGGCGTAGCGGCATCGTTGGTGTCGGGCGGATTGCAGTTCTACGTGGCCGTTGGTTTCGGGGCGTTGGCCTGGGCCTGGCAGGTGAGTTCGGTGTCGGGGCGGGATACGGTTTCGGGCCGCGTGTTGCTGGCGTTGCTGGCTGGTATGACGCTCACGGGTGTGTTGTTGCTGGCGTGGCGGCCCACTATCCGGGCCGTAACATTGCCCGCCGTAGGGCGGTTGGCGTTGCCGCCGTTTGCCACGTTGCCGGTGCCGCTGGGATTTGCCGCGCTGCGGTATCTGACGTTTTCGCTTCAATTCTTTTTGGCTCTCAATCTCTACGGGCTTACGCTGCCCGTTGCCGATGCTGCGGCTGGCATCGGGCTGGTGTTTCTGGCAAAAACCATCACGCCTGCCTTCACTGTATTGAGTGATTTGGGCGTTCGCGAAGCGGCTGCGTTGTGGGTGTTCGCGCCATATAACCTGCCCACGTCAGTGCTGATTTTAGCAACGCTCTCGCTCTGGGCGGCCAACGTGCTGTTGCCGGTGCTGGTCGGGTTGGTTTGGGTGTGGCGGCTGAATTTGTCAAAAATATGATCGCTTTTCTTTTATTTATCAGCGTTTTATACGCAACTTTTACCCTGGCCCTTGCCATAACCTGGTGGCGAATCCCGGTGCAATCGGTTCAACAAACAACAGAAAAGGCTGTTCTGCCCCGCATTACCGTCGTGATTCCCGTTCGGAACGAAGCCGCCAACCTGCCCGCTTTGCTGGCCGACCTGAACCAGCAAACTTACCCCGATTTTGAGGTGATCGTGGCCGACGATGCCTCGACTGATGACACGCTGCTACTTGCCCGTGAATTTGCCGCGCAGAGCCGGTTTCTGCTTACGCCATTACCATTGATCGATATTAAAACGGCTTCGCCCAAAAAACGCGCCATCACCGAAAGCATCCGCATTGCAACCGGCGACCTGATTCTGACCACCGACGGCGATTGCCGCGTGGGGCCGGGCTGGATAGCCGCTTTCGCCGATTTCTACGCCCGGCACCAACCGAAAATGATGACCGGCCCGGTAACGTTTCTGACCAATAAAACGGGTTTCGGCGCGTTGCAAACCGTTGAATTTGCCAGTTTGATTGGTTCCGGGGCCTGTACGCTGGCCTGGGGCCGACCAACGATGTGCAACGGGGCCAACCTGTGTTACGAAAAACGAGTCTTTGCCGAAGTTGGGGGTTTTGCCGGCGTTGACCACCTGGCATCGGGCGATGATGAACTGCTGATGCACAAAATCGCTGAACAATACCCGGATGGGGTACGTTTCCTGAAAAATCGGGCGGCCATTGTCGAGACCGACGCGCACCGCTCGCTGCAATCGTTTTACAATCAGCGAAAACGTTGGGCCAGTAAATGGCGTACCTACCGCAGTTGGCAACCGTCTGCACTGGCCGTGTTTGTGTTTTTGAGCAACGCGGCCCCGGTGCTGGCGTTGGCGGGGTGGCTGATTGGTTGGTGGGGTGGGGGAGCAGTACTGACGGTGGCCGCGCTGAAGGTGTTGCCGGAGGTTTTGTTTTTAGGGAGTATTCTTGTTTTTTTACAAAAAAAATGGGCAATTAACTGGATTTTGCCGACCGCCATTATCTATCCGTTCTACGTAATTTTCTTTGGTTTGGCCGCTCAACGAAAAGGCTATCAGTGGAAAGGACGAAAACTGCAATGATTCGTGTAAGGTTTAACGCCATCATGAATGGCTTACTTTTCGTTAAACCTTAAACCTTAAACGTTAAACGCCTTTGTCATTCTTCCTGCATAAGTCGAACATTCTGCTCCGAACGGTTTACCCGGAGTTCACCTGGCGCGTGGATAACGACCATGAACCAACGATTTACCTGACTTTTGACGATGGCCCGATCCCGGACGTGACCGAGTTTGTGCTGGAACAGTTGGATAAATTTGCGGCTCAGGCCACGTTTTTCTGTATCGGCGACAATGTTTGCAAGCACCGCGATGTGTTTTATCAGGTCGTAGAAGCCGGGCATCTGATTGGTAATCATACCTTCAACCACCTCAACGGCTGGAAAACCGACGATGCACGCTATCTCGAAAATATCCAACAGTGTCAGCAGCAGTTGGGTATCGAAACCGCGCTGTTTCGCCCGCCGTATGGCCGTATCAAAAAAAGTCAGGCACTCGATGTTTTAGACAATTATTCGGTGATTATGTGGGATGTGCTGTCGGGCGATTTCGATCAGTCGCTGGCTGCCGACGTTTGCCTACGCAAAACCATTCTCTACACCGAACCCGGCTCGATTGTGGTTTTTCACGATAGCCTGAAGGCCTGGCCTACAATGCGCTATGTGCTGCCCCGCGCTTTAGCCCACTTTGCCGAGCGCGGCTATCAGTTTAGGGCCGTGCCGCAGCCGGAGTATATGCACATTGGATAATGATTGATACCCACGCCCATATTTACGACGAAGCCTTTGCCGAAGACCGCCCGGCTATGCTCGACGAGGCCCACCGGCAGGGTGTTTCTGAAATCTGGATGCCCAATTGCGACAGCACCACCATTGCTCCGATGCTCGCTTTGGCGGATGCCGCCCCCGAACGCTACCGCCCCATGATGGGCCTGCACCCGACCTACGTCAACGAAACGATGGACAGCGAACTGCAAACAGTTGAAGACTGGCTCAACAAACGTGATTTTCTGGCCGTTGGCGAAATCGGGCTGGATTTTTATTGGGACCTAACCCACGTTGACCGGCAGTTTGTGGCTTTTGAGACCCAACTCCGCCGGGCTGCCGAACGGGGGCTGTTCGTTTCGATGCACACCCGATCTGGTCACGATAGAAATGCTTTCGCCGAAGCCGCCGACTATATCCAGAAATTAGCTTTGCCGGGCCTGACGGGTATTTTTCATTGTTTCGTCGGTACGCTCGATGAAGCCCGTCGTGCCGTTGAGATGGGTTTTTTGCTGGGCATTGGTGGTGTTTCGACCTTTAAAAATGGCGGTTTAGACAAGGTTTTGCCGCATATTTCTCCTGAACACATCGTGCTGGAAACCGACGCGCCGTATCTCGCACCCGTGCCGCACCGGGGCAAACGCAATCAACCCGCCTACATCCCGATTGTGGCCCGGCGTGTGGCCGAACTCATGGGAGTTTCGGCAGAGGAAGTGGCCCGGCAGACGACGGAAAACGCAATTAGGTTAAGCACCGTTGGTGGTTCGTAGTTTGTAGTTGGCTGACGCACAGGCAACTACAAACGGCACAGGCCGCCCTGCACAAACTACAAACTACCCACCTCAAAATGTCAGTCTTAGTCATCTACACCGGCGGCACCTTCGGCATGGAATACGAGCCGAAAACCAGCCAACTCATCCCATTCAATTTTGAGCGTGTTCTCGACAAACTTCCTGAATTGAACCGACTCGGTTTTGCCATTACGGTTCTGCCCTTGCCCTCCATTCTCGATTCGGCCAACATGACCCCGGCGGTCTGGGTCGAATTAGCCACCATTATCCGCGACGAATATGACAACTACGGCAGTTTCGTGATTCTGCACGGTACCGACACGATGGCCTACACCGCGTCGGCGTTGAGTTTTATGCTCGTTGGGCTAAACAAACCCGTGATTTTGACCGGGGCGCAGTTGCCCATTGGTGTGGCCCGTTCTGATGCCCGCGAGAACTTTATTACCGCTCTCGAAATAGCTTCGGCAGTGGAGACCGACGAAATCGGGCGAAGCCGACCGATTGTGCCGGAAGTCTGCGTCTATTTCAACTCGTTGCTGTTGCGCGGCAACCGTTCCACCAAGCAGGAAAGCGTACAGTTCAACGCTTTTGCGTCGGAGAATTACCCGCCGTTGGCCAAAGCCGGGGTCAGCATTGACTACAACCGCCCCTACATTTCGCTCTGGAAACCCGGCCCTGTCCCGACGCTCCGGCTGGCGATTTGCCCGGACGTAGCGATTTTGAAACTCTTTCCCGGTATTACCGAAGCCGTTGTGCGGGCTGTGCTGACCATGCCGGGCTTGCGGGGCGTGGTGCTGGAGACGTTTGGCGCGGGCAACGGCCCTACGGCCAACTGGTTTCTGGGTGCCCTGCGCCAAGCCGTTGGCCGGGGTGTGGTGTTGTTCAACGTGTCGCAGTGCGAAGGCGGGCGGGTGGTGCAGGGCCAATACCAAACGAGCGGGACAATGGCCGAAATCGGGGTGGCAAGCGGGGCCGACATCACCACCGAAGCCGCCATCACCAAACTCATGATTTTGCTGGGCGAAGAAGCTAATGCCGAAGCCGTACAGAAGCGGCTGGCGGTGCCGTTGGCGGGCGAGATGACGGCCTGATGGAAACTTGCCCCATACCCCTGAACGTTGTACATTCGGACAAGAATTCAGAACCTGCCCGGCAACCAGAATCTGCCATGACAAAAATAGCTGCATATACCGCCTTACAAGATGCCTTTGGTCGCGAACAGGCCCGCGCCTCAGCCGATTTTTTTGAGCAAAGCCAGGAACAACCAGACCTGTCTGAGTTAGCTACCAAAGCTGATATACTTAGGCTTCAACAGGATTTTAAGCAGGACATGAAAGACCTGCGGCTGGATTCTGTGCGCGAAATCTCAAAAACCCGTGAAGAATTCTTGAATCGGTTGCTTTGGACAACGTTCCTCCAGGTCTTGACCATTGTGGGGGCAATCGTCGCCATCGTGAAATTTTTACCAAATTAATCTGACTTCGTGCCAACCCTTCCCAACGATCATATCCGGCTCCTCTTCGGCCTGAAACTTCGGCAGCTTCGGCTCGATGCTAAGCTGTCGGTCAGTGAGTTAGCCAATCGGTCGGGCCTGGCCGTGTCGTATATTTCGGAGATTGAGAAGGGCCGGAAATACCCGAAGGCCGATAAAATTGCCGCCCTTGCCAATGCGCTCGGTACTGATTATGACACCCTCGTGTCGCTCAAACTCAGCAAACATCTCGAACCCATCGCCGACCTCCTCCGGTCGAAATTCCTGACTGAAATTCCGCTTGACCTGTTCGGGATTGATGCCTCTGACCTGCTCGAATTATTAGCCGAAGCCCCCGTAAAAGTTGCGGCCATGATCAGAACGCTGGTTGACGTGGCGCAGGGATACAACATGAGCGTCGAACGGCTGTATTTGACCATGTTGCGGTCATATCAGGAACTGCACGACAACTATTTTGCCGACATCGAAGCCGAAGCCGACCGTTTTCTGGCCGAGTTCACAACGGGCGAACTACCCGTGACCGATGCGCTGCTGACGAACCTCCTGAAAACCCGTCATCGTATTCATGTTCAGGAATTTAGCCCGGCACAACGCCCTGAATTAGTGCCGATGCGGGCCGTTTTTAAACCGACTACGCCAACTGCCACTGCCGGAATCCTGCATCTGAACGCATCCCTTGCCCCGGCCCAACGGCTGTTTGTGCTGGCCCGCGAGGTTGGTTTTCTGCATTTGACCGCCAAAACGCGGTCAAAAACCTATCCGCCTACCGAAACCGAATCCTTTGAGCAGGTCCTGACTAATGCCCGTGCGTCTTATTTTGCCGGGGCCGTGCTGATTCGGCGTGCCGTGCTGATTCGGAATGTTACCGATTTTTTTGCCCAACCCGATTGGGATAATGACCGCTTTCTGGCCCTGATTGCTGGTTTTTCGGCCACGCCGGAGCAGTTTTTTTACCGGCTCAGTAATGTGCTGCCGCAGTATTTTGGCATTGACCAACTGTTTTTTTACCGCTTCAACCACGAGGCCGGAGAACCGATTTTTAAGCTTACCAAAGAGATGCACCTTTCGCGCACGCAGGGGCCGAGTGGTTTTGTGGACGAGCATTTCTGCCGCCGGTGGGTGGCTATCACCAGTTTGCAGGAATTGAGTTTGTTGCAAAAAGAATCTGATTTTAGTGGCCCATTGTGCCGGGCGCAACGCTCTACCTACGCCGACACGGGCCAGGAATTCCTGATTATCAGCGTTGCCCATGCTTACCGCCCCGAAGTCGGTGAAAACATGAGCGTTTCGATGTGTTTTGCGGTGAACGATACCCTACGGAGCCGGATGGCATTTCTCGACAGCCCCGCCCTGCCGCACCGCACCGTAAACGAAGCCTGCGAACGGTGCGGGTTGTTCGACTGCCGCGAACGGGTAGCGGCTCCCGCTGTGCTGCAAAAACGCCGACAGGCCGAGGCTCTGAAACAGGCGCTGGAAACGCTTATGTAAGTGGCAAGCGTTCAGTGGTTGGTGGTTAGTTGGCTTTCGCGTTGTTTCTCGATGGCGTTGGCCTTTGGCTTGCAGGGCGCGGGTTTCACGGCTGATTCGCTCGACACAAAATGCACCATTACCCTCGAAGACGGTGGTATCGCCGGCTCACACCTCGTGCTGACCGCCGTTGTGCCGGGCATCGAAAAAGAATAGTTTGAGACGCTCGTGGCCGAAGCCGAAAAAAACTGCCCCATCTCGAAACTCTACAACACCGCCATTTCGGTGGACGCAACGCTGGCGTAAGATTACTGGATTTTCAGCACCAAAACCCCCAACGGCGGCAGCAAAACCGGCACATCGGCGCGGGCAGTCAGGCGGGTTTTGGTGCGGAAAACATCCCGGAATGAGTACGATTTAGCTCCGTTTAGCTGCATCGCCTGCCAGGCTTCGACAGGAATATGAACGGTGGTTTTTGCGGGTTTCGTTTTATCGAAGTTGCAGATAATCAGTAGTTTCTGCTTGTTTGAATGGCGCAGATAACTGTATAGCCGTTGCTGATCGTAGCCGTTGCTTTTGGCGTTGGCGGCCTGCAAATCATAAAAACCGCCCGTTCTGATGGCATCGCTGGTGGTAACGAGTTGATTGAGTTGTTGGTAAAACGCCCGCAGTTTTTGCTGATCGGCGGTCAGCTTTCCCCCGTCAAACCGGCCCCTGTTTGTCCACGCCTGAAACTCAGAAACGCCCCAATAATCGAAAATAGTGGTTCGTCCGTCATCACCCTGAAAGCCTTCGGTTTGTATTGGGTTTACGCCCAATTCCTGCCCGAAATACAGCATTAGGGGGCCGGTGTGCAACGTGGCCGAGAGCGTCATGGCCGGAACAGCCACCCAGGGGTCGTTGGCGAAAAACCGCGATGCGATTCGTTGCTCGTCGTGGTTTTCGAGAAACCGGAGCATATTCCCCGAAATATCACCCGATTCATTTTGCCAAACCTTCGTAATGTCTTCAACCGTTCCCTTTTCTTCCATCAGCCGCCGGAGCGCGTCATACAGCCCAACTTTGTCGTAGAGGTAATCGAATTTGCCGGTCTCAATATAGGTTTTGTATTGCTTCGGATTGTAAATCTCGGCGATGAACACCACTGGCAACGCACCCGCACTGGCGGCTTTAACCTGTGGAATGGCCCAGCCCCAAAACTCAACCGGCACCATCTCAGCCATGTCGCAGCGAAATCCGTCAACGCCTTTTTTAGCCCAAAACAGCAGAATGTCGCGCATCTTGACCCATGTTGACGGCACTGGATCAAAATGCGTAGCCCTGTCTGACTGGTAATCAACGCCGTAGTTCAATTTCACGGTTTCGTACCAGTCATCGCGGTTCGGTTGAGCCGTAAACCCGTCGTTACCAGTGGCTTTGGCCGGGTTTTCGACGTAGGGTGCCGGAGTCAGACCGGGCGGGATAACGACGTTGGCCGGTGCGCGGAATGGCTCGTTGGGCAGGTAATAAAAATTGTTTTGAGCGTCGAAAGCTAATGATGGGTTATCCGTCTGGCCGAGGTCGGCTACGCCCGCCGGTTTGGCATCGGACTGGTATTGCCGGGCCACGTGGTTGGGGATAAAGTCAATAATGACACTCAGGCCGTTGGCGTGTGACCGTTGCACGAGTGCTTCAAATTCGGCCATCCGGTTAGCCACGTTCACGGCTAAATCGGGGTCAACGTCGTAATAATCTTTCACCGCGTAGGGCGATCCGGCGCGGCCTTTTACCACCAGCGAATTATCGGGCCTGATGCCGTATGCGGTGTAGTCGGTGATGGTGGCGTGTTCGAGAACGCCGGTGTACCAGACGTGCGAAATACCGAACGCTTTCAACTCGCGCAGGGCTTTATCGGTGATGCCGTTGAATTTACCAACGCCGTTTTCGTCACGGGTTCCCCAGGCTTTGTTGGCCGTTGACTGGTTGCCAAATAGCCGGGTAAACACCTGATAGATAACGAGTTTGCCGGTCTTGATGGCATCGGGCAGCGCGGATGTTTCGGTATCGTCGGCGAGACTGTTGGCCGCTTGCCCGGCAGTGCTGTTCAGTAAACCGGCAGCGAGCAGGCCAGCCGAAAACTGCCGACGGGTAAGGTTGGGGGGTTGGTTTTTGGGGGTCATAATCAAGCTGTTTCGAGGATGAAATTGCCATCAATCCCCAATTTCTCGTGGAGTTGCTTGGCTACCTCAAGCGTGACCCGCCGTTTGCCATTCAGGATTTCAGAAACCCGCGACGTTTCTACGCCCAGCAATTGTGCTAAATCTTTCTGCTTCAGCTTCATCTCGTACGTTTTCAGTTCGATCATGCTGGTTAGTGTAGTGGGTTTCGGGAAGCTCACGTAGGCGCGTTCATACGTCTGAATAGCTTCGGCGAGGGTGCGGGCGCGGCTTTGCACGTCCGGCGAGTCGCCCATTTCCTGAATCAAGGCATCGAACTCCGCGAATGCCCGTTTGCAGTCGGTTTCGGTTTGAATAATCATGGCTCATACTCAACAGTTTTTGCGTCAATTTTATATCACTCATGTTACGCACGGTATCGGCCATCCCTCCGGCTTTCTATGAACCCGCGTAACATCTGTCACTTAAACGCTGGAATCCCCGTGATCTCGGCTCCCAGAATCAGCAGGTGAATATCATGGGTGCTTTCGCGGATACGATACTTGATTTTATATCATCTATAATCAAGCTATTTATGGTTCATTTGTAACTTTATGTCTTAAAAATAAATATAAGATGTACTCAAGCGGATGATAACGATAAATAAAAGTAGATAATGAAAAAACCTATTTATCAAATCAATCGGTCTGTGGACTGTTATCTGCATGAGTTCTTTAGCGAAGGCCCCAAGGGGAAAATTAGAAAACGAGTTGTATTTCAGCAAACTGATAATCCAGTACTTTATAATTTCGCCTTTGGCGATGTCAATGAAGTTGACGAAATAGATGATTTGGCTGAAACGAACAATGGCGATTTTACCGTTGGTTATGGCTACGGTGGCAAATACGTTGTTCAGTTTTTTTGCTCGATATCCCAATTGCGTCATAATTTTAGAGGGTAGTACTGACCAGAGAAACAAGTTATATCAGCGAATTATTCAACGATATGGGCCGGAAGTAGAAGAAAAGATGTGGTTTCGGGCTGGTTTGAAACCTGAAGCAGAAATCTACCTACCACCAGAAGTCATAAATTCAGATACACAGTATTCTTATTTTTTAATTGGTTTACACTAACCAACGCAATCAGATGGTCAAAAATCCCACTTTCACGCTCAACGAGTCCGCCATTCGGGTCAATCCATTACTCAAAGTTAACCCGGACGATCCAACACTTCAGAAGAAACTTCTGAAGGCGAATGAGTTCGCCAAAACATTTCCGGGATTAACGGCTGAGACGCTGAAAAACCAAACACCCCAACACACGTAGTGGATAATGAAGGTCAAAAACGGCAAAAGCAGATGGTTATGAGCCGTCTGCTTTTGTCGTTTTTAGGCGGTTCTGTTTAGCCTTTTATCACTTAAACGCCGGGATGCCCGTAATCTCGGCTCCCAAAATCAGCAGGTGAATGTCGTGGGTGCCTTCGTAGGTCACAACCGATTCTAAATTCATCAGGTGGCGCATAATTGGGTAATCACCCACGATGCCGATGCCGCCGAGTATCTGCCGGGCTTCGCGGGCCACGTGCAGGGCCATTTCCACGTTATTGCGCTTGGCAAGCGAGATTTGGGCGGTGGTGGCGCGGCCTTCGTTTTTGAGCATTCCGAGCCGCCAGCAGAGCAGTTGCGCCTGCGTAATGGCCGTCAGCATTTCGGCTAACTTCTTCTGAATCAACTGAAAAGCGGCAATCGGCTTGTCGAACTGAACCCGTTCCATCGCATACTGTCGGGCGGTTTCATAGCAGTCAATGGCGGCCCCAACCGCGCCCCAGGCAATGCCGTAACGGGCCTGATCTAAACACGCCAACGGGGCTTTCAGGCCAGATGCATCGGGCAACAGATGACTTTTCGGCACTTTCACATCCTGAAAAACCAACTCGCCGGTGGTGCTGGCCCGCAACGACCATTTGTTGTGGATTTCGTTGGTCGAGAAACCGGCCATGCCGCGTTCCACGATCAGGCCCTTGATTTTACCCGCGTCGTTTTTTGCCCAGATAATGGCCACATCGGCGATGGGCGCGTTGGTGATCCAGAGTTTAGCCCCGTTGAGCAGGCAGTAATCGCTGCGTTCGATAAAACTGGTTTCCATACCGCCGGGGTTTGAGCCGTGATTGGCTTCCGTCAGGCCAAAACAACCGACGAGGTCGCCCGTTGCCAGCCGGGGTAAAAACGTCTGACGTTGTTCTTCAGAGCCGAACTTGAAAATCGGATACATCACCAACGAACTCTGCACCGATACCGTTGAGCGCATCCCCGAATCGCCCCGTTCAATTTCCTGCGTCATCAGGCCGTAGGACATATAATCTAAGCCGCCCCCGCCGTAGTTGGTCGGGATGGTTGGCCCGAAGGCGCCAATCTGCCCGAACTTTTTGATAAGGTGAGCCGGAAACTCGGCGCGTTGGGCCGCATCCTCGATAATCGGGGTGATTTCGCGCTGCACAAAATCGCGCATCGAACTCCGCACGAGCAGGTGTTCGGGCGTGAGCAGGTCGTCAATCTGATAAAAATCGGGTGAGGTGAGCGACCCGGTAATGTGAATCGGGGCGCGTGGCGTGGTCGGTTGCATCATGTCTTCTGAACTCCAACTATGGCTTGCTTGTTGGAAAAAGGTATCTTGCCGAGAACGTGTTTTGCGGAGATAACTACCCGCCCCAATTATATGATTCACCAACTTACACTCACCCTCGACCCCGACCGTGCCTTCGATGAGGCTGCTTTTCGGGCCGAAGCACTGACCCACCTGAACCTGCCCGATGCGCCTGACATAACGGTGCAAAAACGCAAACAGTC
>JBBRUV010000129.1:0-11994 GCA_038247465.1 Cytophagales bacterium
GCGTTGGTTATGCGCCATTACCGCAACGGCGGGCCAAGGATTACCGCATCATGAGCTGCATATAGTTTGTTCAGCGCGGCCATGTCAGGTGCACCCTTTTCTGGAAAACCTACGCCGGGCGAGTCCACGCCGGGCAAAATCTTGCCGAGTTGCCGGAAGAAGTCTTCCATGTTGCTGGCTGGCAAGCCTACGTGCTCACTATCACGTCTCTGCAACGCCAAACGCCCGTTCCGGCGATTTACCGTCGGCCAGCATAAAACCGTTGGGTGTCAGGCTCGTAAACTCCTTAAAATCCCGGACGAGGTGCTGATAATCGTAATAGCCCAATTCAAGCGCAACGCTTAACCAGTCTTTGTCGGGCCAGGCGTTTTTGTGTTTCATGGCGTTATCGAACCGGGCTATGCGGGCATACAGTTTGGGGCTTACGCCTTGGCGCTCTACAAATTGCCGGTAAAACTGCCGTTGGCTCAAACACGCCTGATCCGCTAACCAATCCAGCGAGGCCGTGTTGGGGTTTTGCAGCAGAAACCGACTCACCCGGTCAATGGGCCACCACTCCCGGCATTTCGCCGGGCCACGATTGGCCCGGCGAATCAGGTAATGCAGAAACTCTTCGACCACCGAAATCATTTCTGTGTAGTGGTTGCAGTAGCTCAATCGCTCATTTACGCGGCAAATTTCCGTAGAAAATACGGTCTCCGCATCTACAAATGTATTGGTCAGTTCATAAACGGGCAGCCCCGTGAGCCGAAACAATGCACCGGGCTGAAACTGCACCTGAAACACCATAAAATCGCGCCCGACGTGCCGGTTGGTTACGATGTTGTGCTGCCCATGTAACTGCGACCGGGTGCTTTTTGCCGGACCCCCACCAAACCCATATTCGACGGATTCGGGGTCTTTGGGGAAAAACGTCAGGCAGTTTTCGGCGCGGGGCCAGTAGGCTTTCACGGGGAGTTCGGTAAGGGTGGCGGGGAACGAACAGCCCACAATTTTCAGCATCCGCACGTAATCATGTAGGGTCGGGTGCGGGGGGCGGTAGTCGTAAATGCCTTCCATTAGTCATTTAGGTGTAGTGGTGGGCCAACCACCTGCATATCGTGGCTGGCGAAGAGTTTAGGCCCCTCTTGCTGAACTGTTTTGGGTGTCAATTTACCCACTTCGCGGAAATAATCTTCCATGCGGCTGTCGGGTTGCAGGAAGAAAATCATCCGGCCCGAATCGGACAGTTGGGCGAAGGTATGCGGCACGTTGCGGGGCATAAAAATGGCATCGCCCGCCGTGAGTTCGTGTTTTTCGTCGCCCACCTGAAACCGATACTGCCCGACCAGGATATAAAAAATCTCGTCCTGATGGGGGTGAATGTGCATCGGTGGGCCGCCCTTTTCCTGCCCGTTGTATTCAAAAATCGTCAGGTTGCCCCCAGTATCTTTGGCCGACACTTTAATGTCGTTGGGGCTGGTGCCGAAGAGTTTGGTTTTTTCGCCAAACCGGGCCTCGCCCGTTTTCACAACGAAGGGTTTTCGGGGAGTATTGGCTGCTTCAGGCTGTGACTGGTATTCGGGTTGAGCGATGGCGGTTGCGGTCAGGGCCGAAGCCGCGAGAGTGCTGCTTAAAAAAGTTCTGCGTTGCATAATCGGGTCTGGTTGATTTGTTTATGCAAAGATTAGCGGCTTTTTGGGTGGCTTAGTGGTAAGAATCGGCCATGTTGCGTGTGCGAAAAACACAACACTACCGAAAAAGACCAGATTCGATTAAGTCTAATCGCTCTAAAATCCGGCTGATATCGTTGAGTGCCAATACCTTGATTGTTGCTTCTTCTAAATCAGATTTAGGATAAAATGCACCAACACGATTTTTTAGCACCAGGTGTAGCGTTACCAGAACGACCTCACAACCGCACCCGCTTCACCGCGCTCCAGTCCACTTGCCGCTCGGCTTCGGCGAGGTCAATAAACTGAAAATCAGTCAGAAGTTGCTTGAGTTTGGGCCAGCACCCGGTCAGGCCGTAGTACGATTTGAACCGGCGCGTCAGGCTCAGATCAGTAATTACGGGCTGGCCGGGGTCAAAATCGCGGGGGTGAAAATACGTCATCACGTAGGGCGACTGCCGGGTTAGCTGCCGGACAACGGGGTAGGGGAAGAGCCGGAAATAGCCCCCGCCCGAAAAGATAACGTCCTGCCCGGCCACGCCAACGGTGTTAATCGGAAACTCGCGCAATGTTGCCCCGCCTATTTCAATCAAACCCGGCTCGCGGAGGGCAAACGCCACGTCGCCCCCGTGCGACCGACGCGCCGAAAACACCGA
The DNA here is from genome assembly GCA_038247465.1 of Cytophagales bacterium. Classification (GTDB taxonomy): domain Bacteria; phylum Bacteroidota; class Bacteroidia; order Cytophagales; family Spirosomataceae; genus JBBRNH01. The sequence continues at coordinate 2,309 of JBBRUV010000129.1, forward strand.
ACAGTCCACCGTAATGCCGTGTTCGGCCAGCACCTCAAACACCCACCGATTCTGGTATTTGATGGAAAAACCGGGCGCACGATACGCCGTAACAGCCTTTCCAGTGGCATCCTGCAACGATTTTATGGAGCGCACCAGATCGTCGGTAAACTCGGTGCGGGATTGTTCGTAGGCGAGTTGGTGGGCGTAGGAATGGGTTGCGATGTCGTAGCCAGCCGCGTCAATGCGCTTGATTACGTCGGGGTATTTATCAGCCACCCAGCCGAGGCAGAAAAACGTGGCGCGGGTGTTGGTCTCGGCTAAGAGTTGAAAAATCCGGTCCATGTTGGCATGAATCCGGGATTCGTAACGGCCCCAGTCGGCCTCGGTGCGGGTCGAAGCGTTGTCGAGGATATGAAACCACTCCTCGATGTCGAAGGTCAAAATATTCATCGGACAAAGGTAAATCCATTCCTCAAAACCCCCGGCTAAACAGGAACACCGATTGGTTTGGGGCAACCGGTTTTGTGGGGTTGATTGGCTAACTTTGTAAACCTGTATGCCGCTTTTTTGCCTGCATCAAACCTAATGGAAATACCCCGGTTTCGCTTTGATTTCTCTTTTTGGACATAGAATCGCTGTCTGCTCAATGTATTTCGCCCGATGAAATCGAATCTACATTTTATGATGTCCGGTCTGTTTATGATAACGTTGAAGGAGAGGAAGACTTTGAGCATACGCTTGGTTTTAGCTTAAAAAGCAAGTTTTTAGCGTTTATATTTACCTTGACCGACGGCGAAATGATTCGCTTCATTCAGGTTTAGTTGACCGATGAGCCAGAAAGTAGATACCGATAGTACAGTCGTTGACTTTAAGAAGCGATTCCCAACGCCCGCCGATTTTTCGGCCTGGCTACTGCTACAGCCGAACCAACCCCGTAAAACGGTGGCTGATTTTCAGGCTGAGGTGATTCGTCGCCGGGTAATTCAACCACCACAACCTGATTTTGCACCTGATACGGTGCAGTAATAACTCGCTGCTTAGTGCAAAAACAGCCCGCATCATCCGGCCCGTTTTTACGCCTGCTTCCTTACCCAATCATGGCAAAACCAACCAAAAAACTTTTTTTGCTCGATGCCTTCGCGTTGATCTATCGCGCCCATTTTGCCTTCAACAAAAATCCGCGTATCAACTCCAAAAACCTGAATACCAGCGCGGTATTCGGCTTCATGAACGCGCTGCTGGAGGTGCTGACCAAAGAAAAACCGACCCACCTCGGCGTGGCCTTTGATTCGCCCAAGAAAACATTCCGCCACGAGCAGTTCCCGCTCTACAAAGCCACCCGGCAGTCGCAGCCCGAAGACATCACAACGGCCATTCCGTACATTAGACAGATTGTCGAAGCTATGCAGATTCCGTTGCTCATGCTCGACGGTTACGAAGCCGACGATGTGATTGGCACGATGGCAGGCCGGGCGGCCGACGCTGGTTTTGAGGTCTTTATGATGACTCCCGACAAAGACTACGGGCAGTTGGTTGCCGAACACGTCTATATTTACAAGCCCGCGTTTATGGGCAAACCCGCCGAAAAACAGGGCGTGGCCGAAATCTGCGAACGCTGGGGCATTGAACGCATTGAACAAGTCACGGATATGCTCGGTCTCATCGGTGATTCGGTGGACAACATACCCGGCATCCCCGGCATCGGCGAGAAAACGGCCCAGAAACTCATCGCTGATTTCGGTTCGCTCGAAAACCTGATTGCCAACGCCGATAAACTCAAGGGAAAACTCAAAGAAAACGTCGTTACCTACGCCCAGCAGGGTATTTTGTCGAAGCAACTCGCCACGATCTGTCTGGATGTACCGCTTGATTTTGAAGAACATAACCTCATTCTCACCGAATACGACAAGCCTCGGCTATCGGCTCTGATGGACGATCTGGAGTTTCGGCAGATGAAGGGGAAGCTCGGCTTAGACGACGTGAAAAGTCAGCCCTTACCGAGTCAGTTTATGCCCAAAACCAAACCCCACCCCGGTTCTCCCGGTCAGGGGGGAAATCATGGGCAGATGGATTTGTTTGTAGACGGGCCACGAGGGGCACCGATGGCGGCAGTACCGAGTGGCGCAGCCGATTTGCCGTTTATTTTTGACGATGCCGTAGAGACGAAATATTTTGCGTCTCCTCCCCCGGATGGTGCGCCGGTTGGTGGTCTCGTGCCGGATGGGACGCCATCAGATGCGCTCAATGACGAAATACCAGCTGATGAATTGCCGGTTCGGCCGCAGCTAACCCAACCCCGCCAGACCATTTATTCGGTCAGACATGATTACCGGCTCGTGGACACGCCGGACCTGATGGCGAGTCTGGCGCACTATCTGAGCCTGCAAACCGCGTTTTGTTTTGACACCGAAACCACCTCCGTTGATGCCGTAGAAGCCGAACTCGTGGGGCTGTCGTTTGCCTACCGAACGGGCGAAGCGTTTTATATTCCCGTGCCAGCCGACCCCGAACCGGCGCAGGCGGTGGTGGGCGTGTTCAGGCCCGCGCTGGAAAATCCGGCCATCGAAAAAATCGGGCAAAACCTCAAATACGACATCACCGTGCTGAAAAAGTACGGCGTGGCCGTGCAGGGAACGCTGTTTGATACCATGCTGGCCCATTACCTGATTGAACCCGAACAACGCCATAACATGGATTTTATGGCGATGAATTACCTGAATTATCAGCCTGTCAACATCGAAGAACTCATTGGTAAAAAAGGCAAAGGCCAGCTTACGATGCGCGAGGTGGATGTGCAGCAGGTGGTGGAATACGCCGGAGAAGACGCTGACATCACGCTGCAACTCCGCAACACGTTTGCGCCCCGATTGCAACGCGATGGGCTGGAAAAACTGTTCGCCCAGGTCGAGATGCCGCTCGTGCCGGTGCTGGCCGACCTGGAACTCGAAGGGATTCGGATTGACACCACCGCCTTAGCCGAACTATCCAACACGCTCGATGTGGACATGAAACAGGTGCAGCAGGAGATTTTCGAGATCGCCGGGCAGACCTTTAATATCGGCTCACCGAAGCAGTTGGGCGAGGTTTTGTTCGAGAAACTCAACCTTGACCCGAACGCCAAAAAGACCCGAACCGGCCAGTATGCAACGGGCGAAGAAATCCTGTCGAGACTCGAAGCTGAACACGAAATTGCCCGTAAGATTCTGGATTACAGGGAGTTAATCAAACTGAAAAACACCTACGTTGATGCCTTGCCGCTCTTGATTAGCCCCCGCACGGGCCGGATTCACACGTCGTTTAATCAGGCGGTGGCGGCAACGGGGCGGCTGTCGTCCACCAATCCCAACCTGCAAAACATTCCGATTCGCACCCCGCGCGGGCAGGAAATCCGCAAAGCGTTTGTGCCGCGCTCCGACGAGTTTTTGATTATGTCGGCAGATTACTCCCAAATCGAACTCCGAATCATGGCTGCCTTCAGTGGCGACGACACCATGCTCGCGGCTTTTAACAATGGCGTGGATATTCATACCCAAACGGCCAGTAAAGTCTTTCACGTTGATTTAGAGGGCGTTACGGGTGAGATGCGCCGGAAAGCCAAGATGGTCAACTTCGGCATTATTTACGGTATTTCGGCTTTCGGGCTGGCCCAACGCTTGAAAATTCCGCGTAGAGAAGCCGCCCAGATTATCGAAGATTATTTTGCGGGTTTCCCGGCGGTGAAAGGCTTTATTGAGCAAAGCATCGAAAAGGCGCGGGGCTGTGGCTACGCCGAAACCATGCTGGGCCGCCGTCGCTACCTGCGCGACATCAACTCGCGCAACCAAACCGACCGTATGTTTGCCGAGCGCAACGCCGTGAACGCGCCCATTCAGGGCAGCGCGGCAGATATGCTCAAAATCGCTATGATTCGGATTCACGAGTTTATGCAGCGCGAAAAACTGCGCTCAAAAATGATCCTGACTGTACATGACGAACTCGTTTTTGATGCCCACCGCGCCGAGATTGATTTCCTGAAACAGCACGTAGCCGAGATCATGCAAACTGCCGTGCCAATGGCCGTGACGATGGAAACGGGTATCGGCGTGGGCGAAAACTGGCTCGTAGCGCATTGATTGGGAGGTACAAGCCCGTATATTTGAAGAAACAGCAACGCACTATGGAAGCCTTATTACACGAACCAATTATTATTGACGAACGCGCTGATTATGAGCGTGACCGAGAAAAGCCAATGCCCAGCACTATACACGCTCTACTTACGAAACGAATCGTTTTTCAACTCGAATTGCACTACGGCGAAACGCTCGAGACACTCCCTGAAGTGAATCTTAGTACACCCGGCAGACCAACCGTTCCCGATATAGCGATTTATCCCAAATCGGCAATTGATTACAACCATGATGTCATTAGTCGGACAGATGCGCCGTTACTGATAATTGAAATTCTATCACCTAAGCAAGCCCTCAATGAATTGATTGATAAGACGGTGCGATATTTTGCCTTTGGCACAAAATCGTGTTGGATTGTATTGCCCGAGCTCCAGGCCATCATTATTTACCACCAGCCCGGTCAGTACCAATTCTTCCACAACGACGAAACCGCCACTGACCGCACCAACGGCGTTTCAGTTGATTTGGGAAAGGTTTTTTGAGATTCCTTTTCTATGCTGCATCAGAAACTTTGTGTAGCCCAATGAAACAAACTGAAAAACTTGACTTAGCCTTAAAATTTCTCTGCGAAAAACCGCGGGGCCAGTATTTTGATCTTGTTCAACTATTCAAGGAGAGCGGAATAGAAATTTCCTTGGATGATGCGCGTGTATTAGGACAGCGGCTTAGCAACTCTGACTACGCGAAATACACTTCAACATATGGTTCAGTCCATGTGTCAATCAGAAGTGAGGGTATAGAATTTGTAGAGGGAGACTCATTCACACACAAAGGAAATTCGGTGATTACAACTTACTACAGTATTTCCAACAGTCCGAATGCTAACTTGATAAGTCATGCTGGTCAAGTAACAATTACTCAGCATAGCGTTATCCAAGCTAAATCTATCTTAGAACGTATTCGAGAGGTAGCCAGCAAAGACAATACGATTGATCGTATTAAACGTGAAGAGATTCTCGAATGCGCTGACGAAGTTGAAACTGGGGTTAACGCGGGCAAAACTCCTAAATATGCGCTCATGTCTCTAATAAAATTAGGAGCAGACGTTGCAGCAATAGGTGATCTGGTTCTCCAGTTGAAAAACATCATTATGCCAGGTTCGTAGCAAATAGTCGTTTGGCCAAATCCGCCACATCTGCCGAGCGAACCAAGCCCTGCACCCATCGGGCCGGGATTGCCTCGAAGCCGTAGCGCAACCCGGCCAGGCCACCCGCCACACAAGCCGTTGTATCGGTGTCGTCGCCGAGGTTCACGGCCAACAGCACGCAGTCGGTGTAGGACGTTGTGTTTGCCACGCACCACAGGGCCGCTTCGAGGGTGTGCAGCACATAGCCCGAACTGCGAATGTCATCTTCAGCAACGATGCTGATGTTTTTGGTGAGTATCCGGCGAAATAGTTTCATCTCCGTTTTTGAAAACCCGCGCGATGCAGCCAACTGCTTCACCGTCTGCTGCATTCGTTTGTAAGCCCCGTTCCAATCGGCCCCATTGATGAGCGCAATGGCAACCTCGACGTAAATGAAACACGCCATCGCCGACCGAAAATGACCGTGCGTGATGCCAGAAACGGCACTCACCGTCTCAAAACGAACATCGGCAGATTGCTCTGTGCATAGGTAAAACGCCATCGGCAAAATCCGCATCAGCGAGCTGTTTCCATTGTCGGTTTCCCTCTCACCACCCGATAGCGTTGGGCTAATGCCGCGTTGGAGCCGCTGAATGGCATCGCGGGTGACTCCGCCAATGTCAAAAATTACGTTGTGTGCGCCCCAGTACCCTTTGGTCATCCATTGCACAAAGCGGGCGGCTATATCGTTGAGGTCATAGCCATTGCAAAGACTTTCGGCGGTGCAGAACAGCAGCGAGCTATCGTCGGAGAACGTGCCGGGCGGTTGATGCCACACGCCATAACCCCGGAAATCATCGACGGGATTCTGGCTGAGAAAGACGCGGGACGTAAATTCGACGGGAACGCCGAGTGCATCACCAATGGCAGCACCAAACAAAGCAGCGTTGAAGAAGTTAGTTTTCATGTTTCTAAATTAATCAATTTTCTTGATAATGTAAACTTAAATAAGCTGATTTACGGCCAACTGTGTGCGTCAACGCGCCCCCGTTATCTTTGCCGCTTAACTGAAAAGCTTACCCGATGCCCCTCCTCCAACCCATTATCAATGCCGCCGAACTGCTCTACCAAAAGGGCATCCGCGAGGTCGTGATTTCGCCCGGCTCGCGGTCGGCACCACTCACACTGGCCGTTGTCCGGCACGGCAAATTCAGTATCCATGTAGTCGCCGATGAACGCGCTGCCGGGTTTATCGCCCTCGGTATGGCCCAGCAAAGCCGCCTGAACGGGCAGTTTCGGCCCGTTGCCATTATCTGCACGTCGGGCAGCGCGGTCTATAACCTGGCCCCGGCGGTGGCCGAAGCGTTTTTTCAGGAAATTCCGCTACTGCTGCTCACCGCCGACCGGCCCCACGAGTGGCTTGGTCAGCAAGACGGGCAGACCATGCACCAGACCGCCGTGTTTGGGGCCAACGTGAAGCGCAGTTATGACCTCCCCGCCGATTATGCCCACCCCGATGCGGCCTGGGCCATTAACCGGCTCCTCAACGAAGCCATGAACCAAACGACGGCTTATCCGCCGGGGCCGGTTCACGTGAATGTGCCGTTGCGGGAGCCGTTTTATCCCCGCGCCGACGAGCCGTTTGTGTATGAATCTGTCCGGGTGATTGACGCGCTACCGACTGAGCAACATCTACCCGCACCCGTCTGGGCCAGTTTACTAGACGAATGGAATGGCACCGAGCGCAAGCTGATTGTCCTCGGTCAGTTGCCCTACAACCCGGCACTGCTGGCGGTGCTGGGCCAAATCAGCGATGAGTTGGGGATACCGATTGTGGGCGAAATCACGGCGAACCTACCCGGAGACACAGCGACACCGGGCCGATTTATCACCCGTACCGATGTCTTTCTGGGAAGTACGGACCGCGATTTCCGCGAAACCCTGCGGCCCGACTTGCTGATTACGGCGGGCTTGTCATTTCTGGGTCGAAATATCAAAACCTTTCTGCGGCAGCACCCGGCCAAACGGCACTGGCACATCGGGCCCGCCACCGACCGTATCGCCGACCCATTTCAAAGCCTGACAACGCTCATTGCTGCCGAGCCGCTGGCGTTCCTGCAAAAACTATTTAATGACCTTGATTATCAGCGTTTTTTACAGGGCGACGATGATGACGAAACCGATCCGTTTCCGTTTCAGAATCGGTGGCAGGCGGCTGATAATCAGGCTGGTCGTATTGTATCGCAAACCCTCCAACACGACGTTGACGCGGCCACCGAATGGGCGGCTGTGGACGCAGTACTGGCCGCATTACCGACTGATTCTATCCTGCATCTGGCAAACTCGATGCCGGTGCGCTACGCCAATCTGTGCGGCTTAGACATGAGTCAGCGCGTAGCGGTGTCGGCCAACCGGGGCGTGAGCGGCATTGACGGTTGCTTGAGTACGGCCATCGGCGCGGCCCTGACAACCGATAAAATTGTGACACTGCTCATCGGCGACGTGGCGTTTTTCTACGACCGAAATGGTCTCATGCCCCAACTTGTACCGCCTAACCTGCGGGTGATTTTGTTCAATAATCACGGCGGGCATATTTTCAGGATGATTGACGGCCCGAGCCAGCAGCCCGAATTGGAGACATATTTTGAGACCGACCAGCCCCTGACTGCTGAACGTACTGCCGCCGATGCTGATTTGGTTTATGTGGCCTGTAATCGGATAGCTGATGTGCCGGGGTTGCTGCCGGATTTCTTCGCTTCGGGCCGCGATCGGTCGGGCCGCGATCGGTCGGGCCGCGATCGGTCGGGCCGCGATCGGTCGGGCCGCGATCGGTTCGGAGAGCGGGCGAAATTGTTGGAGATCAAAACCGATAAATTGGTCAATCAGGCCGGGTTCCGGCAGTATAAACAGCGCGTGGCCGACGAAACCTGGAACACCAGCAGTAGGCAATCATAGTGGAGTAGGAGAATACTGCGCAGAAAACGGGCGTAGCGGTACGAAGGTAGTCAGTGCGTAGTTCTACGTGTTTCAGGGGGGAGATATACCCGAAAATGCAACCACGTGTTTCCTGTAAATAATTGGCAGACAGTATGTTAACGGGTATTTTTTAGATTGGTCAGTAGCGGGTAGTTTTCGGAGGGTGACTTTGTAATGATAGCTTTGTCATACCAAAAAATCACGAACCAAACTCCTGTTAACCAATGAACGCCTTATCAACATCTACCGCTTCGCCAATTATGCCCTTGTACCCGGTTGCGCATCAACGCGACAATCAGCGCATTGTGTTGCCGTATCTCAACCGCACCGTATCGGTCGCCGTTGATGATCTGATTTGTTTGCAGGGCGAAGGCAATTATACCTTTCTGATCTCCCGCGAGGGCAAACGCTACTTAGTGTCGAAGACCCTGAAGGAGTTTGAAACCACGCTCGACACCACGCAGTTTATCCGGGTGCACAAATCACACATCATTAACTTGGCCTACATCCGCTACAACCGGATGCTCGACGACCGGGCGTTGCTCATGGCAAACGGGCAGGAAGTGCCGGTGTCTCGCCGGCGGGCTAAAGGCGTTTTTGTCGAGATTCAGAGTTACCTAAACAAGACGCTTAACTGAAAAACGTGACACGTTGAAACTATTTAGTGGGTTAATTGAACGGACAACCGTTGCCCGGTCTCCCGATGTGGGAGCAGAGGGGCAACGGTTTATTTTTGTATCCGCTACCTAATCAATATACCGCTTTGTAATCGGCTGATACGAGTCCACGCGCCGGTCGCGGAGGTAGGGCCAGGTGGTGCGGTATCGTTCTGATTGGGCCAGGTCAACCGCCTGAACGTGAACTACTTCCTGATCGTGCGGAGCCAGATATAGCAGTGAACCGAACGGATTGCTCACAAACGACCCGCCCCAGAATTGCTGATCGGCTTCGCGGCCCACGCGGTTTACCGATACTACCGGAATGCCGTTAGCGATGGCGTGGCTACGCTGAATGGTTTGCCAGGCGTTATACTGCTCGGTGTTTTGGGCCGGATCGGGTTCGGTGGTATCCCAGCCGATGGCCGTTGGGTAAAACAGAATTTCGGCACCCATCAGGGCCGTAATGCGGGCCGCTTCTGGATACCACTGATCCCAGCAAATTAAAACCCCGATTTTGGCGAATTTGGTTTGAAACACCCGGTAACCCGCTTCGCCGGGGGGAGTGTCGGCTGTTGATGCGTCGCCCGGCGTGAAGTAGAATTTTTCGTAATAGCCGGGGTCGTCGGGGATGTGCATCTTGCGGTATTTGCCTAAGTACGCGCCATCAGCATCCAGCACGGCGGTGGTGTTGTGGTAGAGTCCCTGCGCCCGTTTCTCAAATAGTGACGCGATAATGACCACGCCCAGCTCACCCGCCAATTGCCCTAAAATTTCGGTGGTGGGGCCGGGAATGGCTTCGGCTAATGAAAAATTAGCGTGGTCTTCGACATCGCAGAA
>JBBRUV010000130.1:0-11988 GCA_038247465.1 Cytophagales bacterium
CTTTCAATACCCGGAGGTGCGATTGATTCGATACCCGGATAATTTCCAACAGTTTCTTCCCCTTCCTTTCAATACCCGGAGGTGCGATTGATTCTACAAGTACATGAAAATGATAATGATACAACCCCCCCTTTCAATACCCGGAGGTGCGATTGTTTCGTACGTTAGAAACGTTGCAATGTTGGGAGTAGTGGAGCTTTCAATACCCGGAGGTGCGATTGATTCCTTCCCGCCTGTTGCCAGGGACGCTTTAATGTAAAGCTTTCAATACCCGGAGGTGCGATTGATTCTTCAGGAAGGCGGACGGAAGTATCAGTCTGAAGACGCTTTCAATACCCGGAGGTGCGATTGATTCCCGCGCAAAAATCGCGGTTTTGACGCGATAGACAAAGATTTCCCTCTAAAATAGCTCCTAAAAAATCGTCGGCCCCCGATACAGTAAAAATACCGGGGGGCCGACGACTCAAAAAAAGCGCATCTGCTGGCTCAAAACAGCCTTTCAGTAGCCAACATCTTCAACAAACAGCAGCGCATCCGCTATCGCAGCCGGGGCCGACGACTCGGCGGGCGTGACAACCTCACAAAAACCGGCTGCGTTCGGCTTTGTCAACGCCCAACGCCGTGCGTTCGGTGTAGCGTTCGTCGCGGAGCTGGTAGAAAATTACCCCGTCATTCTCGGCCATAATCGCTTCGGCTTCCTGTTTGAGTTGCCTGATCTGGGCTTCGGTTAGGTCGCCCTCAAAGACCGAGTTTTGCACCCACGTCAGATACCGCCGAAACAGTTTCAGCATTTTACCGACGCGCTTCTGGCCCACGTCATAGACCGCAATTAGATAAGGCATGATGTCAAAGAACGCGTTAGCCACTCACCACCACATATGAAATCCCTGGTACGGGTCGGCCACCGGGTCGCACAGATGCCGCACCAATTTATGACACTCCAGCCGGATCAATCGTTCGTAGGATATTTTCTTGTTCATCGTTCGGTGCTGAACGGTCTGCAATAAACGTTCGTCCCAGTGCGCCACCACAATCTTCCGACCCGCTTCGGTCAGGTAACAACCTCCCAGATAGGGTGAGAAATGTTTCGGCTGGATTTCGGCGGTTTTCAGCAACCGGAAAATCATCCGGTCAACCAGCAACGGCTTGAAAACTTCGGCCAGATCAAGCGCGAGCGAAAACCGCCGGTCTCCCGGTTCGTGCAGAAACGCTACCGTCGGGTCGAGGGCGGTGCGGTAAATCTGCCGCAGCACGGTGGTGTAGCAGAGCGAATTGCCAAACGAAATCAGCGCGTTCAGTTCGTTGGACGGTGGTTGGCGTTCACGCTTGTTAAACGGGAACTTGGCCGAGACCTCCGGGCCGAGAAAGTACGTCCACAGTTGGTAATATCGATTCCGAATCCGGCCTTCAACGGCCATCAGCGTCAGAATATCGGTCGTCAGGGGCAGCGCGTCGCGGTCACGGACGAGGTCGGCTAAGGTCGTTTGCACGGCTAATTTCGCATCGCCATCGAGCCGGGGCTGGTAGTATTTGATAACCCGCTCGATGTTAAACAACGCCGACTCGACAAAGGCCCGCGCCAGCACCAACCGCCGTTTGGGGCTGAGGTAATGCCGGGCCTGCTCAATGTGCAGCCGCCCCGATAGCTGGGCCTCACGCGGGTACAGCGTGGCGGTGTAGTTGCCGTAGTAATCATAAAAGAACGCCGGAATCCCCTGCTGCCCCAGAAACGAGATGAGTTTGGTGTTGATGTCAACCTCGCCAAAGACATACAGGCTGTCCACCGTCTCAACGGCAAATGGCACCCGTTTTCCGTCCGGCTCCACAGTCGGCATACCGTCGTTGCCCGATTCGGGGCCATCGGGATTGTTCGGGTCGTCGGGGGTGGGTTCTGCCGTAGCCCGTTCTAAACAGAGCGTGTTGTGCTGTCTCCGCAGCCGCCCGCTCGAAAATAAGTAGTGTGGTTTTTTCATAGACCTCTCCCCAACCCCTCTCCATCGGGAGAGGGGCCATTGGCCGGGTTTTTTTCAGCCGTAACAGAGTTCTTCGTAAGCACATTTGGCGCAAAACGCCCGTTTGGTGAGCCGGGCGGGTGGGGTTTCCTGCCCGGCCAGTTCACGTATAGCCGCTACCGTTGCGGCCAGTTCCGTTTCGTGTTCGGGGTAGAGCATCACGGTTTCGGTTCGGCGCAGAAGCGGGTAATCCAACTGCCCCCGAAAGGGTGAGCCATCGGCTCGTATTACGCCGTTTAAGGTGAGCAGCCACAGATAAAACCGGACTTGCCAGTAGTGGGCATCTTCGCAGGATCGGCCTTTCTTGGTTTCGTACAGGATTCCTTCGCGCAGATTAGCCCGGTCTATTTTGCCCACCAACCGGATCGCCGGACCGTGGGTACCATCCGGGGCTTCGGCTTCGATGGTGAGGTGTTTGTCGGCGCGTGGGTAGCTCCCCTCGTCGAGCAGCCGACCTAAGGCCACCGTGTCTGACTCCTGCTCCATCCAAATCCCCCGCATCGAGAGCCACGCCTTGCGGGGGCAGATTCGGTAGTAACCCACGAGCATCCCGCCGATGCGGAGGTTGGAGGGAGAGGTCATTGATTTTCGTAATCGTATGCCGACAGTAGTTCAATCAATCGTTTTTCGGCTCTATCCATTGCATCACCTGATGGGGTAACTTCGATAGATTTAGTTTTACCCTGCTGGTTTTCTGGTTCATCAGATACCTCGTCTGAACCAATTATGCCCGTAGTGTGGTGTCTAATTTTCGACCCAACGAATAAATCAACGCCATTGACCTGCTCAATTTTCAGAACAGCCCGCCGTGCTTCATCCTCGCTTAAATCAGCCCGAATTGAGCCTGAAATTCTATTGGCATTGTCGCTGATAGCGAGTGCGAGCAAAGCTTGTGGGTTGTGTGTCCGTGCCTGATTAGACGTAATCTGCCAGTTTACCAATGCGTAAGCCAGCGCTTTGATAATTTTTTCACGCTCCTCTTTTGGAGCCACCAAACATTTGCCGAAAACAGTTTTGCTGTCTGTCCAGCCTTTAGCCCTAAGTTGTTCCGCTAAATCTGATTCGATTTCCAACTCATATGTGTTGGTCGAGACGGTAAATAATCGGCGTAAGTCAATCGCAATGTCGAATACGAACAAGCCACCAGCCCGTTTTTTTTGTTGAATCCATTTCCGGTACAAGCTCCGGTTTGTGTCTTCCAAAAGCGGCAGATACTCTTCCTCCGTGTAGCGCCGTCCGCTGCTATCTCTCACGATTACTTTGTGGTGTTCTGCGCGATCACTCCGGTCAAACGAAATATCCTCTTTGTGTACCCCGGCCAGGTACGGATGTAACGGACGCATGGCCGAAATAGATAGCGGACTACGACGCTTGACCGTTTTAGTCTCGGCTTTCCCACTGTCGTCTCCTGTCTCCTCGGTATCTACCACTTTCCCCTTTTTGGGTTTTTTACCTTTCTCCCCTTTGAGAGTTGCCTTAGACATGGCCTGCATATAGCCGCCAACGAGTTGGTCTGGGTAACTGGGGTCAGCTAGACCCAGCACTTCCCCCTCTTTGAAACTGGGCGTAACGCTTACAAACGTAATGGGCGCAGGTGAGACACCTAATTCGTCCGTAAATGCGTCCATGATGGAGCGTTTTACCTGCTGACCACTTGAGTAAGGCATTTCGCGGTTAAATTCGGGGTCACGGTATGTTTTTTGGTCTCCGCCAGCAACACTAAAAACAGTGAAGTCGGCTTCTTTCAAGCCGCGTAAATACAGAAATGAGCGCATGATTTTGGGTTTGTTTTGGTGTTAATTGATGGGTTCTTTGTTCTCCAGTCGCACCTGCCGAATGTATCGGAGTTTGATAAGAGTGCGGAAGTACACAAAGCCGTCTGGCGACAGTTCATGAACTTCTTTGGCAATCTCGGTTAGAGCCTCAACTGATTCCAAGTCAATAGCTTTGAGCACGGTACTCAACTCATCGAGAAAGGCTAATTGCGTTTTTGTTGCCAGAATCTTGATAATCTGGTTTGCCCGGTCAGTCCGGGCTTTTGCAGCCTTATTTTCATAGGCTCGTAGCAGGTCGGCGGCTTTATTTGCGGCATCCCAATAGTCACTTCGTTTCAGCATAGCTAATAACCAGGTTTGGTACGTGTTAAATGTGAATCTTTCGGTTGAATTGTTGGGGTTATACTCTCGCCATCCATTTTCCTTTTTTGGTGTTTTACCCTTCTTAACCTTTGCCGTATCAGGGTAGGCGAATTGCCATAATCCGGCTGGCTCGAAGGCCGATACCCCGATAGCACCACGCTGACAGGCCAACAGAAATGCTTGATTATTACCATAAAGAGTCTCAACTTCTTGGGTATCACGCTGGTCAGCATAGTTCCCAAATAAATACTTGTACAGTTCAGGAAGACGTTTTACGTCGGGTAGATCAAACGGGATAAATCCGTAAGTCTGATTTAGGTTCGATGCTTGGAAAACGTAACCCATTAACCGTTCACCCGACAATTTCTGAGCAATTGAAAAAAGAGGGTTCCCCCAGAAGCCCGCTTTTACGGTCATATTGCCCTTTTTATCTGAACTGACTGGTGAAAAATCGCGTAGTCGCTGCCCGGAAAAATAGTGATTGAGCCAGGTGGCATTCCAGGCATGAATTTTCCGGCCCGGCAATTCTTCATAAGCCTGATCATTTAGGTAATCCCGGTAATGCGACCAACCCAAAAAAATGGCATTTAGAATAAGTGGATGGTCAAATAAGACAGTAACTCCGCCAATGCCCACACTTAATCCGTTACCAATCCAGGAGTAAAAGGCAGTATCTGGGTCATACGCAATTTTTAAATCTGTTGTTTGACCGGACGTTGTATTAAAGTCGCCCTTACCTGCAACCGGCTCTACTGACGGAAAATCCAGCGTTGTTCTTGTATCCAGATAACCTGCTTCAATGTTTGCAAGTAGTGTTGTCATTCGTTTTGCACGTTCTTCCGATGTTGGAAGCGTCCCTTTGCGAAAAGGAGGATTTGATAAAGCTGTATTGCCACCCACCATCATATATTTGGGATGGCTATAAAAAAGAGACAGAAATTTTGTTTCAAAAAATGCTCTCGCGCTTAAATCGTCTCCATGTTCCTGGTTGTATTGGGCCAGGAATTGCTGACCAATAATAGCTGTTACCATCGTTTGCTGAGTTTAGTGGAATCGGTTGGCGTTATCATAATATTCTGGTTTCAGCAATTCCTTCAACAGACCCAGCGTATTGTTGTGGTTGTAGGCTTTGTTTGGTACAATAAACGGGCGATTGCCTTTTTCCGAACGACATAAGTCTGCGTGAGCCACATCATGGTAACGCACGGGAATTTCTAAGGCCATCCGTGCTTCGTAGCCCAGGCTTTCGTAGAGTTGCCAATCTTTCTGAGTGACACAAACTGCGGAATCAATTTCCAATTTCTCGAACAGGACTGATTTGGGCCGATGAACCAGCTTCTGAATATCCCAGATGCCGTTCTTGTAGATGGCATCTTTGTCTATTTCGATGCTGTCTATCACCGGAAACACCTTATCAATTAGCCCTTGCACATCGCGTTCGTGCAGCGCGTCGCCATCGGGCAGGGCCGCAAATGAGGCTTGTAAAACGGGTAATTCATAAGGCAGGGCTTCGGTTTCAGTTTCGGGCGGAGCCAGCACATACACGGGTTTTAGCCGTTCTTCGTAGGGCTTTTTCAGGGTTTCTTCGTCGCGTTTGCGGTTCACCCGGCCAAAGCGTTGAATCATAGCATCTAACGGGGCGGCATCGGTGATCATCAGGTCGAAACTGATGTCTAAACTTACCTCCACCACCTGCGTCGAAACCACAATACAGCCACCTTCGCCGGTGTTAAATTCCGGGATTAGCGTCCCTGTTTCATCCTTTCGTTTGCCGGTCAGTTTTTGTTCCAATGCTCCGCGCTCTCCGCGCTTAAACCGGCTGTGAATCAGCATCATCGGCACGTTAGGGTATGTTTTCTGCAAGGCCGCAAAGCGTTCCTGCGCTACGTTTACCCGGTTGGCAACCACCAGAATCTTTTTGTTTGCCGCAACAGCATCGTCAATAATACCGGCGGCATCGGCATAACTGGCTACTTTATGCACCGTGTGCCGGTCAAAGGCATCGAGTTGGGCATCGGTCAAACTCACTTCATACACCGAATCCGCGCCGAGTAACGCTCTGATTTTATCGGTCAGCACCGTTGGCATGGTGGCCGTGCCGATATGAATCCGGCAATCCAACGCCCTAAGCATTTCCACAATTTTCAGCACAATGCTCCGCGTAATCTGGGTGTAAGTATGAATTTCGTCCAGAATCACGTCGCAGCCGCGCACGTCCATCAGCGTGGCTTCGTAGCCGCGAGTGCCAAACACGATAGATGCCAACTGATGCGGAGTCAGCACTTTGAGGGCCGAACCAACGTGACCCTGCAAGGCTTTTTCTTCGTATTTGCCCTTCTCAACCACCAACCGCGATGCCGCATGAAGTACCCGGATTTGCTCGTCTAAACCGGGGTTGTCGGGCAGAATATCAGCCTTGATTCGGCTGTACATACTGTTGATGGATGCCTGAAACGGGAGCGTGTAAAACACCCGGCCCCGGCAACGCAGCAGCAGAAAATCGGTTTTCCCGGCCCCCGTGCAAGCCGTTACCAGCGTATGCGGTCGGTCTGAATCGGTCGGTACGTCCGACAGTGGGTACAGTGGATTCTCTTTGCGGCTGTTGTAGTAGGTCAGCACCGGCGTTCGGAACAGGTGCGTCGTTTGGCTAACCGTGTTGTGGATCATCGCCGAGGCAAAATGATCACCCGCCATCAATAACCCTTTCCATTCCGAAAAACCATCAGGTGTTTTTTTGCAATGATCCAGTACGGCAAAATAGGTCTGTTTCGCTTCGTCAAATGAAATGGGCCGCGTCGGAATCTGGTAGTGAGCCAGCAGGTCAAGTCCCAGCACCGACCATTTATCCCAGGCTACACGGTGTAGCAAGTCATTGTCTTTCGACATCAGCAAGCCCTTGTTTCCTGACTCATCCCATTCGCCCGTGTGCAGACAAAACGCCCGTTCAGTAAAACGTTCTTCTAAATCCAGAATCCCATACTTTCTATTATCTCCAATGATAGATTTATGATGAGCTACCACCATTTCAATCAGCGCGGGCCAGTCGGCGCGGTCAAAAAGGGGCAGAAACAGGAGTGAAGCCAATTCGTGCCTAAACGGTTCTGGGTCGGGGCTGCGATTCTTCTCAAACTCATCGGTCAGCCGGTGCTGAAACGTGGGGTGGGCTTTGCCGATGTCGTGCAGGATAGCCCCTTTTCGGGCCAGTTCTACGTCCATCTTAAAGGCTTCAGCGGCTTTTACAGTGACTTCCCTTACATGGTCAAGGTGGTCGGTCAGGCTGGTGCAGTCGGGCTCGCCTTTGGCTTTGAGTTGGCGGTAATCGGTGATTTTTTTCATCAGAGCGAAGCCAGTTGACCCGTCCGAACGGGGTTGCCCACAATTTTAAGCCAGCCCCGCATCACCTGCCCACCGTCGAACCGATTATACCCCACCACAAACGACTGATCGGTATCGGCAAAAACGAGTTCAAAGCCATCAAACGGAGGTTGGTCAAATTCAACCGCCGAAACGGTCTGAATAACCGGGTCGGGCAGCACAATATCTTCGTTTCGGCACAGACAAAGGTGTTGCCGGGCGGCTTCTTCGGCGTGAGCCAATTCCCGAAAAGCCAGTGTCAGCACCGGGTTAAGCATTACGCCCCGTGTTAAAATCGCTCTGGGTCGTTCAAGATGTTTCGATTTTTTATTCCAGCCACGCGGTTGCGTTTGCTCCTGCTGACTGGATATACCTCCGTATGAAAGCCGGTGCGCGGCAATCCTGACAATGCCGAATGGGTCTTCGAGCAGTTCGGGAAATAGCTTGCGTTCCATCCCGCATAAAATACTGGGTGTGAGAAATTGCTGGCTAAATGTTTCGCTGTCGCGCACGGCAGTCCAGGGTTTGATATAGCCAAACGGCCCGGTGTAGCGCACTATGTGGTACTGTTCGTTTTCCATGATGATTGAGATAGGTTAGCGTAAGGCCCCAAAGCCACTGCCGGTCAGTTCGCCAAGCCCGACGGTCCAGGCAAAGTACTGAACATCAGGCGTTCCGGTAATGATAACCGGACATTCACTACCCCGGTGGTTGGTATTTTTTATACTGATTTTGCGCGTTCGGGCTGCGTCGTATCGCCGGTCAAAGGCTACGGTTACATCCAGGTCGTCTCCCGAAAACCCCGCCGTAATCAGCTTGCGCCGAAACGATTGGGTCAGCGCGTTGTCGGTAGCCGGGTTATCCCAAAGCAGATATTCCCGCGAACCGTCGGCCCGTTTTTGCCGGATAACTACTGCCGATCCATCAGTCATAAACGGATGCTGTTGTTGAAATTGGGGCGGGGCCACCTCCCGAACCTCAAAAATATCCATACCGAACGCTACCGTTGGTTCGGCCAAAATGCCTTTGAGCAGGAGCCGGGCGTGGTCACTGTCAAAAAACGAAATGTTCCAGGTGGCCCCTTTCGGGAACGCGAGTTTGTCGCCCCGGCTTTCTCCCCCCCGCAACCAGCCGAACGAGTACAAGC
Organism: Cytophagales bacterium; assembly: GCA_038247465.1. Lineage (GTDB taxonomy): Bacteria > Bacteroidota > Bacteroidia > Cytophagales > Spirosomataceae > JBBRNH01. Next base: position 8,652 of record JBBRUV010000130.1, read on the forward strand.
TCAGGCCATCGTGGAGGGCGTTGTTGGGGCCGAGCCATTTGTGAATAGCCCCCGTCAGGCAATGCAGGTGGTCAAACGGTACTGGCTGGGTGTTGGGTGTTAGAATAAGTTGTAGGCGCATCGGGGTTGGCGTTTCAATGAGACAAAACAAGACCATCGCTCCGTCATAAGGCGACGGAGCAATGCAAATAGCTACTTTTTCTCAGAAATTTTTTCGGATTCGTATAGACTGACCATCCTTCGGCTTTGAGCGGTCAAGGCTTCCCGCAACGCCATTGGCTCCAACACGGTCACGTGTTCGCCGTAGGCCAGAATCTCACGTTGCAATTCGGGGTTTAGGATCACCCGCAAGTCAATCGTTAGCCAGTCGGCGGTCTCGTCCACAATCGTCTGACTACTGTGCATCGGCAAGGCCCGGACATACTCCGCTTCGGGTTTGGCAAACCGCAGCACCACTCGCTCAACGGCTGCGCCGGGCGGGGCTGTTACGCCAATCACGTGCTGCCGGGCCGTCCGGTAATCAATCTCTCGATTGGCGCGAATGGCTTGTGGAGTCAGCACCAGTTCGCTGATGCGGTCAAGACCAAAGGTGCGGGGAGCGTTCCGGTTCAGATCATACCCATCCAAATACCAGCGGTTTTTATACTCAAACAGTAAACCCGGCTCCACTAACCGCTGCTCGTCGGGGCCATCGGCGTAATTCTGATATCGAAACGTAATCACCACCCGGCGTTGAACGGCGTTCCAGATGGGCGCGAGCCAGTGCAGCCCCCGGAATTGCGATGCTGCTCCGCTATCATGATGCTCAAACTGAAAATACCGGCTCACCGAAGGCCCCGCCGAGGTAAGGGCTTCCAAGCGTTCGCGCCGTTCCAGCAGCCGGACAAAAGCCCGGAAATCGTCGAGATTTTCGTCATCGGCCACGTCCAGAAAATAGCCCCGGTACTTGTGGTCATAACTGACGGTGATGCCATAATCGGCCCGGATGTCGCGCAGGTCGCGTTCGATGGTGCTGTCGGAGACCTGTTCAAAATCATGGTCGCGCAGGTGTTCGCCCAGCCCAGTTTTGGTGGGGAAAGAAAAAGGCCGGTCCAGAAACCGGATCAAGCACAGGTGTCGGCGGAGTTTGGCGGAGTCGGTCATGGCAGGCGATGGGTAAGTAGTGATGGATAGGTAATCGTGTTAATACGGGTATTGAGCTTACCTAAATGTCATACAAGTAGTATCTGCTCCACGACGACAGAACGAACACAATGTACAAAAATGACGACTATTGTAGCAAAATCAGCCAACAAACGAGCCATGAGCAAGCAGCATCGTCAACCCCTAACGCAACGACAACATCCGACCGTCCAACCATCGGCAACCGCCATTGGGCCAATTGGTTCTACGCGCCTTACGGTAAGTCAGCTTATCAATCAATTTGCGGCCTGGTTGCCAAAACCCGGCAATTACCCCCGTCTGGCGCGGCAGTTTGTGCTGTATTGTCTGGAAAACAAGTTGCCCCTTAACCTCGGCAGTTTGCGGATTTATGCGGGCGGAAAAGCGGGGAATCAGGTTTCGCCCGTCAAAAAGTTTTTGCTGTTCTACCAGATGCAAGGCTTCCCGATGGTAGTGGCCGACCCACCCGCCCACAAACGCATACCCGTTGCGGCCAACGAACTGATTTTGGGGTATTTAGCTGATGCTACCCACCTGCGGGGCGACAAAACAAAGGAAAATTACACCCAGGCACTGAACGCCTTTTTTCTGTACATAACTGACGAACAGCAAACCAGCCAACCGGCTTCGTTTTCGGCCCAAACCATTGGCCGCTACGTCAATGACCTGCGGCAACGGGGCTTGTCGGCATTCACAGTCAATTTTTACCTATCGGCCATTAAGCAGCTCACCGAATGGGTCATTAAACACCGTACCCGGCTGGGACTGACCGACGAGCAGGCCGACGGGTTACGCGACGTGCAAACCATTCGCGGGCTAACTATCGAACGGGGTTTTTACAAAGACAGCCTGACCGAAGCCGAGCGCGATAGTCTGCTTGCCAGCATCAGCGACCCCACCGACCGGGCAATTGTGGCCCTGCTGGTTGTGGAAGGGTTGCGAACCGTCTTCTCATCGGGGGGCATGGCAAAAAGCCCATTGGCCAGACCAACGGCCATCGTGCGTTCGTCGAGCGAGCGTTTTTTGTCGGCAATGACGGTCAGATAGTCCTGAAGGTCGTTAACCCGCTGAAGGGTCAGTTCGCGGAACTCGGCCAGCCGTTCTTTGGTGATTTGGGCCTCGGCAGCGGGAGCAGTCAGCAACCCCAGAGCAAACAGAATAAAAAAAGTAGGTTTCATGGAAAAATAAAGTGTGAAAGCGTGAGTGAGATAAAGAGCGAAACGGTACGCCGAAGCGATCAGGATTTTTTTAGGGTGGTACATTCATTCGATTAGCGGACTTCTTCGACAGTAAGGACTTTGTAGCGGCCGTCGGGATTTACGACCGACAGCCGTTCGACAGTATTGATGCGCACAATATTGCGGGCGTTGATAATCATGCGGGTCAGAAACCTGTCGATGGGTTGAATATCGACCGGCTTTTCCGGCGACTTGATGTAGATGTTCACGTCGCTGGTGGGACCAAAGTATAGGGGGGCAAACCGTTGGCGCAGGGCGTTGCGGTCGGTGAAGGACAGACTTTCGTCGGCAAGCTGATTCAGGAATTTGTTCATCTCATCGAAGGAGACAACCGGCTTCGCAGGTAGATCGGGCGTGTTAGGCATGGGCGGCACTGGCGGATCGATGGGTTCGACATCGATCCGCCAGTGCGAATGATGCTGAACGGACAAAGGCAGGCTGCCCGACAGCGACCGGAGCCGTTCTTCGGTATCTTTCAGAAGCGTGGGCCAAGTAATGTCGCTGTTGTAGGCTTCGGCATCGCGTAGGGCGTTTAGCCAGGAGTAGGTATAGTAGCTGCCCCGAGCAGCGGTGGTGATGGCCCGCTCCCCGCGTTTAGCCGTAGCAATCAGGACGCTGCCCCGGCACTCGATAAACAGTTTGCGCAGCATGGCTACATCCTGCCGGGTGTCAAGGCCCTTGATACGGATAGGGCCGGGGAAAATCTGCCTCATCTCACTGATGACATTGTTGCAGCAGTCGCCGATGCTAATGCAAAGCCGGGGCTTTTTTGCTATCAGTCGCTGGTGTAGACTTACCAATGCGAATTTTGGGTCTATCTAATTGATTTTCAGATAATTATTGCCAATAAAACAAGACAGCGTCAATAGTCGTATCTTTGAACTTGCACATTACCAAGATTGACGACCATGACTACTGTCTTGAATACTATCAAATTA
>JBBRUV010000131.1:0-11948 GCA_038247465.1 Cytophagales bacterium
ATCAATTTATGGAGTGGCCTTATCGCCTACAGTTTTATGGATGCTTTTCCAACGATGCCTGTATTCGTACCCAAGCTGGGCAAGAGCGACGTGTGCCAAATTGTAATTATCTAAGAGACATCCCCAAAACTCGCATTAATAGAGAGTTTCATAGAATTGACCGTTGTTGTCGGGTGCAAAGGTGCGACCTGACTGCTGCTCAATCCGTCCCGGTCACGAGACTTAACGAAACCATAATATGAACATTCGGCAAAGCTACCCGGTTTAATCTGCTGACCGATTTCCTGTATGGTCAACCCAAATCAGCATGGCAATGACCATTCTTATCACAGGCGGCACCGGTACTATTGGCCGCCGACTGATTCAGTTTCTGCAAGCCCGCAACTATAACGTGGCTTTGCTCAGTCGTTCGGCAACGACCGATATACCCAATGTCCGGGTGTTTCAGTGGGACATCAAACGCGGTAATCTCGACCCGCAGGCTCTCGCCACCGCCGATGCCATAATTCACCTTGCCGGGGCGGGCATTGCCGACGAACGCTGGAGTGACAGTCGCAAAAAGGAGATTCTGGAAAGCCGCACCAAATCAACTGAATTGCTCGCCAACGCGCTCAGAACGGGTAAACACAGCGTAAAAGTGTTCGTATCATCGTCGGCAATCGGGTTTTATGGCGGAGACGCCGGCGAGCAATCACTGACCGAAACCAGCCCCGCCGGGAGCGATTTTCTGGCGCAGGTGACGCGGGCCTGGGAAAAATCGGTTGAGCCAATTACGGCTCTCGGCATCCGAACGGTACGCATCCGAACCGGCGTGGTACTGACAATGGCGGGCGGGGCCTTGCCGAAACTGGCGCAACCCGTGCGGCTGGGCGCGGGCGCACCCATCGGCACGGGGCAGCAATATATTTCCTGGATTCACCTCGATGATTTATGCCGAATGTACGTCGAAGCCATTGAGAAGGAGACTTGGCAGGGTGTTTACAACGGCGTGGCTCCCGGACCGGCTACCAACGCTGACTTGACAAAGCAAATCGCCCACACGCTGAGTCGCCCGATGCTGTTACCCAACATTCCAGCGTTTGTGATCAAGCTGATGTTCGGTGAATTGGCCGTAACGGTGCTGGGCGGCAACTACGTGCTGAATAAGCGCATCCGTGAAGAAACCGATTTTCGATACCAGTTTGGTGATTTGGCTGTGGCGTTGGCTGATTTGTTAAAGGAGTAATCACTCCTTTAACACCTGCCGACTCATACTTCCCGAATCGGTTTTGACCGTCACCGTATAATATCAGGACTCCGATTCAAGTTCTGCTATCAATTCACTGGCCGGCCGGGTTGTTAATTTTCCCTGTTGTAGCAATTGATAATCCGTTGCCAACTGTGCTAAAAGCTCCTCTTTTGTAGGGATCAATTCGCTCTCGTCTTCGGCTTGTAATAGGTCAATAAGTCGCTATTGCTCGTCTTGAGGGAGTTGACGGTCCGTGCGCTCACTAATTGCCCGAAAGTGATGGGAAGATTGACTGTTGATTCCACGAATAGCATAAGTTATGTTGTAGCACGAATTTACACCATTTTCTCCAACGCCCTTAGCCAGCGTTCATACCCATCTCTATACGCAGCAACGGCCCGCATGTCTGGCTCAATGGTGCGCGTCACGTGCAGCCTGGTGAAGGCTTCGGCACGGGTGGCGTAGTGGCCCAGCCCTAACCCCGCCCCGCGAGCCGCACCCTGTGCGCCGTCGGTGTTGTAGAGTTCAATCGTAGCCCCGGTTAGGTTCGCCAGCGTGTCGCGGAAAAGCGGACTGAGAAACATATTGGCCTCGCCCGCCCGGATCGTTTTCAGCCCCACACCGACCTGCTCCATCACTTGAATACCGTAGTATAGCGCAAACACGATGCCTTCCTGCGCGGCCCTCAGCAGGTGCGGCAATCCGTGCCGGGTCAGTTGCAAACCCTGAAACACGGCCCCCAAATCACGGTTTTCCAGGACGCGCTCGGCCCCGTTGCCAAACGGCAGACACAGCAACCCATCGGCCCCGACGGGTGCGCGTTCGGCCATCACGTTCATATCGCCGTAACTCATTGCGCCCTGCAACAAGCTGTTTTTCAGCCAGCTATTCAAGATTCCGGTGCCGTTTACGCACAGCAAAACGCCGTAGCGTGGGGCTTCGGGTGTGCTGTTCACGTGTAGAAACGTGTTCACCCGCGACTGCGCGTCGTACCGTGCCTGATCGCTCACGCCATACACCACGCCCGATGTGCCAGCGGTGGCCGCAATCTCGCCCGGCTCCAGCACATTCAGCGATAGCGCGTTGTTGGGTTGGTCGCCAGCGCGGTAGGTAATGGGCGTTCCGGCGGCAAGGCCAAGTTCGGCGGCTGCGGTGATGGTCAGGTGGCCCTGCCCGGCAAACGTTGGCCGGAGGTCGGGCAATAGCGCGGAGTCAAAGTCGAAATAATCAAGCAGAAACTGCGCGGGCTGACTGGTCTGAAAATCCCAGAGCGCAGCTTCTGACAGTCCCGACGCGGTAGTCGTAATCTCATCCGTCATGCGGGCCGCGAGGTAGTCGCCGGGAAGCATGATTTTATGAATCCGGTCATAAATGGCGGGTTCGTTCGCTTTTACCCACGCGAGTTTGGCGGCTGTGAGGTTGCCCGGCGAGTTGAGCAGGTGATCCAGCACGTGCTGATGGCCGAGGTCGTCAAATGCCTGATTACCAAACGGAACGGCGCGGCTGTCGCACCAGATAATGGCCGGGCGCAACACATTCAGGTTGCGATCAACCACCACCAAGCCGTGCATCTGATACGAAATACCAATGGCTTTTACGTCGGTGGGCTCCACGTTAGCTTGCTGCATCACGGCGCGGCTGGCCCGGCAGGCATTTTGCCACCACAAATCGGGGTGCTGTTCGGCAAAGCCCGGCTGCGGAGATTCGATAATCATTTCAGTTTCGGGAAAAAACGCCGAAGCGACCGCCCGGCCTGTGTCAGCATCAAGCAAACAGGCTTTTACTGACGAACTGCCGAGGTCGAATCCAAGAAAATACATAGTGAGTGGGTTGATTTTGTGATTTATCAGCAGTTCCGATGATGTTCCTACTTTTGCAGTGCTAAAAGGCAGCGGTGAATGCTGCTTTACTATTGACAACCGGCGGAGCGCAACTCCGCATTACTGACATGATTCAACGCATTCAAACCATTTTTTTATTTCTGATTGCTACAGCTATGGGCGTGGCAATCGCCCTGCCAATTTGGGAAAAATCCGGGCCACGTCCGCCCGAAATGGCCCACTTATCGGCTTTTGAATACAGCCAACAGACCGGCGTCACCACCTTTGTTACGCCGGTCTGGTATCTCGGCGGGCTGATGGTGGTCATAGCCATTGTAGCCCTGTACACCCTGTTTCAGTACCGTAATCGGCTGTTACAAACCATTTTGTGCGCCGTAAACGCCATTTTGCTCACGGCGGTAATGGGTCTTGTCCTGTATCTGACTGTTTATAAAAGCAAAGAATATGGCAACGCCACTGATCAGGGCCAGTTTTTGTTCGGTTTCTACGGCCTGATTGCTTCGCTGGTATTCAATGCGCTGGCAAACCGCTTCATTCGGAAAGATGAAAAGTTGGTGAAAGATTCAGATCGGTTCCGGTAGCAGATTGTCAGTGCGTTGGCCGGTTCAAATCGGGGGCAACGCACTGACAGTCTGCTACCGGAACAGCCCCCGATTATGCCATTTTTTTGGATTCTTTTCCCACAACCGACTCATTATCAACACCGTAGTTGCTGATACAGCTACGCCAAGCAGCGAGCCAACCCAGACATCGGCCACGAAGTGCTGGAATAAATATACCCGTGAGTAGGCCGTAACCACCGCCAGTGTCGCCAGAAACCAGCCCCGATTCTTGCGTTCGTCCAGCAGGGCCAGTAGCGAGAATACGGCAAAGGCCGTCATCGAATGGCCCGACGGAAAGCTGTTGTAACTGTGAACGTTAAGCCCTTCGATGAGGTGATACTGCCAGGATGAGTGTTCAAAATATTTGAGCGGGCGCAGTGCCGTTGGAAAAACAACCTGCTTCAAAAAGATCGTCAGCAGACCCGTCACCACGAAACTAACCACGCCCATAAGCGCGAACCGATACGACCGAATCAGAAGCACTACGGCCAAAATCACCATAAACGCGCCATCGCCGAGGTAGGTAACATTCGTAAAAAACAGGTCTGCTTCGGCATTATTGCGGGAATTCACCCAACGCATCAATTCTTCGGGCGAGCAAATAAGCTGTAAAATCCCTGCCGGAATCAGCACGGCGAGGTAGGTAATGAAGAAGACCCGGTTTGTGTAAAGGATGTGTTTAAGCGTCATGCACCAATGTTTTATCCGCAAAGATTGCACAGATTATTGTGTGTTTGTGGCTGTTCTCTGTGTCCTGTGTGTTAAACCCTACACCCTCAGCGGGGCTGCCGGTGCGGCTAAAACTTTTCATGGTTCTCTTTTCTTATTCACGACGATTTCGTACTTTTGCGCTCTTATTTTTTTGACTGGTAGGCTGTGAAACTCCGATATTACGACATCGCCATTCAGGGGCTTGATAATAAACGGTATAGCTACGATTTCGTCTCTGATGACTCGTTTTTTGCCGGTATGGAGCAAGAATTGATTCGGCATGGCTCGGTGGAAACGCACTTGACGCTCGAAAAATCGGAAACGATGATTCGGCTCGACTTTGTTATCACCGGCACTGTTGAGCAGGTTTGTGACCGTAGTCTCGACGAGTATGACGAAGTGGTTGATACAGAACGGACAATGCTCCTGAAATTTGCCGATCACAACGAAGAACTGACCGACGAGATCGAACTTATCGAACGGAATACGAGCATTGTGAACGTGGCGCGGTATATTTTTGAGTTCATCGCGCTGGACTTGCCCATGAAACGGCTTCATCCCCGTTTCCGCGACGACGAAGACGACGACGACGAGAGCGCAGCGGGCCGGTTAATTTACCAGTCAGATGCAGCACCGGAATCTGCCGACGACGAAAACGAAGAAACGAACACAACCAAACCCGATACGTCTGACCCTCGCTGGGCGATGCTTCGGAAATTAAGCGATAATTAAAAGCCCTCAACCCCCGAAGGGGGCTTAAACAATAAAGATAAGGCTCTCCTTCGGGGTTGGGGGCTGACACAAAAAATGGCACATCCTAAAAGACGGCATTCAAGCACCCGGCGCGACAAGCGCAGAACGCACTACAAGGCAACAGCCGCAACCCTTTCTACCGATGCCTCGACGGGCGAAGTACACGAGCGGCACCACGCCCACGTTTTTGAGGGAAACCTCTTCTACAAAGGCCGCATGATTGTTGAGAATTACGCCACAGCCGCGTAGTTTCAGTCAAGTATTTTGTACCAGTCAATTTGCATTACGATTCTGCCCAAAGCCGACGTAACGCTGGCGACTGATACGAAATACTTTTTTTTTGGGGGTGTCCTGCTAATTTTACACGGATTTTTGAACCCTCGCCGATGGCCTTCGGCACAGCACTAACCCGGATATGAAAATAGCAGTGGACGCGATGGGGGGCGATTTTGCCCCGAACGCTATCGTAGAAGGCGTGGCAATGGCTGTTGCTGACCTGCCTGCCAATGTGGCAATTGTTCTGGTTGGGCAACAGCCGGTTGTTGAGCCTCTTCTGGCAACATACAGAGTTCGGGCGGGTAGCGTTGAGATTGTTCATGCGCCCGATGTCGTTGAGATGGGCGAACACCCAACCAAAGCCTTCTCGCAGAAGCCCAATTCCAGTATCGGGGTTGGGTTTAAGCTTTTGAAAGACAGGCAGATACAGGCGTTTTGTAGCGCGGGTAACACCGGAGCTATGCACGTCGGGGCGTTGTTTAGCATCAAAGCCATCGAAGGCGTACTGCGCCCGTGCATCGCCGGATTTGTGCCGCAAGTGGGTGGTAAAACCGCCGTAATGCTTGATATTGGGGCCAATGCTGACTGCAAACCCGAAATGCTGGCCCAGTTTGGGCAACTCGGTTCCATTTATGCCCAATACACATTCGGTATCGAGCGACCCCGCGTGGCCCTGATGAACATTGGCGAAGAAGCCCAAAAAGGTTCGTTGGTGGTGCAGGCGGCTCACCAGTTATTGACCGATAACCGCCGGGTTAATTTTGTGGGTAATATCGAAGGCAATGATATGTTTTTCGACCGGGCCGACGTAATCGTGACCGACGGGTTTACGGGTAACGCGCTTTTTAAACTTGGCGAGTCGTTTTATGCCGTATCCCGGCAGCGGAACATCGAAGATGAATTTATCGCCCGAACCAATTATGAATCAGTGGGCGGCAGCCCAATTCTTGGCGTAAACGGAAACGTAATCATCGCCCACGGCATTTCATCGCCAATAGCCATAAAAAATATGATTCTGCTCGCCATTCGGCAGGTCGAATCCGATGCGTATTCAAAAATTGCACAAGCAATAGGGTAGTATGAGCAAAGCTGCTATTACGGGCGTAAATGGCTATGTGCCAGACTACGTGCTGACCAATGCCGAGTTGGAACGCATGGTTGAGACCAACGACGAGTGGATTGTGTCGCGGACGGGCATCAAAGAACGCCGGATTTTGAAAGGCGAAGGCCTGGGATCATCGCACCTCGGCGCAAAGGCCGTTGCCGGCCTGCTCGAAAAAACCAACACCCGCCCCGAAGACATTGATTTGCTGATTTGCGCCACCGTTACGCCCGATTATTTTTTTCCCAGCACCGCCAACCTCATCTGTGACATGGTGGGCATCCACAACATCGGGAGCTTTGATGTCGGTGCGGCCTGTTCGGGGTTTATCTACGCCCTGACCATCGGTACGCAGTTTATCGAAACGGGCAAATACAAAAAAGTGATTGTTGTTGGGGCCGATAAAATGTCGGCTATTACAGACTATACCGACCGCACGACCTGCGTTTTGTTTGGCGACGGTGCCGGGGCCGTGCTACTCGAACCGGCTCAGGAAGACGGCTACGGCGTTATTGATTCCATTATCCGCTCGGATGGCGTGGGCCAAAATCACCTCGTGCAAAAAGGCGGAGGCAGCCGGTACCCGCCCACCCATGAAACAATCGAGAAAGGCTGGCATTACATTTATCAGGACGGTCCATCGGTGTTTAAGTTTGCTGTGAAGAACATGGCCGATGTGTCTGCCGAAATCATGGAGCGTAACCACCTCACCGGCAACGATGTGGCGTGGCTCGTGCCGCACCAGGCCAACAAACGCATTATTGACGCAACGGCCAACCGCATGAACGTACCGCACGACAAAGTGATGCTGAACATCCATCGCTATGGCAATACCACTGCGGCCACTATTCCGCTTTGTTTGCACGATTACGAAAGCCAGCTCAACAAAGGCGATAACCTGATTTTGGCCGCTTTCGGTGGGGGGTTCACCTGGGGCAGCGTGTATGTGAAGTGGAGTTATTAATCAAGTTAAAAAAGTTTGTGGTTTGTGGTTTTGCTGACGCAATTGTAACTACAAACTACAAACTACAAATCAAATATCATGGCAACTACCGCAGACATTCGTAACGGGTTGGTACTTAATTACAACAATGACCTGTTTCAGATCACTGAATTTCAGCACGTTAAGCCCGGAAAAGGCGCGGCTTTCGTTAGAACGAAACTCAAAAGCCTGACCACCGGGCGCGTGATTGATAACACGTTCAATGCCGGGGCCACCATCTTGCCGGTGCGCGTTGAACGGCGCAAGTTTCAGTACCTCTACAAAGACGAAGCAGGCTATAATTTCATGGATCAGACGACGTTTGATCAGATCAATATTGACGAAAAAATCATTGACGGAGCCGATCTCATGCGCGAAGGCCAGGAAGTGGAGGTACTCATCAACGCTGAAACCGAAGTGCCGCTGACTTGCGAACTGCCTGTTTCAGTGGAATTAGAAGTGACTTACGCCGAACCGGGCATCAGAGGAGACACGGCCAACGGAGCCAAAAAGCGTGTGCAGGTCGAATCAGGGGCGATGATTAGCGTGCCGTTGTTTATTGAACAGGGCCAAAAAATTCGGGTGGACACCCGCACCCGCGAGTACCAGGAACGAGTGAAATAGTGGCTGGTGGCTGGTGATTGGTGATTGGCGGCTCATCAGCAGAAAGTTATGAATGAGCCGCTTCATGCCGAGCGCAGCGCAAGCCACCAACCATTAATCACTAATCACTAACCCATGGAAATCCAAAACATTCAACAACTGATTGACTTCATCTCGAAGTCAGGTTTAGATGAGGTCAATATCGAGACCGTCGACCTTAAAATCAGTGTCAAACGCTATGGTGGCGTTGTGCCACAAGCCGTTGCCCCAGCCTTGGTATATGCCCCGGCTCCCGTATCCGCTTCTGCCCCTCAGCCAGTTATGCCCATAGTTGCTCCGGCGCCGGTGGCTCCGCAACCGGCCGCTCAACCGGCATTGCCCACCAACCTCATCACCATCAAGTCGCCGATGATCGGAACGTTTTACCGCTCGGCTAACCCCGCTTCGCCGTTGTTTGTCGAGATCGGCGACGAGGTGAGCGAAGGTAAAGTGGTCTGTATTATTGAAGCTATGAAACTCTTTAACGAGATTGAATCGGAGGTATCGGGCCGGGTGGTTAAGATTTTGGTCGAGAATGCCACCCCCGTTGAGTACGATCAACCGTTGTTTTTGGTAGAGCCAATTTGAGTCCGTGGTTCGTGGTTGATAGTTGGCTGACTCATAAGTGTGTTTGCGTTAGCCAACCACGAACCACCAGCCACCAATCATGAACTATATGTTTAAAAAAATATTAATCGCCAACCGGGGCGAAATCGCACTTCGGATTATTCGGACGTGCCGTGAAATGGGTATCCGTACCGTTGCCGTGTTCTCAACCGCCGACCGGGAGAGCCTGCACGTGAAATTTGCTGATGAAGCCGTTTGCATCGGCCCGCCACCGAGTCGGCAATCGTACCTTAGCATCCCCAATATTATCTCGGCAGCCGAAGTAACCGGGGCCGATGCCATCCATCCCGGTTACGGATTTTTGTCGGAGAATGCTGAATTTTCGCGTATCTGTGCTGATTACGGTATCAAATTCATCGGAGCCACCGCCGATCAGATTAACGGCATGGGCGACAAAGCCACCGCCAAAGCGACCATGCGGGCGGCTGGTGTACCCATAATTCCTGGTTCAGAAGGCTTGCTCGACAGCGTGGAGCAGGGCAAAGACATTGCCGCTCAGATTGGTTACCCCGTTATCGTGAAAGCCACGGCTGGCGGGGGTGGGCGCGGCATGAGAATCATTAAAACCGAAGCCGATTTTGAAAAAGCTTGGGATGATGCCCGAACGGAATCGGCCGCAGCTTTTGGGAACGACGCGCTCTACCTCGAAAAATTTGTGGAAGAACCCCGCCACATCGAAATCCAGATCATGGGCGACCAATACGGCAAAGTCTGTCACCTCTCCGAACGTGATTGCTCGATTCAGCGTCGGCACCAGAAATTGGTCGAAGAAACCCCCTCGCCAATTGTTACGCCCGAACTGCGCGAAGAAATGGGTGCCGCAGCCATCAAAGGCGCACAGGCTATTGGCTACGAAGGCGCGGGAACGGTGGAGTTCCTGGTGGATAAATACAACAAATTCTTCTTCATGGAGATGAATACCCGTATTCAGGTTGAACACCCGATTACCGAGGAAGTGACTGACTATGACCTCATTAAGGAGCAAATTAAAGTAGCCGCCGGGGTGCCGATTTCGGGCCGGAACTACACGCCCAACAAGTTTGCGATGGAGTGCCGTATCAACGCCGAAGACCCAAAAAATGGCTTTCGGCCTTCGCCCGGAAAAATCACTAACCTGCATTTTCCGGGTGGTCACGGTATCCGTATAGACAGCCACGTGTATAGCGGCTACGTGATTCCGCCGAATTATGACTCGATGATTGCCAAACTGATTGTGTCGGGCCAATCGCGGGAGGAGGTCATGACGCGCATGAAACGGGCGTTGCAGGAGTTTGTAATCGAGGGCATCAAAACCACGATTCCGTTTCACATCAAACTTATGGATGACCCCGGTTTTAAATCGGGGCAGTTCACCACCGCGTTTTTGGACGGGTTTGACTTCACGAGTTTGTAGGGTTCTACAGACAGTATAGGTTTTAGAAATCTACTCCGTCTATGACATAGCAAAAGCCGGGCGTTTCTGCCCGGCTTTTGCATTTATAAATAGCCAAAACCTGCCTTACGCATCATAGCTCAGCACCGGAGCCAGCCAACGTTCGGTTTCGTCGAGAGACATGTCTTTGCGGTGGGCGTAGTCTTGTACCTGATCTTTACCGATCTTGCCAGTCGTGAAGTACTTCGCTTCGGGGTGGCCGAAATAAAAGCCGCTGACCGACGACGCCGGGTACATCGCAAAGCTCTCCGTCAGCGTAATGCCCACTCGTTCAGCGTCTAAGAGGGCAAACAGCGTTGCTTTTTCAGTATGGTCGGGGCAGGCGGGGTAACCTGGTGCGGGCCGGATGCCCCGATACTTTTCCTTCACCAACTCCTCATTACCTAAGTTCTCGTCGGGCGCATAACCCCAAAATTCTTTACGGACGCGCTCGTGCATGAGTTCGGCGAAGGCCTCGGCCAGGCGGTCGGCGAGGGCTTTTACCATGATACTATTGTAGTCATCGTGATCGCGCTCGAATTTTTCGATCAAGGCTTCGATGCCGATACCCGTCGTTACGGCAAACGCCCCGATGTAGTCGTCGTGGCCCGATTCTAACGGAGCCACAAAATCGGCCAGGCAGATATTGGGCAGGCCAGCGGCTTTCTGGTTTTGCTGCCGAATGAACCGGAGTGCGTTGGTAGTGCCATAAATTAGCTCGCCAACGTCGCCCTGTTCCATCAACTGACCACCGGCCACTGACAACTGCCGACTCAATTTATACTCGATATGCTGATGACTACCGTGCCGTTCGCAGGGGATGATGCGGGTTTGGGTCTCGAAATCATGTAACAGCACATCGTCTTCGGTAGCGTTGGCAGGATAAAAACCGACCACTGCCCGTGCCGAAAGTGACTTGCCGACGATGATTTCGCGCAACAGCCGTTGGGCATCGTCAAACAGCCTCCGCGCTTCGCCCCCAACAACGGCATCTTCCAGAATTTGCGGGTATTTGCCGTGCAGTTGCCAGGTCTGGAAAAACGGAGTCCAGTCAATATACCGGGCAATGTCTTCGAGCGGGTAATCATCAAAAACACGATTGCCCAGAAACGCGGGCTTCGTGGGTTCAAAAGCCGACCAGTCTATTTTGACCTTGTTGCGCCGGGCTTCGGGTAATGTCAGCACCGCTTTTTCCTGCCGACGACGCAAATGGTCCTCGCGCAATTGGACGTATTCGGCTTTTATATTCTTGAAGATCAGTTCTTTCGTGCCTACGGTGTCGCTCACTAATTTCCCGGCAACCGGAACACTCCGGCTGGCATCCAGCACGTGAATTACCGGGCCTGAATAGTGCGGGTCAATCTTAACGGCGGTATGAATCCGCGACGTAGTCGCCCCGCCGATGAGCAGTGGAATCGTGAATCCCTGCCGTTCCATTTCCTTTGCCACGCTCACCATCTCATCAAGCGAGGGCGTAATCAGGCCACTCAACCCAATAATATCCACATTGTGCAGGCGGGCTGCGTCGAGAATTTTCTGGGTCGGCACCATCACGCCGAGGTCAATGATTTCGTAGTTGTTGCAGCCCAGCACTACACCCACAATGTTTTTGCCAATATCGTGAACGTCACCCTTCACTGTGGCGAGCAGAATTTTGCCGGCATTGGTGGCAACGCCACCGTTCTTTTCGGCTTCGATGTAGGGCGTGAGGTAGGCCACGGCTTTTTTCATCACCCGCGCTGATTTCACCACCTGCGGCAGGAACATTTTACC
>JBBRUV010000132.1:0-11869 GCA_038247465.1 Cytophagales bacterium
GCAGAGTTCCTGCACGTCTTCCACGATGTGAGTCGAGAGGATAATAATCCGGTCTTCGCCCAACTCGCCGAGCAGATTCAGGAACCGGTTTCGCTCGCCGGGGTCGAGGCCCGCCGTTGGTTCGTCCACAATAATCAGGCTGGGGTTTGCCAGCAACGCCTGGGCAATGCCGAAGCGTTGTTTCATACCGCCCGAATACCCGCCGAGGCTTTTGGTGCGGACGTTATACAGGTTGGTTTTGTGGAGCAGCGCGGCCACGGTCTCTTTGCGCTCTTTGCCATTGGTGATTCCCTTCAGTACGGCCAGATGGTCGAGCAGGGTTTCGGCGGCAATGCGCGGATACACCCCAAACTCCTGCGGCAGGTAGCCGAGCCGCTGCCGGAGCGCGTCGGGCCGGGCCGATACGTCAATCGTGCCAAACGGCCCCGCAAAGGTAATTGTGCCGCTGTCGGCTTCCTGAAGGGTGGCAATGGTTCGCATCAGGCTTGATTTGCCCGCGCCGTTTGGCCCCAGCAGCCCAAATAGTCCCGCGCCCATCGTGAGCGAAATGTTGTTCAACGCCTTGACTCCGTTGCCGTAAGTCTTGTTGAGATTTGTAATGGTTAAGTTCATGAAACCAGTGTTTGTGATTGATTGAAACAAAGGTGCAGGAACCGTTTCCTGTTTACAAACAACTTATACCAACGGAGCTAATTATGGGACAAAACCCCCGAAGTTTGGGATGAGTGGGGACTTCAATGAACAATTATCAGTGAGCAATTAACAATACTCAGATTTGTTATCAGCCAGTCAATTGTTCATTGCTCACTGCTAATTGCAACGCCCGCCACGACTGCTCCAGCATCCCCCGAATCCGTTGCCAGTCTTGTTCGGTGATGTGGTCGCCCAAGCTGTCGCGCAGAAGCATCGCCTTTACGCGCAGTTGGGCGTGAGGGCCAAATTGTTGGGCGGGCAGGTGATAAAACTCGGCGGCTTCGGTGGCTAAAATGCGTTCCCAGTCGGCGGGAGAGAACCGGGCTTTTTCGCGCCGGATAATCCACCACTCCAATTCCATATTGGCGACTTTTTCGACATCAAACCCGGTGTCTGCCAGACGATTAATGCCCATATAAAAGTTGCGGAGGTGGGGCAGGGCGCGGGTATAGTCGGTGCGGGAGTGACCGTCTTTAAATACAAAAGCCGCCCGGCCTGCGTAGCCCGCCAACAACCACGACTGCCAGAACGGTGCGCCATACTGTGACCGCATTAATTCGGCCAACTGACTAAACAGCTTCAGGGGTTTTCGTTCATAATACGACCGCCACATTTGAGCATCCAAACGCGCTACTTCTTTGGGGTCAAATTTGCGGAGACTGTGTTTGGGCCGCAGGTTCAGGTCAACGGCTATCCAGGCGACGAGCAATAAAAAACCGCCCAGAACAATGCGTTTAGTGGTACGTAGACGATTTACTACAACGCTTTTTCTTCGCATGATTTTCTCTTAACGGCAAAAACATGAACCGGCTGAACTGGATAAACTAAAACGCGCCCGGTGGAGAAACTGAATGTGTTGATTTTATCGTGACGGAGACCACGGTTTACGAAAGCACTACCTGCACCGGACTAATAACTGCCTTTTTCGTAGCGGGTAAAAACCGATTCTTGTTCTTCCGAATCAGGATGCTGCCCGTGATCCCTGTGCCAACCGTGGCCGCAATCACAACCGGCCAGAATTGCGCCATCGGCACGAGCCGCACCAGCGTTTCAGCCCAAAAGGCGGCATATAACCCAACTACCGACCAATTGATGAAAAAATAATGCCAGTGCAGCCAGCCCGTGATTTGTTTGCGGAAAAACATCGGCAACATGCCGCCCACAATGGTAATCGCGCTGAACACAGCCGCTACGTGAAACGGCCCGAACTTGTTGTAGAGGTGGTAAATCAGGAAGGCGGTAGCGTTGAGAATAACCATGCTGACAACATACACGTAGCCAGCCCGTTTGTGAAACCGGGTTGCTTTGGGGTTTAGCAACACAACGGCTCCGGCAATCATGGCAACAATGGCCGACGTAATGTGAATGAGACCGATGGGCGAATGGACGAAGTTGTTCATGGCGATTAGATCATTGATTTATGATGACACAAACCTACTTTTTACACTTTGTGGGAGCCATTATTTTCTGACGAACGCCGGTTTTTGACCGACAAACGCCGACAATGCCCGAATAAACTTAACGATTCCTTAACCTACTTCGTCAAACTGTTTGTGTTGCTTGGGTAGTTTCCTGACCGAAACCATAAACCCTATGAAACGCTCACCCTTTGCCGATGATGTAGCCGCCGTTTTCGGGTTAAGCGAGGGCCAACCCGACGCGCTGGTACACCTCTACGAAACTTACCGGCAAGACCTGTTTTTCTTCGCTTTCGCCTACCTCCGCAACCGCGAAGCCACCGAAGAGATTGTGCAGGACGTGTTTTTGACGCTCTGGGAAACCCGCGCCGACCTCCGCACCGACACCGTGTTTCGGTCGTATCTGTATCAACTCACCAAAAACGCCACCCTTGATGCCCTGCGCCACCAGAAAGTACAGCAACGGTTTCGGCAATATCAACTCGCCACGGCCCCAATCTCGCACGAGCAACCCGAACAGCAGGTGATCTGGAACGACTATCAGCAGCTTATCGCGTTGGCCGTGAGTCAGTTACCCGAAACCCGGCAACAAATTTTTCGCCTGAGCCGCGAGCAGGAACTGACTTACGCCGAAATTGCGGAGCATACCGGCTTGTCGGTCAAGGCCGTAGAAAAGCAGATGATGAAGGCCCTGCGGTTCGTCCGGGCCTATTTGCGGCAACACGCGGGCATCACCACCGCCACGCTGTTGGCATTGGCAAGCGGCTAAGTCGTAGCCAAACAGTAGATTCTGATCAGTATCCGGTGGCCTGATTTGACGAATGTGATTCATTGACGGATACATTCATGGCGCTGTGACGTTACGCTAAAAGAAATTTCCTGTTAAGATGAAAGCGTACATTTATTTTCTCCTAATCACTTTTTTGGCTCTTATCACGTCGGCGGTTTCTACGTCGGCCCAAACTGCCAGCGTCACGCTGTCCGGCACGGTTAAAGAGACTAAAACCAACGCTTTTCTGCCTTTTGTGAACGTAACGTTGCTTACCCCAACCGACAGCGCGTTTGTGACGGGGGCTATCACCAACGAAGACGGGATTTTTCTGCTTGCCGGGGTCAGGCCCGGTCCTTACGTGCTGAGAATAACCTACATCGGCTATAAAACCACTGCTCAATCGGTGCTGGTGGGGCAGTTGAGCGCGTTTCTGAATTTGGGTACACTGGTCCTGACCGAAGAAACAGCGCAGTTGGCCGAGGTTGTAGTGACGGCCCGGCAAGAAGGCGTTGGCAATTCAATGGACAAAAAAACCTTTACCCTGGCCGAAAACATCAGTCAGGTCGGCGGGTCGGCATTAGAAGCGATGAAAAACCTGCCGGGCATCACCGTAGGCGATGGGGGCAAGATTCAACTGCGGGGCAGCACGCAGGTTATGGTGCTTATTGATGGCAAACAAACAGCCCTGACGGGTTTTGGCGGTCAGTCGGGCCTAGACAATATCCCGGCATCGGCCATCGAACGCATCGAGATCATCAACAACCCCTCGGCCAAATTCGATGCCAACGGTAATGCCGGTATTATCAATATCATCTACAAAAAAGAAAAGAAAGAAGGCTTTAACGGAAAGGTCGGACTGGCTACGGCGGTGGGTGCGCTGTGGGAAAAACGCGAAAATTACCCCACCATTCGGCCACAGTATCGGTTTACGCCCAAAATTAATCCATCACTCTCGCTCAATTACCGCACGAGAAACATCAACCTGTTTTTTCAGGGTGACAACCTCTACACCCAAACACTGAACAAAAATGAATTTGCCGACCGGCTTTATGACGATGGAACGGTGGTTCGTCAGCAAACTAAACGGAACCGAAATACCAACATTATTACGGGTAAAACCGGCGTTGACTGGTATGCCAATGACCGCAACACGGTAACGGTGTCGGCGTTGTTCAGCAGCGAAAAAATCATTGACCGGGGCGACGAACCATTTTTCAACGGCTCGCTGTCGGAGCGGCTGCGGTTGTGGCAATTCCTGGAAGACGAACTGAAAACCACCGTTACGGCATCGGCAAACTGGCAGCATACCTTTAAACAACCGGGCCGACTGCTCAACGCCGGGCTGAACTACACCTTTCACCGCGAAGACGAGAAGTATTTTTTTACCAACATCTTGCCGGCCTACACTGGGTTCGATTCGTTTAAACTGCTCTCCGACGAACACGTGGGCGATTTAACCCTCGACTACGTACAGCCATTGCGCTATGGCCGGGTAGAAGCCGGAGCCAAACTCCGCCGACGGACGATTCCGACCAATATGCAGTTTTTTCCGGGTCTGAACTCCCCGCTTGATACCAACGCCGGTGGGCAGGCTACTTACCGCGAGTGGATACCGGCCCTGTATGGCAATTACCTCATCGAAACCCGAAAATTAGAAATTGAAGCCGGGTTGCGGGTCGAGTACGTTGATTTGCGGTACGAGGTGAATCCAGATCACAACACGTACCAAAGCGATGGCTATCAGTATGGACAACCCTTTCCGACGCTTCGGCTGGCCTTTAAGGTGAATGATAAAAACCGCCTTTCCCTATTCTACACGCGCCGGGTTGACCGGCCCAATGAAGTGGACATTCGTATTTTTCCCAAGTACGACGATGCCGAAATCATAAAAGTAGGCAACCCGGCCCTGCGTCCGCAGTTTACCAGTTCTTACGAATTGGGCTACAAACGTAACTGGGCCGGGGGCTACCTGTATTCGGCTGCTTACCACAAAGCTATGCAGGCTACCATTACCCGCATTGGTAGCATTGCACCCGGTAGTACGCTGATTTACAACATTTTTCAGAATGCCGGGCGCAGCCGAATGTCTGGTATTGAGGTGGTATTATCTCAAAACATAGCGAAGTGGGCTGCTATCAACATAAACCTGAACGGCTATCAGAATACGATTGATGCGTTTACAGTGGTTAATCTGTATCCGGTCAGAAGCACGTTTTCGGCAGCGCGTGAGCAGTTGGTTTCGGGAAGTGCTAAAGTCAACGCGGTGTTTCGCCTGGCCCGTCAGCTCGACGCGCAGCTTACGGCTATTTATCTGGCTCCTGACCTGGTGCCGCAGGGTCGGGTTGACGCACGTTTTTCAGTTGATGTGGGCGTGAAAAAAGCCATTCAGAAAAACAAAGGCGAACTGTTTGTGAACGCAACAGACGTAGCCAATACGCTGGTTATCCGGCGGGTAGTTCGGGGCGACGGCTTCCGGTATGTGAGTACTGACTACTACGAAACGCAGGTGGTGCGGGTAGGGTACGGGTATAAGTTCTAAAAAAAGCGTAACAATTTGATAACACCGCCGGGGGGAGGTCGGCCCCAACCCAAACCGTATTAGGCAGGAAACCCAAGCCTGCATGACTCCCCAACCGCCCGGCCCCGATATACTGCGTCGTTTTTTTGCCAACCAACTCGCCGATGCCGAACACGCCGACGTGCGGGCGTGGTTGCAAACGATGCCGACCGATGTGCTTTCTGCGCTCATGGACGAGCATTGGCAGGTAATCCAATCGGGCCGGGTGCTGCCTAATATTTTCCCGGAAACCACCGCTGCCGATCTGCTGGCCCGCCTGACCGATTCGCCGGTGCCGGATCGTCGCGCCCGGCCATTCCAGATTCTGCGGAACGATAGCTGGCGTTGGGCTTCGGTGGCGGCTGCATCAGCCGCTGTGATTGGTTTGGTAATGAGCTGGTTGTGGCTCCGAAACCCGGATTCTGTCGGTAAATCGCCCATAACATTGGTGCAAACCACCGACCACACCCAGACGGTGTGGCTGCCCGATTCGTCAGTAGTAACGCTCGACCCACACTCGTCGTTGCGGTACGAACGTCGGTTTGCCGGGCCAATCCGGGCCGTTGCGTTGACGGGGCGGGCGTTTTTTGCGGTTCGGCGAGACCCGGCGAGGCCGTTTGCCGTGCGGTCGGCGAGTTTGCAGACGCAGGTGCTGGGAACATCATTTACGGTGGATACCCGGCCCGGTGGTTTTGAGGAGGTAATCGTGAAAACCGGGCGGGTGGCAGTGCGGGCTGCTGCCGACACGCGAAACGTGGTGATCCTGACCCCCGGCGACCGCGCCCGCTTCGGCCGGAAAACGCTGGCCCTCCGTGTATTCCCGGCGCAGCGGGCGCTGGCAACTACGCCGGCCAAATCGGGCAAGCCTGACCTGAGCCGCCCGGCAATTGCGCCCCGCCCCAAAACCAGCCTAACCACCGAGACTAATGTGCTGGCTTTCAACCAAACACCGTTGCCGCAGGTGCTGCAAACGCTGCGCTCCGACTGGCATATCACAATCACCCTGGCAAATCCGGCCTTAGCCAACTGCCGCGTTACGGCCCGGCTTACCAACGGCTCGCGGGCCGGGGTGCTGGCGCAGGTAGCCCGCAGCATCGGCGTGACCTACCGAATCAGCGGTTCGTCGGCGCGGCTGATGGGGACGGGTCGCCCAAAATCAATATCTGAATCCATTGATAATCAACCATAACGCGTCTTTAACTCATTTTTTTATTACACAATAAATCCTGTTTTTCATGAAACGCTTCTACTTATTTTCGCTTTTAACAGCCCTGATTCTGACCGCATTATGTCGGCCAGCAAACGCCCAGCTTACGTCGTCGAGTATTCGCGGATTGGTCAAAGATGGCAAAGGGAAGCCGGTGCCGGGCGCGTCGGTGGTGGCGGTGCATCAGCCAACGGGCGCACGATACGGCTCGGCAGCCAACACCGACGGGTATTTTTTGCTTGCCAATGTCAACACGGGCGGGCCGTATTCGCTGGAGATAACGGGCGTGGGTTTTGAGACGTACCGCGAAACCGGCCTGACGCTCGCCCTCGGACAAACCTACAATCTGCGCGTTTTTCTGGCCGAAACGGCTCAACAACTCAACGAGGTGGCCGTGCAGGGGCAGCGCAACAAACTCACCGATGCCAACCGCACCGGCGCAACCCAAAATATCAGCCGCGACGAACTCGAACGGCTCCCGACTGTCAGCCGCGCCCTTTCCGATTTCCTGCGAACCGTGCCGCAATCGTCGGGTATTTCATTTCTTGGGCGAAACAACCGCTTTAATAATATTCAGGTAGACGGCTCGCAGAACAACGACATTATGGGCTACGGCGTGGGCGGAGGTACGGTGACGGGTGCGCCCGGCGGGCAGGCTGGTACGCAACCCATCAGCCTCGATGCTATTCAGGAAGTGCAGGTCGTGCTGTCGCCGTATGACGTGAAGCAGGGTAATTTCAGCGGAGCCGGGATTAACGCCATCACGCGCAGCGGCACCAACCAGTTTTCAGGATCGGCCTACATCTTTGGGCGCAATGAATCACTGGTTGGGCGGAGTCCTGACGCCCGACGAACGCGCTTTAACAATTTCAGCGACAGTCAGGTAGGCTTCCGGTTTGGCGGGCCAATTATCAAAAATAAGCTGTTCTTTTTCGTGAATGGCGAACTGACCCGGCGCAGCGAACCGACGCTGTTTACGGCCAATCGCGGCACGGGCGCGTCGGGCGAGTCGTCGGTGCCGGCAACGGTGGCTGAGGAGTTTCGGACGCTTTTGCGGACGCGCTACAACTACGAAGCCGGGGCCTACGACAATATCGTCCGCCGGGCCGACAGCGATAAACTCTTTGCCCGATTAGACTGGCAAGTATCTGACAAACATCGGATTACGCTCCGGCATAACTACGTTCGGGCTGTGCGGGATGATATTACCAACGGCGTAAATGCGCTGCGATTCGAGAATAACAAATACATCCAGAGCAACAGCACCAATATTTCGGTGGCCGAGTTGCGGTCTCAGTTTGGGCCGCGCATCGCCAACAACCTCATTCTGGGATACTCGCGGGTGCGCGACAACCGCGATATTCCCGGTGCGCCGTTTCCGCAGGTGGTCATTGAACTGGGTGCGGCCGGCACCATCACGGCAGGAACCGAAGGCTTCTCGCCCTCGGCCCGCATTGGCCAGGATTTGTTTCAGTTTACCAACAACCTGAGCATTCTGGCCGGGCGGCACGACATTACCATTGGCACCCAAAATGAGTTTTTTCGCTTCGATAACCTATTTATTCAGAATATCTGGGGAACCTACAACTACACCGGGCTGGCGGCATTCACCGGCAACACCGCCCCGCGTCAGTACCAGTTGACGTATTCTAACGATGCCGCCAACCCGGTTCCGACCTCGACTTTTAGAGCGTTTCAGCTTGGTTTCTACGTGCAGGATGCGTTTTCGGTAACGGATAAACTGAAAATCACCGCCGGTATTCGTGCTGACTTGCCCGTTTTTCCCGACAAGCCGTTAAGTAACAGTGGTGTAGCGGCTCGGTTTGCCGCCGAGGGTTTGCGAACCGAGCAGGCTCCGGGCGGGCGGGTGTTGCTGTCGCCCCGCGTCGGGTTCAATTATGACGTGGCGGGTGACGCGAAAACCATCATCCGGGGCGGAACCGGTATTTTCACGGGTCGGTTGCCGTTTGTCTGGCTCGGCAATGCCTATAACAATACCGGTGCCGATTTGAGCCGGATCAACGCTGTCGGAGCCGGGGCAACCACCATTCGGTTTAGCCCCGACGTGAATCAACAGCCCCGGCTCCCGACGCTGACCCAGTCCGAAATTAACCTCACCGACCCTGATTTTAAGATGCCACAGGTCTGGCGGAGCAGCCTTGCCGTTGACCAACAACTGCCGTTTGGGTTTGTCGGAACGCTGGAAGGCATTTACAGCAAAGAACTCAACGCGCCTTATATTCAGGATATTAACCTCGGCCCGGCCCTCGGCAAACTCACCGGCGATGGCCGCGACCGCTTCCCGACGCGCAACGTAAACGGCCTGCCCGAACGCCGACGATTCCCCGAATACACGAACGTGTTTTACTTGACCAACACCAAGCGGGGCTATCAGTACAACCTGACGGCGCAGTTGGAGCGCAAAATCGGAGCCGATTGGTTCGCGTCGCTGGCCTATACCTACGGGCAATCGAAGGACATTAGCAGCATGAATGCCACGATTTCGTCAACCAATTACCGCAACAATGCTACGTTCAACAACCCGAACCTGCCGCCATTGACTTACTCCGACTGGAATCTCGATCACCGGATTGTCGGCACGGCTTCGTACCGGATTAAATACCTGAAGTCGCTGGCAACCACCGTGTCGCTGTTTTATAACGGGCAATCAGGCCTGCCCTACACCTACCGCTACAACGTGGACGTGAACGGCGACGGCAACCCAATCAATGATCTGATGTACGTTCCCCGCGACCAAAACGACATTGTGCTGTTACCGACAAATGCCGCCGACACCCGCACCCCGGCCCAGATTTATACGGCGCTGAACGCCTTTATTGAGCAAGACCCGTATCTGAGCACCCGGCGCGGGCAGGTGGCCGAGCGCAACGCAGCCCGAACACCCTGGTCGCACGTGGTTGATTTGCGGCTTTTGCAGGACATTGGCCTGACCATTGGCGGGCGGGTTCACACGCTGCAACTGTCGCTCGATATGCTGAATTTCACTAATTTCCTGAGCCAGAATTGGGGGTTGGTGCGGTTGCCTTCGGTAACAACTGCCACGCTGCCCGCCACGTTGAGCGGTTCGATTCTGGCCTATCGGGGACTGCAAACGCCCGCGTCGGCCACGAGCAACGGCGACGGGCGACCAACGTACAGTTTTACGCCGATTGCCGCCGGTTCGTTCGTTAACGACCCGTTGCAGTCGCGGTGGCGGGCGCAGGTGGGCGCACGGTATAGTTTCTGAGCGGCTAACTACACCCACATCACTTTGTCGTAAGCGATTTCGTAGTCTAACTCCTGCAACGGAATAATCTCGGCGAAGTATCCGGTTTCGTTTGCCCGAACGCCGTGCCAAAGTCCGGTAGCGTCGCGCAGGAGCATCCGGTAGCCATAGAGCGGGTGCAGGGTGTCAAAATCGGTGCGCGAATCGTAGCCGGTTTGCAGTTCGATGGCAAAGCCGATCCGATCAAGTACCCGCTCTATCTGGCCAATAGCCTGATTATCAGCCGTGAGGTCTTCGATCCACAGCACAAAATTGTCGGTTCCCCATGAGAATTGCAGGGCCGACGGCGACACTGATAGCAACGCGGCTGTCAGCGGCTGGAGAGTGATTTCGGCGGTTGTCATGTCGTTGAGGTGTTCGGGCCGGATAACCGGCCCGAACTTTTTTTTACGCTGATAAACGCATGGGTAGCACGGTTTGCTGACCAATTCGGGTGGTGAGGCCCGCGTCGGTTAGTTCTTCGTCGCGCCATTTGCGGAGCCAAAATCGGTATTTCTTACGGCCGTAGTCCACAAAACCGGGTATCGAGGTGGCCTCTACTACAAATATCCGGTGCGGAGAAGGTTTCATTATGCCGATAAACACAAACTTAAAATTACGTGTTGTAGCCCATTCGCCCGGAAATAACACCCTGTTCGTGCTGTCTTTGGTATCATTTGCCGAAACGGGATCTGCCTGGAGCAGACTATCCAGATAAAACGCAGCCTGCCGGTCATAGTCATAATCGTAGCACGATTGCAGAAACTGCGCCTGTGTGCGGGCCGAGGTCGTTTTAAAATCCAAAATCAGCGCGTTCCGGCGTTTGGGACTGGTATAAACCACGTCTAACCGCGATTTACAGGCAATTTGGGTCTGCGGATCAGTCCACAGCACCACACGTTCCCGTTCGGCCCGGCGCAGGTAGCGTTGGCAAAACCCATCTTTCCTGATGGTTTTCATCAGGGTTTGCAACTTGATTTCGTCGCGGCTGTCGAGTTTTGGCTCGGCATCAAGCAGATCGGGCAGAAACTGTTGCAGCACCGCGCCAATGGTTTCGGGTTCGAGCAGGTGCTGATGAAACGCCCGCCCGAATACCTTCGCCCGTTCGAGGTTAGCGGGCGGAATCGAGTTGCCCAGGCCAAAACCGAGGTGTTCTTCTTTAAACCGCGTCAGGTCGGAGTTTGAGACGCGGGGAATTTCGCGATAATCCATGTGCAGTGTTTTAAGTAGAGACGTAATATCTTGCGTCTCTATGCAATCATTTGCGTCTCTACGCAATCATTTCTTCGGCCACGTAGGCAAACGGGTTGTAATAATTCATCGCTGTTTTGATGTTGGCGATGTCGGTGAGGGTTTCCTGCCGGAAGATTTTGTGCGTCTGCGCGTATTGCTTCAGATCAGCAGTACGCCCAGGATCGGCCAGTTCGTAGCTAAACGTAGCGATGTAATACACGCTTTTGGGGTTTACGCGGCTGTTTTCTTTGCGTTCGGCGGTGGCCGTAATCACCACGTCGGCCAGCGTAAGGTCGTCGTAATAAAGCGGTTCGATAAGCCGGAAGATATTGTCTACCGAGTAGCCGTGAAAAAGCAGGGCCGAGACGCAGTTTTTGTCGTCCACGAAAAAGAGTTCGGCCCAGTTTTTGGTCCCCATGTTCAGGATATTGTCGGTAAAAATCCGCCAGGCAATGGGTTGAAACGTAATCGTGCGGCCTAATCTGTCGGCCCCGTTGATGTTAAACACACCCTCCTTTGCATCGAAGCGATACTGACGCGGGTGGCCTTCCAGGTATTTGTGCTGACCGACGGGCGCGGCCATTACGATGTCTCCGCTTTGATTTGAGTCTGCTGTGTTGTTGTTTTGTGTGTTCATTAGTATTTGTTGTTTACTGTTCGAGCAGGGGAGCCGTTTTGCGCTCCCTTTTGCCTTTTTAGGGGCCTGGTAAAGTCAGTAAATATA
>JBBRUV010000133.1:0-11863 GCA_038247465.1 Cytophagales bacterium
TATGGATCATACTCATTACCAACCCCGTAGTTAATCATCACAGATGACCCTGCTCAGAAAATGCATGCTCATTTTCATCACTACTTTGGCCGCGCTGGGGCTGGCTGTTTGGCTTTTTATGCAGTAACCTGTTTTTGGCAGCGACCCCACCGGCAAGCGACTTACCCGCGTCACCTAATTGCCTAACTACCGCGACGGGGCGTTTCAGAATCTGTCGCCGACGGATGTGTGCGAAAAGATGTTTCGACCTGGCAGATTTTGCTCAGCTCGTTTCAGAAATCGCCCGACAATGTGCCGCATAAGCCGCTACCCGCCCTGAAAACCGACCTCTGTGCACTCGATGATTCGTTACCGACGGTGGTGTGGTTCGGGCATTCGTCGTACCTCATCAAATCGCGGGGGGGCTATGCTGGTTGATCCGGTGTTTATCGGCTATACTTCATACCTACATCACTTCGGCGAAAACCGTCGCCCATCAAGGGTGGTGTATTTGAAGTCGGCCGGGCCGTTGAACTCAGTTTCGTCAAATCGGGTGCCTCGCGGTAAATCGGTGTATTTAAAGTCGGCGTTGCGGGCAAACCGGGCCTGCCCAAAATCGGCTTTCTCGTCGAACCGGGCGTATTTAAAATCGGCTGAACCGTTAAACCGGGCGTTCCGAAACTCAGACACGGTGTTGAATTTGGCGTATTTGAAGTCAGCATAATCACCAAACGATGAACCGCTGAAATTGGCAGATTCGCTGAACCGGGTGTACTTAAACAGGGCAGTAGCATTGAACTTGTTACCAATGAATGCGGCCTTCCGGCGAAAGGTACTGTATTTGAAAGCCGCATCTTTCTCAAACACGCACTGCTCAAACGCCACCGGCTCCGTAAAATCAGCCGTACTGGTGATACCGCCATTGCCCATGTTCAGCAGGCCGTCTTCCTGGTTCCGGCTGGTAACGGTGTTTTTGTAAGCAATCACGTTGCCCGAAAAGACGCAGTTTTTAAACGTTACCGGCACCATAACAACGCTGAGGTTGCCCGGCCCACCCCAATTGTTCCGGTCGTTGGGACGTTTATTGGCTAATTCAGTCAGGTCGAGATCACCGCTGATGACAGCGTTCTGGTACGATACCGGCTCGTTTCGGTTTATGGCGGCAAGAATGTCGGCAGCGTTCACCGCTGACTGCGCCCGGCTTACTTCGGCACTACACAGCGTCAGAAGAAGCAAAAACAACAAATTTTTCATAGATTCACTTGGTTTGTTTAGGTCAATGATGCAACTATGCCGGGCCGGGTTGCACGGCCACCATACAATTGGTTTCTCTCTCTGTTTTATGCTTAATTCTCCACGTATTACCCTCAACAATGGCGTTGATATGCCACTGCTTGGTTTGGGCGTATATGCGCCCCGCCACAATCATGAAATTCGTCAGGCCGTTGAATGGGCATTGGAAGCCGGTTGCCGACTGATTGACACGGCGGCCGTTTATGGCAACGAAGCCGAAGTAGCCGAAGGAATTGCCGCCAGTGGTTTGTCTCGCCCCGATCTGTTTATCACGACCAAAGTCTGGAACGACGATCAGGGGTATGACAACACGCTGCGGGCATTTGACCAGAGCCTGGCCCGGTTAGACACCGATTATGTTGACCTGTATCTGATTCATTGGCCCGTGCGCGAACACCGGGCCGAGACCTGGAAAGCCCTTGAGCGGATTTATGCCGAAGACCGCGCCCGCGCCATCGGTGTATCAAACTACTACGGCCCGCACCTCGACGAACTGCTGCAAACGGCTACCGTTGTTCCTGCCGTGAATCAGATTGAGTTTAGCCTGTATTGCTACCTGCCCGATGTGCTGACCTATTGCCGCCAACACGGGATTCAGCCCGAAGGATACTCGCCATTGGTGCGGGGGCAAAAAAAGGATGACCCGCGCCTGGTATCGCTGGCCGATAAATACGGCAAAACCACGTATCAACTGCTGGTACGCTGGTCAATCCAACACAATGTGGTCACGATTCCGAAGTCGGTAAAAAAAGAACGGATTCAGGAAAACTTCGACATACTGAATTTTATGATCTCTGACGACGACTTTGCCTTCATGAACACGTTTCACGATAATACCCGGATGGGCTGGGATCCGATGACATTTTTGTAGGTCAGTCCTTCACCTCATCTTTCAACCTTGTTTAAGTAAATTCTTGAATTATTAAACAAACTGTGGAATGGGATTTCCCCAATACGGGGAATTTCTCCCACAGTCGAAACAATTCAAAAACAATCAAAACATCGTTGATATGTCTCGTTGGCTCTTTTGTGGGCGTGTTTTAGAGCGTTTTACGGGGTTTCGGGGGGGGATTGAAAGAAAACCAAAAAATATTTTTTCGGAGTTGGTAGTATTTTTGTTTAGGTGCTTCATACATTTGATTCAACAAAACGAAAAACAGCATGACCGCGCTCGAATTCACTCAACATATCGGTAAGGTGTCTAAGTCATTGCGCCCGTTTGCGCTCCGGCTCACTAAAGATACAGAAGACGCTAACGACCTGTTGCAGGACACCCTGCTCAAAGCGTACACCAATCGCGACAAATACACCGACGGCACAAACCTGAAAGCGTGGCTGTACACGATCATGAAAAATACGTTCATTACTAACTACCAGCGCATGGTGCGCAAGAACACGTTCATTGATACGACGGATAACCTGCACTACATTAATTCAATGGAGAGCAGTACGGGTAACTTGGCTTACTCTACCTTTGCCCAGGAAGACATCAGCCGGGCCGTAAACGGGCTGGAAGATACCTACCGGATGCCGTTTATGATGCACTTCCGGGGGTTCAAATACCACGAGATTGCCACGAAACTCGATATTCCAATCGGCACCGTGAAAAACCGAATTCACATTGCCCGCAAGGAACTCAAAGACAAATTGCACGTTTATGCCCACTACACAGCCTAACTTGTGTAACTTTTCATACAACAGCCCGTCTTATAACAATTGATTGAGTAGTTTTTGGTTAAAAAAGAGGAAGGTTCTTAAAGGTTGGTCGCTCTGCGGCTAACCTTTTTTTGTTTCCGACAAACCAAGTTTACCGTATTCGGTTTACAGATTACGGTTTACGGCGTTCAGCTTACGGTATTCGGAGCCCCTTGGTCGTCAAAATCAGGTCAGATGCCGCAAACGCTTCGTAAATCGTAACCCGTAAACTGTAAACTGTAGATGCGAATTATTGTGATTGGGGCTGGCTTTGCCGGCCTGTCTGCCGCCACCAGCCTTGCCACCCAAGGCTACGACGTCACCCTCCTCGAAAAAAATGATGTTGCCGGAGGCCGCGCCCGGCTCTTCCGGGCCAACGGCTTTACCTTCGACATGGGGCCGAGCTGGTACTGGATGCCCGATGTGTTTGATAATTACTTTGCCCGGTTCGGTAAAAAAACCAGCGATTACTACAACCTCGTCCGGCTTGACCCATCGTACTCGGTTATTTTTTCGCCGACCGATGCCGTTGATCTCCCCGCCGACATGACCGCGCTGGAGAGCCTGTTTGAGACCATTGAACCCGGTAGCGGGCCAAAACTGCGCGAGTTTCTGCGGCAGGCAGCCTATAAATATAATGTCGGAATGAACAAGTTTGTCTGGAAACCGAGCCGCAACATCACCGAGTTTGCCAGTGCCAAACTGCTCTATGACCTGACCCGGCTTGATGTGCTGCAATCCTTCGCCAGCCACGCCCGCAAATTTTTTACAAACCCTAAACTGCTGCAAATCATCGAGTTTCCGGTGTTATTTCTGGGAGCCACGCCCCAGAATACCCCGGCCATGTATAGCCTGATGAACTACGCCGATATGAGCCTTGGCACATGGTATCCGATGGGCGGGATGCACGAAATTGTGAAGGCGATGGTCAGTTTAGCCGAAGAAAAAGGCGTAAAAATCCTCCTGAGTCATACCGTCCAACAAATTGACGTCACGGGTGGAACGGCAAAACGAGTGCTGACCGACAAGGGCGCGTTTGATGCCGATGTGGTGGTGGCCGGTGCCGATTATAACCACGTAGACACCGCACTGCTCGGCGAAACAACCCGGAATTATTCAGACGGCTACTGGGATAAGCGGGTGATGGCTCCGTCGTCGCTGCTGTTTTACCTCGGTGTGAATAAGCGTTTGCCGAAGTTGCAGCACCATAACCTGTTTTTCGACGAAGATTTTGGCCTCCATGCCGAAGAAATTTATGACACTCCGCGCTGGCCCACCCGCCCCTTGTTCTACGCATCGGCCCCGTCGAAAACCGATCCCGGCGTAGCTCCCGACGGTTGCGAGAACCTGTTTTTGCT
The DNA here is from genome assembly GCA_038247465.1 of Cytophagales bacterium. GTDB lineage: Bacteria > Bacteroidota > Bacteroidia > Cytophagales > Spirosomataceae > JBBRNH01. The sequence goes on from JBBRUV010000133.1 coordinate 4,326, forward strand.
GATTCCGGTGGCCCCCGACCTGCCCGACGACGATGCCACACGCGAACATTATTTTGATATGGTGATGCAACGCTTAGAAGCTTACGTGGGCGAGGACATTCGTAATCACTTAGTTTTCAAGCGCAGTTACGCCCATCGTGATTTTATCAGCGATTATAACGCCTTCAAGGGAAACGCGTATGGCCTGGCAAACACGTTGCTACAGACCGCTTTTCTGAAACCATCGCTCAAAAACAAAAAAGTAAATAACCTGTTCTATACCGGACAGCTAACCGTGCCGGGGCCGGGTGTGCCGCCTTCGCTAATCTCCGGGTTGGTGGTGGCCGATGAGGTTGTCAAAGAATTTTCCTAACTTGTAGCAAACCCTTCTCCCATTTGGCTATGATTGCCCTTTTCAACCAAACGGCGTTGGCGTGTAGCAAGCTTATCACCGAGGCATACAGTACGTCGTTTACGCTGGGTATCAAAACCCTCGACCGTAAATTTCACCTGCCGATTTATGCCATCTATGGTTTCGTTCGCTACGCCGATGAGATTGTGGATACTTTCCATGACTTTGACAAAAAGTACCTGCTCGCCAAGTTTACCGACGACACCTACGAAGCCATCGAAGCCGGTGTTAGCCTGAATCCGATTCTGCACTCGTTTCAGATGGTGGTCAATCAATACAAAATAGAGCGGGAGTTGATCGAAGCCTTTCTGCACAGCATGGAAATGGACTTGTATCAGCAGGAATATGACACAGCCAACTACTCCGAATACATCTACGGCTCTGCCGAGGTAGTGGGGCTGATGTGCCTGCGCGTGTTTTGCGAGGGCGACTGTGACCAATATGACCGGCTGCGCGAACCCGCCCGCAAACTTGGCTCGGCGTTTCAGAAAGTAAATTTCCTGCGCGACGTGAAAAGCGATTATCAGGAGCGGGGCCGGACGTATTTTCCCGGCGTGGACTTCACCACGTTCGACCGGACGGCCAAGGAATTGATCGAAGCCGACATTCAGCGTGATTTTGACGACGCGCTCCACGGTATTCTGAATCTGCCCAAAGGAGCTAAATTAGGCGTTCATTTAGCCTACACTTATTATTTAACGCTCTTCTCCAAGATCAGGCAGTTGCCCGCTTCTACCATTCAGAACGAGCGCGTCCGGGTACCAAATCCGCAAAAACTTGCGCTTTTGGCCCAGACCCTGCTCAAACACCGGCTGAAGGTGATTTAGGGCATTACCCTACCCCACCCGACCCATCGGACTGCCCCATTACCCCCAACTGGTCCATTATCCCCCTTACCCCCAACCCCCTAAACAGGGGGCTAAACCTTCGGGAGAACAAAAGCCGAAGGCTTTAAAAAGCCCCCTGTTTAGGGGGTTGGGGGTAAGGGGCAGCCAGATGACTCGGTTGGGGGTAAGGGTAATGTTAATTCAGCCCCTGGGCAACGTTCAGTAATATTGTTGCCACGTTGGTCAGACCTGCTTTGTGGGTAGAGTCGTCGGTGTTGTTGGCTAAATCCTGCGTTTGCCCGGCCAGGTCGCGCATGGTGCGTTCTGCCGTGCGCCAGTCCCCGGCATCGAGTGCGTCGCGCAGGCGGGCAAGCGGTTCCTCAACCCATTGCGTGTTCACGCTGCTCCTCACCACCGTGATCCAGTCGTCTACGAGTCGGCTACCGGCTTCGGGCGTGGCAAGGCCGGTGCCGAGCGCGTCGAGCGTATCCTGAACCATCCGGCTGACCCGCATACCGGGGTCGTTCATGTCATAAATCGTGGTTTCGGTGGGTTGGTTAGCTTCCAGCGCGTCATCGTCATTGGCCCGGTCAAGGTTGATCGCGAACGACTGCAACGTACTGGCCAGTTCTAAAACCGGCGCGGCCTCATCGTCGGTAAGGGTTCGGGCTACAATTCCGGTTTGCGCGGCCACGTCGGTCATCAGCTTTCTGAGCGTTGCCGCAACCGGATTCGGGTTGAGCAGTTCGTCGTAGAGTTCCTGCAATTTGTCGGCAAGCAAATCGGTGTCGGTTGATGGGTCTGATTTGAGGGCCGACAGCCAGTCTTTTATCAGACTGGCTCCGGTGCCGGGCTGCACATCGAGTTGATCGAGGGTGTGAACCGTGCTTTGCAGCATCGTTTTGGGTTGGGCGTGTGCCATTGTGTTGTTTCGTTGAGTGATACAGACTTATCTGTTGAATCAGAACCGCCCGATTCGGGGAATGTTTTTTGGGCAAACGGGTTCTTATCGCATGGATGCCACCAAACTACACCCCGACCTGCGGTATGCCTTTGCCCGAAGCGGGGGCGCGGGCGGGCAAAACGTCAATAAAGTCTCGACAAAAGCCGAACTGCGGTTCAGCGTCCGCGATTCTCCGTTACTGACAGATGCAGAACGCGCCACACTTCTCGAAAAATTAGCGAATAAACTCACCACCGAGGGTGAAATCGTGCTGACGCACCAAACTGAACGCACCCAACTCGGCAACCGGGAAAAGGTAACGAAAAAGTTTTACCGCCTGATTACCAACGCCTTCGAAGTGCCAAAACCCCGCCGGGCCACCCGCCCCAGCCGTTCATCGGTTGAAAACCGACACACCACAAAACGGCTGCGCGGCACGGTGAAAGAACTACGGAAGAAAATTGATTTTTGAGTTGTTTCCTCGGCCTGTCGAGAATACGATGTCCATACAGACTAACTCTATAAAAACGATTTTTGCCATTTCGGGAAGTCTGCGAACGGAATCAACCAACGGGGCCGTGCTGCGGGCCATTGCCCGGCTGGCCCCTGCCGGAGCTACGGTGGTGATTTATGACGGGCTGGCAATATTACCGCATTTCACCCGAACTCGATACCGACACCCCACCTGCGTCGGTTACTGACCTGCGAAAAGCAGTACAAACCGCTGATGCCGTGGTTATCTGTAGTACCCCCGAATACGCGCACGGAATGCCAGGTAGCCCGAAGAATGCCTTTGATTGGTTAGTCTCATCAGGTGAGTTTTCGGAGAAACGGGTTGCCGCCCTCAGTGCCTCGCCGAATTATGCGGGGGGGGGGCGCGGGCTAATGCGTCGTTGAGGCAAACACTGCTGGCCCTGAACGCGACGATAATCGAAGAAGACTCGCTGCTGATACCATTCGTGAAAACCAAAATGGACGTTTCTGGGGCTGTAACATACCCTGAAACCGAACGGGCCTTGCAACAAGTGGTCGCCGGGCTGGCGTAATGCCGTAAATTTGCCGACAGTAGCGTGTTTAACCCAAAGAAACGATGGCCTGCATAAACGCGATTCCGTATCAGCAACCTATCAGTCAGTTTATGCGCTCCCAACCTGTAGTGCGGGCTTACCTGTTTGGCTCCCAGGCACGGGGCGAAGCTACGCCTGAAAGCGACGTAGATGTACTCGTCGAACTGGAAAAAGGAGTTGACTTATTCCAGTTTATTCGCATCAAACTCGACCTGGAAGATTTGCTGAAAAAATCAGTGGATTTGGTGTCAACGGGTGGCCTTTCGCCCTACATCAAACCTTACATTGATGCCGATAAAATTCTGATCTATGAAAAAGCGAATTAGCGAACTCGCCAGAGTTCAGCATATGGTTGAGGCTGCCCGGCAAATCGAAAAATTTATGGAGGGCGTTGACCACGAAGCGTTCCAGCAAGACAGAAAACTCCGGCTGGCTGCTACCCGGCTGATTGAAATCATCGGTGAAGCATCAAATCATGTTCAGGACGAAACAAAGTTTGCATTTTCAAGCGTAGAATGGCGAGTTCTGTATGGAATTAGAAATGTACTCGTTCACGAATATTTTGGTGTTGACGACGAGATAATATGGGCCGTCACGCAACGGGATATCCCCGTTTTACGGATTCAGCCTGGCGAAATACTTACTCAATTGACAAACAATCCATAATAAACATAGCCTTCTCAAATGCTCACCAATACAACCACTACCGGCCAGGCCGAACAAACATTTTTCGTCATTGATTTCGACAGTACACTCGTCAAGGTAGAATCTCTGGATATTCTCGGCGAAATTTCGCTCGCCACCCGGCCCGACCGGGAGGCCGTACTGACCCAAATCCGCGCTCTGACCGACAGCGGTATGGCCGGCGAAATGTCGATGACCGAATCGCTGGCGCAACGGCTGCAACTCCTTCATGCCCACCGCGACCACCTGCCCGCCCTCATCGAAACGTTATCGGGACAGGTCTCCGATTCGTTTCAGCGCAACCGGGCGTTTCTGACCGACTATTCTGACCAGATCTACATCGTGTCGAGTGGGTTCCGGGAGTTTATCGTCCCGGTTGTTACGGCGCTCGGCATCCACGAAGACCATGTTTTTGCCAACACGTTTATCTATGACGAAACGGGCAACATCGTCGGCTGCGATCCCGAAAACCCGTTGGCTTCGGACAAAGGCAAGGTAAAACTCCTGCGCAACCTGAATCTTGACGGTGACGTTTACGTAATTGGCGATGGCTACACCGACTATGAAATCCGCGAGGCCGGGGTTGCCAGCCGGTTTTATGCCTTCACCGAAAACGTGACCCGCCCGAAAGTCGTGGCCGTAGCCGATGCCGTAGCCGCATCGCTCGATGAGTTTCTGTTCGAGAACAACCTGAGCCGGAGTCAGTCGTATCCCAAGAGCCGGATTAAGGTGTTGCTGCTCGAAAACGTGCATCCATCGGCGGCTCAACTCTTTGGTGAAGAAGGCTTTAATGTCGAAATCATGAAAGGTGCGCTCGACGAGGCCGAACTCATCGAAACCATTCGGGATGTGCAGATTCTGGGTATTCGCTCAAAAACCAACGTTTCGCGCAAGGTCTTGGAGAACGCGCCAAAACTCATGGCAATTGGCGCGTTTTGTATCGGTACGAATCAGATTGACCTCGACACCTGCACCGAAAAGGGCATCGCCGTTTTCAACGCACCGTATAGCAACACGCGGTCGGTGGTAGAACTGGCGATTGGCGAGATCATTATGCTTATCCGCAACACGGTTCCCAAAAGTAACCTGATGCACAAGGGCATCTGGGATAAATCGGCGACGAGCAGCTTTGAGGTGCGGGGCAAAAAATTAGGACTCGTCGGTTACGGCAGCATCGGCACGCAGCTTTCGGTAGTGGCCGAAGCCCTCGGCATGGAGGTTTATTTCTACGACGTGGTGGATAAACTCGCCCTCGGTAACGCCCGCAAGTGCAAAACGCTCGATGAACTCCTGGGGCTGGCCGATATTATCAGCCTGCACGTTGACGGGCGCAAAGAAAACAAAGCCCTGATTGGCTACCGCGAATTTGGCCTGATGAAAAACGGTGTGATTTTCCTGAATCTGTCGCGGGGGCATATCGTTGAGATTCCGGCTCTGGTAGATGCCATCGAACGGGGTAAGGTGGCCGGGGCGGGCGTTGACGTGTTTCCGCAGGAGCCAAAAACCAACAACGAAGAGTTTTTGAACGACCTCCGCAATCTGCCCAACGTGATTCTGACCCCGCACATCGGCGGCAGCACCGAAGAAGCCCAGGCCAACATCGGCGTTTATGTGCCGGGCAAACTGCTCGAATACATCAACAACGGCAGCACCTACGGCAGCGTGAATTTCCCCGAAGTGCAGTTGCCACTCCTGAAAGAATCGCACCGGCTGCTGCACATTCACGCCAATATGCCGGGTATTCTGGCGAAAATGAACACTATCTTCGCCCAGTATCATATCAATATCCGGGGGCAGTATCTAAAAACCAACGAGACTATCGGTTACGTGATTACCGACATCGCCAAAGACTACGCCGACGACGTGGTGGCCGAATTGAAAAACATTGATAACACAATCAAGTTCAGGCTGTTGTATTAATCGAATGAAACAAACCTACTTCACCCCCGGCCCCGCCGAATTGTACCCGACGTTTGCCAGTCACCTGCAAACGGCTATGGATGAACAGATCGGCTCAATCTCGCATCGTAGTCAGCAGTTTCGGGACATTTATAAGTTTACCGATGAACAACTGCGGGCGTTGCTGAACATCCCCGAAACGCACGGGATATTTTTTACGGGTTCGGCTTCGGAAGTCTGGGAACGGGTGCTGCTTAACTGTGTCGAACACGAAAGTTTTCACCTCGTAAATGGCTCATTCTCGCAGAAATTCTACGAGTATGCCCAGAGTCTGCACAAGTTTGCCCACGTGCAGGAAAAGCCAATGGGCGAAGGCTTCGATTATGCCGACATCGAGATACCCGAATACGCCGAATTGGTTTGCCTGACCCAAAACGAAACCTCGACCGGGGTGCAGTTGCGGGCCAACGACATTCACCGGCTCAAGCGCAAATACCCCAAAAAGCTGTTTTGCGTGGACATGGTATCGTCGGCCCCGTACCCTGATTTAGATTATTCGCTGGTGGATTCGGCTTTTTTTTCGGTGCAGAAAGGCTTCGGAATGCCCGCCGGGCTGGGAATCTGGATTGCCAACGAGCGGTGCTTAGAAAAAGCCGAGCGGCTGCAGAAATACGAAAGCATGACTATTGGGGCGCACCACAGCCTGCCCACGCTCTGGAAACATTACCGCACGTTTGAAACCCCGGCCACACCCAACGTGCTGTTTATTTACCTGCTCGGCAAAATCTGCGAAGACTTCAACCGAACCGGCATCGAGACGATTCGGAAACAGACCGATGAAAAGGCCAAACTACTCTACAAATTCTTTGATAATACAGATGGTTACGCGCCTTCGGTACAGACAGCCGCGCATCGGTCGGCAACGGTGATTGTGGCAAACACCACCAAACCGGCACCGGCGGTGATGGCGGCCACCAAAAACGCCGGGCTGATTGTGGGGAGCGGCTACGGCAAGGCCAAAGACAGTCAGATTAGAATTGCCAACTTCCCGGCAACCTCGGCAGAGCAGATCAGCCAGCTAATCAGCGTCTTACGAACAGCGGCCTGATAGCGTAACATTGCGGTAACGCAGTCGGGTGTGGCGGTGAGCATCGTCTTTGACTTTGCCGCCTTCTGCATCGGAACGACGAACTGGCAGGGCGTTGAGCCGGGGGCAGTAGATCAGTGCAATTTCTTAATAATTTCTTAATACAGCCAAGAACGGGTCTTTCCGCGTTTTGGGCTATATTTTGTGTGAAGATTGAGTGATAACCCCTCACCTTTGGCTAATAATCTGAGGAAAGGATACCTGTTCTGAACTTCCTGATTGTATATTTGACGCGAGTTAATATCCCCTAATAAAACTTCATTTGTTCATTTTTACCCTCACTTTTTATGTTTAAAACACTACGACTACCCGCCACACGCCACACGCCACACGCCACACGGGCGATGTGCCAGTGGCTGCTTCTGCCCCTGCTGCTTATTCTACAACTCCTGTTCAGTGGGTTAAGTAAGCAATTGGTCCGTTTCGTGACCGGCTCCTTCCGCATCCCAACCGTTTTCCATTTTTCATTGGTCCGCTGGCACTGGTCGCTAGCCCGCCCGCTCGTTGCCCGGCAGCGGGTGTACCTCGCTTTTGTAGTGCTGGCGGTTTGGCTGGGGGGAAGTGGGGTGAGTTGGGCGCA
>JBBRUV010000134.1:0-11806 GCA_038247465.1 Cytophagales bacterium
TCCCAGCGATACATCAACCATTTTATCAAACCGCTCATCGGTCAGGCCCGCCGTGACGTGCCGCGGAATGTCAATGCCCCGTAAAGCCCAGATTCTGAATCAAATCCCAGCCCTGACGCTACGCTGCCAACAAGCCGGAGTTGGTGAGCATCAGGGAAACGGCTTTGGCTGAGTCCATCGTGCTGCCGCCACCAATGCCAATCACGCCCGAAATCCGGCCTGTAACTCGTCGCGGAGTTTGTCAACCTGCGTCGTTTTGGGTTCGTGGCTTACGTCGGCCAGAATAATCTTGTCGGGGCCGGTAATCGGAATCCGGCTCAGGAGCGCGTGATTGGCAAAAAAATGATCTACCAAAAAGATAAACGGAGTCTCGGCGTTCACGCGTTTCGGGGCGATTATCTCGGCGAGTTGGTCAAAGCAGCCGCACCCACACACGACTTTGGCGACCATCGGGAAGTTTCTGAATTTCATACAGTTAGAAAACTTAACCGCAAAGACGCAAAGGTTTCGCAAAGGCCGCAAAGTTCTTTTGTCTTAATGGCCATTAAACCTCTTGCGACCCTTGCGAAACCTTTGCGTCTTTGCGGTTAAATCAGTTTAGCTGCTCTAATTAAATCTTCCGGCGTATCAATCTGGACACCCATGTACTTAGTTTCGACCACTTTAATCACGTTGCCGTGTTCGAGGTAGCGCAGGCATTCAATTTTCTCGGCGGCTTCGAGCGGAGTCATCGGCCACCGCGCAAAATCGAGCAGGGCCTGTTTCCTGAACGCATACACCCCAATATGTTCGAGGTAGCGCACTGGCACATCGGAATCACGCAGATACGGAATCGGGGAGCGCGAAAAATACAACGCCCGGCCATCGGCATCGCATACTACTTTCACGTAGTTTGGGTCGGCAATCAGGGCTGGGTCGGTGAGGTGCTGCACCAGCGTTGCCACGTCTACATCAGCCGCATCGGGGCCGTTGAAGACCGACAACACGGCTTCGAGCGGGGCGCGTTGGGTAAAGGGTTCGTCGCCCTGCACATTCACCACAATATCTACGTCCATTGCTTCGATAACCTCGGCAATGCGGTCGCTGCCGGACTGGTGTTCGCGTTGACTGCGGAGAACGCGCCCGCCAAACGACCGGATTTCAGCTTCGATTTCATCGCTGTCTGTCACCACAAATACCTCGTCAAATAAGCCGGTGTTCAGTGTAGCTTCGTAAGTTCGACGAACCACGGTTTTGCCACCCAGCATGGCCATGAGTTTGCCGGGAAAACGGCTGGCGTTGTATCGGGCAGGAATGGCAGCAATGATTTTCATGGAATGAATAGTTATCAGTAAATAGTTACGGATAAAAAACTACTAACTGTCAGTAAGTTAGGCCGGTTTTGCCTGTTAAATGCTCAGTACGTATTGCTCATTGTTCACTGCTAACTGACCACTGAAACTAATGCATCGGTTTTTTCTGTGCGTCAGTTTCTAACACATCGTTTACGTGCTTGCGCTCTTCCGCGCCAAACCGTTCGAATCCGCGCATAATTTTTTGAGTTCGTGGTTTGTGGTTCGTAGTTGGTTCATACAACCACGAACTATTCTGCAAAAATACAGTGAGAAGGTAACACGGTAAAATTTGGGGCGGTTCTGCTAACTTCGCGTTCTTAAATTTTTGCGGCTCTTCATTCTTTTGCCAGTCATTCTTTCATGAATCGCCCGTTCATTCCTTCGCTAAAATGAAACACATTGACGTTTGTTTAACGCCCGAACTGCTGCATTTGCACACCATCGAAAATACAATTGTTGTCGTGGCCGATGTTTTCCGGGCGACCTCGTGCATGGTTACGGCCTTCGCGCACGGCGTGGCCTGTATAGTGCCGGTGGCAACGGTGGAGGAGTGCCGGGCGTTTCAGGAGCGGGGCTACATCACTGCCGCCGAACGCAACGCAGAGAAAGTTGACGGCTTTGAGCTTGATAACTCGCCCTTTAGCTACATGGAACCCTGGCTCGAAGGGGCCAACATTGCCATGACTACCACCAACGGAACCTTAGCCATTACCAAATCACGCGGAGCCGTGAAGGTGCTGGTCGGGGCGTTTCTGAACCTTGATGCCGTTACACGCTACCTCCGCACCCAATCGTATGACGTGCTGGTGCTATGTGCGGGCTGGAAGGGCCGGTTTAACCTCGAAGACACGCTCTTCGCCGGGGCATTGGTCGAACGGCTGCACAACGAATACGCTATCGAAGAAGACAGCGCACTGATGGCCCAGCGATTATACCAACAGGGCCACGCCAACCTGCCCGCGTTTCTGGCCAACTCATCGCACGTGCAACGCTTGCAACGGCTTGGTATTCAGCAGGATATTCTCTATTGCCTCCAACACGATCTGCACGACGTGGTGCCGGTGCTGCGGGGCAATGCGTTGGTTAAACTTGCGTAATCACTAACTCCACGCGCCGGTTTTCGGGGCGTTCTTTCAGGCTTTTGTTGGTGTTGATGGGCCGCGAGGGGCCATAACCAACCGTTTCGATGCGGCCCGCCAAAATGCCTTTGCTCACTACATAGCGTTTCACGGCGTTGACCCGATTGCGCGAGAGTTCGACGTTGGCATCAAAATCGCCTACGATGTCAGTGTGACCTTCGAGCTTGATTTGCATGGTTGGGTTTTCGCGTAAAAGCGTTGCCAGCCGGTCGAGTTCGGGGAACGATTCCGATTTGAGATTGTATTTTGAGACATTGAAATAGATGTTCTTGAGCGTCACCTTCGCGCCGGTTTCGATGGGCGTGAGGTCATAATTGCGGGCTACGTCGGTCCGAACCACGTTCACGGTGTCTTGCCGGGTGAAATAGCCTTTTGCCGAAATCGTAACGGCGTATTTGGAGAGCGACTCCGAGGCAATGGCGTAGTTTCCGGTTTGGCCGTTGCTGCGGATGCTGTCGGCGGGTTGGTCGCCGGTGGTTTCGGCCCCGGCAATAAGCTGGTAGGTTACTGTTGCCGCCATTGGCTTTTTGGTTTTGGCATCCCGGATAATACCGTTCACCGAAGCTGACGATGGGTTAGGCATTGGTTCTTCGGCGGGTATCGGTTGTTTAGGCGCCGGAACGCCGGGTGTGGTGCGGGGTTCGTAGCGGGGTTTTTGAGCTACAATGGGCGGCTTTGGTTTGGGGCGCGATTGCGGCTGACGCAACGGAGGATTGGTGATATGAACGCCCCAGAAATTGAAGCAAACCACATCGCGCCGGCTCCGGTCGCTGCACTCAAACAAATCAAAAACACCGATACCGGGCGTAATTCGCTCGAAATACACAACAAAATCAACCCGCTCGCCCGCCGACACATCGCGTCGTTTTTCAACAGGTATGTTTTCGGCCCGGATAAATTTGAACGACTGCGCTCCGTCGTTGACATACAGCCGCGAACCGGGTTCAAAATGAATCGTATGCGTATGAATTTCGCCGTTGTCATCCTGCCGTTGTTTGGGCCTTTCGTCTTTTTTTCTTGAATTTTGATAGGTCATATAAACCACCGTGTACTGGTTGGTGAGGTCAACGCGCCGGATTGTGACCTCGCGGTCGTTCACGTCGTCAATGCGGGGTTCGGGCGTAGAGTGCTGAATCTGAGCCATTAGCGCGAATGGCAAAAGCAGCAGTAGAAGCAGAAAGTTGAGTTTCATCGTTGTTGTTTAGTAGAAATCTGGAGACTGGGCTACGCCTGCCAAACGTTAGATGAGTAACTGTATTTTGTGGTTTAATTGTTGCAGAAATGCCGCGCTATTTTCGTTATCATCAGGGTGCGTCGTTGATGACTACTCCGTTTAAACCAGCAAAGGCCACGAATTGCTTCGCGGCCTTTGTTGGTTTAGAAAAATGCGTTTTTACTGTAGGACGTTAATCCGGTAGAAAAACGGTGAACTGTAAAAGGCTCCTCCCGTAATGTTTACTCCCGTGTTGGTTGCGTTAAATGATTTCCCGTTCGTCAGTTTCATCGTCGCTCTGATCTCAAAACGGTCACCTGCCGACACATCAGCCGCCGTCAGTTTAGTAGCCGTTAATGCTTCGGCTCCCGTAACAGAGATTGTAGTGCGGGGGTAACCTGTTGTAGCATCTTTGGCGTATGCCGATGCCGGAATTGATCTCAGCGCAGTGGCCACAGTGGTTTTGTCGCCATTGGCGGGAGTTGCATCAACAAGCCGAATAGACAGGTCATACGATTGAAACAAAGCACCCTGGTTGGGTGTCACAGCCTCAGCAACCAGTTCCATTTTGGTGTCCGTCATGTTGGCCTTGCTGACTCTGAAAGTCGCGTCTATCACCGGAAATGGCGTTACAGTTCGCATATATCCGCCCTGCTCAAGACTGAATTCATCAATTCGTTCGACCATTTCCGTTTTGCAGGAAACGCTCGCCAATCCGATCAGCATCACGATCCAAAAACTATGTGTGTATTTCATGTTAGCGTAATTGAAAGTTAGTGTTAGGTAGTTTGAGTTACTTGGCAAGACCGGCCGGATTGTTATCCCAGAACACAGGAGTCGTTACGTTCGCTTTTTGCTTCGCATTCGAGTTACGAACGATAAACGAGTTTGGGTAAAAGAACGACCGGACAAACTGGCCCGGATTTGGCTCCAGAGCCGGCTGCTGATTGGCCGGCTTGCCCGTCCGCCGGTACATATTGTAGGCTTCAATTCCGTTGCCGTGCAACGCCAGCCAGTATTCGATACCGATCACGTTTAGTTTCGCGTCGGCTGTGGTGGCGGCATCATAATCAGCCAGCACCTTATTGACGTAACGGGTCACGTCGTCGGCCCAGACAATTTTCTTGTCGGCTTCAAAGGCTGCGATTTTACCGGCTTCGGAAGTCCCCAGCACCGTCGTCCGTACATCGGCCATTGATTTTTCAACGGCTGATTTCAACAGGGCTTTGGGGTCGCCGGTTGTACCCAGCGTGAGGGCGGCTTCGGCCCGCATAAAATCCACGAAGGACCGCGTCATGATGGGGTGAATGCCCGCACCGCCCGCTCCGGCACCAAGCGAAACAGGCCGCGCGGCATCGTTATCGTAGAGACCACCAGCCGGATACACGCCCCAGGCAGTCCGGCGCAGACCATCCGGTGGAATCCCCTCGTTGCTGAGGTGGTCGCGGCCCCAATAGCCAACAGCAGTAGGCAAACAGAAATAATCGTTGGCACCATAGTGCGTCGGTTTCGAGTTGGTAATGCACCGGAGTTCGTTTACGTCTCTTGTATTAACCACCACCTGACGGTAAAAGTAAAACCGCATCCGTGGGTCGGGGAAGCCCTTGCTCTCATACATCGTACCCATGTAGGAGTTCGACTGATAATCGCCCCCGCCGGTTGGCGAATACTGACCCGAATAGCGAGGGTGGCGCGTGTCGGGATTGGTCAGGTTGGTACCAAACTTAAACGTGAAATTCTGAGCCGCCGTTGCAATAAGCCTGTCACCCGTAATGAGGGCGTTGATACCCGACGTAGAACCCGCTTTGTCAATCAAACGACGGTTGAGCAGCAGTTTAAATTTCAGCGTGTTAGCTATCCGAATCCAGCTATCGGCTGTACCGCCGTAGAACAAATCGCCGGTTGCTCCACCTTTTGAGGTGGCACCGAAGTTTTCAATGGCTTTGTCTAAATCAGCAATAGCGGCTGTATAAATGGCTGCTCCGCCATCAACTTTCGGGTTGAAGTTTTCGGCACTCAGGGCTTCGGTAAAGGGTACATCGCCAAACACATCCACCAAGTTTGCCAGTACCGATGCCCGAATAGTCCGGGCAATACCGGCGTGAACGAACAACTCAGCCTTTTCGGCCAGCGGAATGAGTGTCTTCACGTCATTCAAAACAACGGCATAAGCCGTTGTCCAGGCACCATCCAGCCCGACGGGGGTAACGGCGTTTTCGTAAATAGCAGCTCCTGCGTTCAGCATCCGGGTCAGACGCATGGTCGGGTCACTCATTTGATTGAAGTGTCCTGAATAACTCAACTCGACCTGACTCAGCAGGTAGTTGATGTCGGTATTGGCCGTTGTAACGGCGTTGGGGTTGTCGAGCAGGTCCAGTTCGCAGGAGCTAACAAGCAACGCGCACAGTGCTAAAATTGACAGTTTTATAGATTTTTTCATTGGTAACAATGAGTTAAGATGAGTTTTTTAGGCCTCATCTGTTTCAATTAGAACGTTAGTTTGAGTGTACCACCAACCCGGCGTGCGCTTGGGCCTGTCAGGAATTCAAATCCTAAGCCATTGCCCACACCGAGACCGAGGTTATCGGTATCGAAATTCAGGCCCGGTGGAAAATACAAGGCTTTGTACCACAGGTTGTTACCCGTCAGAGCAACCGATGCGCCCTTGATGCCAATCTTGCTGAAAAGCGTTTTGGGTAATTGATAGGCTACCGACATTTCCTGCAAACGGATGGTTGAACCATCGTAAATACGGCCCTCGTCGCCAAAGAAATACAGGTTATTGAAGCCCACATCGGCGGCCGTTACCTGAATATCGTTGGGTGTTCCGTCGGCTTTCACACCAGGAAAAATAAACGTTTGCGCCCGGTCATAGCCTTTTTCCAGCCCCGTGTCATAGGTCAGACCGCGCCCCATGAGTGCGCCCGCTGTTGACGAATACAGTGCGCCACCGTGCCGATACGACCACATCATACTGAAAGACAATCCTTTGTAGCTAAGGTCATTGATCAGGCTGGTGGTGAAGGCCGGGTTAGGATCACCCAGAACGATGGGCGAGGTAGTTGTTTGGAGGTAGCCCCCGCCGTCAACCAGTAATTGACCCTGCTCGTTCCGGCGGTAGCCCGTGCCTTTAATGATATTGAAGGGTTTGCCCACTATCGCAAAGTTACCCAAGCCGGCAAAACCCGTGATCTGTACTTCCTGTAGGGTACCGCCCAGGTCCAATACGAGCGGTTCGTTGCGGGAGAAGATGCTCGTAACATCCCAGGAGAAGCTTCCCCGACGTATCAGATTGGCGTTTATACTTAACTCAACGCCCTGATTACGGATTTTGCCAATATTGGTGGTCGTACCCGTAAAGCCGGTGGCGGCATCGAGTGGCGCGTTTGTAATCAGGTTGCGCGTAATCCGGCGGTAGACTGTCAGGTCAACGTTGACGCGGTTGTTCAGGAACTTACCTTCCAGTCCTAACTCATACTCCGTGTGTAACTCAGGCTTCAGATTGACGTTGCCCAAAGCGTTATCTACGGAGTGCGTCTGTACGGCCGTACCGGCCGCATTCAGCCAGCCGCGTGCGTTTTGCGCCAGAATGTTCCGGGTGTTGTAGGGGTTGGGGAAACCGGCTGACGTTCCGTAACTGGCCCGCAGCTTCAGGAAGTTCATAAAACTCGACTCCAGCCCTTTGAAGGCAGTTGTTGGCACAAACGAGATACTGCCGGACGGATAGAAAATCCGACGATTCTCCTTCTCCACCGTTGATGTCCAGTCGTTACGTCCTGCAAAGTTCAGGAACAGGTATTCATTAATATCGGCTGTTATTTCGGTAAAGATACCCATCCGGGTTTGCTCGGATGTAAAATTGGTGGCTACGTTGTCAATAAAATTATTGTGCCGGAACAGGTTACGCGCCAGTTGGTTTTGGCTGTTTATGTTATATAAACTAAACTGGTCGTTGCGCAGGTTGCCACCTACTTTGGCCGAAACCGAGAGTTTCTCTGTAACGCTTTTCGCATACGACAGAATAGCCGTGTTGTCCCAGATTGTATTTTTGAAGTTTACCGTGTTATACAATCCGTTCACGAAAGCAGGGCCACCTTTGTTGAGTGTAAAATCCTGCACCTCGTCGTAGGTGTCCAATCCTGTTTTCAGCAGGAACGTCAGGTCTTTGCCAAAATCATACGTTGCCGTGTTTGAGGCAAAAATCCGGTTTACTACACCCGAAGTTTTGTAGTTAGCCAGCATCCAGCGGGGATTCGGAATGTCGTTTGCTGAACGGAAATAGACCGAACTGCCATCATCCGGATTTTCGAAGGGCCATCCCATCAGGTCAACCTGACGCGGGGTGTACATCACGTTGGCCAGAATTGAGGGGAAATCATTTGCGTTGTTACCCGTTCCCGAACTAAGCGGGGGCGAGAATTGATCGGTATTGGCAAAGTTGATCGAGGTTTGCATCCTCAGGCGTTTGCTCAACTGCGCATTCAGACCCAGGCCGATATTCAGCCGTTTCAGCCCGTTTTCGGGGATATAGCCCTGCTCATTGTTATACCCAACAGACAGGTTGTAGCTTACTTTTTCGCCACCTCCCGCAATGTTCAGGGATGTATTGGAGATTCTTCCGGTACGGAAAAAATCATTCACGTTGTTCGGAAACACCTGCATGGCATAAGGGCTAACCGAAGCCACATAAGGAGCCATAGCGGCCTTCGTTGCCGCCACCGACAGAGACGCATACGGGTGATTGGTCAGGGCGGGGTTGGTATTCTGCGACGGATATGCCCGGGCTTCGTTCAGGGTTGGTCCCCAGTTGCTAAAGAAGTAACCGATGTTCTGATGGAAACCGCCCACGTAGTCGTTCTGATAGCTTGGCAGGTTTGCCGTGTTGGTAAAGAGCGACTGGGTTAGGGTAAATTCTGTTTTACGGGCTTTCTTGCTACCGTTTTTAGTTGTCACCAGAATTACTCCGTTTCGGCCCTGATCGCCATACGTCACCGTGGCTGCCAGTCCTTTCAACACCGTAATGTTTTCGATGTTGTTGGGGTCAAGGTCCAGAAACCGGCTCGACGACGACTGACCGCCCTGCGTGAATCCCCCACGGGTGTTGGTATTGGAGTTGAATGGCACCCCGTCTACCACAAACAGGGGCTGCACAGAACCCGTAATAGACGAATACCCGCGAATGGTGATGTTTGTGCCGGTACCCGATACCCCCGATGTGGCCGTAATATTTACACCGGGTACTTTGCCTTGCAACACCCGGCCCACGTCGGCCTGTGGGCGGTCTTGTATTGCTTTCTGGTCAACTGTACTGACGGCATATCCCAATGCCCGTTTTTCACGGACTAAGCCCTGCGCCGTTACAATCACTTCGCCGAGTTGCTTGCTGTCTGACAACAGCGCGATGTCAACCGTAGCCCGGTTGCCAATTTCGACCTCCTGCGTGGCCGAACCCACAAAACTGAAGACTAATTTACCGCCTTTCTCCGGTACCGAGATGGTATAGGCACCGCTGGCATCGGTATTGGTACCTTTAGTTGAACCTTTCAGCACAACCGACACACCGGGCATTAGGCCACCGTCGTCTGACGACTTGACCACCCCGGTCACTTTGCGCTCCTGAGCCAGTACCGGCACACAGAACGAACAAAGCAAGAGCAGACTCAGAAATAGAGATTTCCTCATTGTAAGTTTATTTTAGATTAAGAAAACATGAAGACTGCCACAAAAATATACAGACTAAAAAACATTACAAAACTTTTGCCTAGATTTTAGAAACAATATATAATACCGACTATGGCCTGATAAGCAGAACAATATTTTGAAATGCGTTTTCGATATACTTAGGCATTACTACTTTAAATCACCTGTTGCTGGCAAAAATCAAATTGACGTTATTCAAGTGTTAAATCTTCTCCAATCGCCAATACCGAAATTGTACTACTGGCGATCTCGGCCCGGGCTTATAAAGTAACGGGGCCACCCTTTTCAGAGCGGCCCCGTTTGTAAACATGGTGTTTAGCGGTTGTCGTGCCTTATGCCGTCAGTAATGTCTGCGACAGGGCTTTGTCAATCTGGGTAGCCATCCCCATCGTATGTTTGTAGCCGATACGAAAAATCTCCCGCGCCTTGCCAATATCGAACACGTTGAACCGACTGAGTTCCTCCGGTTCGATCAGTACATCGCATTTGGCAAACCGCTCTTTGGTCTTGCTTTGCACGGCCAGCACTAAACTCCGTTCCAGAATAGCCCGCATAGAATCGAGGGGTTTTTGCCGTTGAATAGGGTTGCAGTGTGAACCGATAATAAAATCAACTTTATGCTCAATTATCTCGACCGGCATATTATTGAGTACCCCGCCATCAATGTATTGTACCTTTTTGATGGTCATTGGCTCAAAAATGCCCGGCAAGCATCCCGAAGCCAGCACAGGCCGAATCAGTTCGCCTGCCTCGAACACCACCGTCTCGCCCGCGTTCAGGTCAACGGCCAACACGTGCAACGGAATCGGCAAACCCTCAAAACTATCGTGAGGAATATATTTCCGGTACAGGTCAATGGCTGCATCAATACGCAGGATACCCATCTTAAAGGCCGGACGCAGGTGCCAGAGCAACGTCGGCGATTCGATGCGTTTCAGAATTTCATCGGGCGAGAATCCCTGGGCAAACAACGCGCCCGAAATAGCCCCGGCACTCGTACCGGCAATCCGATTTATCGTAATGCCCTGTTCCTGAAGGGCTTTCAACACGCCTAAATGGGCAATGCCCCGCGCTCCGCCCCCCGATAATACCAAGCCAATTTCCATAGCGTCAATGCGTGAATGAACTAAAACCGTATGCGTACATACTATTTCACTAACGGGCAAAGCCGATTTTTGGTTTATCGTAACGCGGGTGGGAACCCGCATTTGTGTGTGTGTACGCGGGTGGGAACCCGCATTTGTGTGTGTACGCGGGTGGGAACCCGCATTTGTGTGTGTACGCGGGTGGGAACCCGCGTTACGTCATAAAAAATCAGCAAGTCGCCCGCTCTCCCGGATTCTGACACCTTTGGGCGTGTGCTCCACAACGGCGGCTTCGGTAACGGGGTCGTGCTGAAAAACCAGAATCCAGCCCTCCGTAGCGGCCTGACTCAACACCCGCGCTTTTTCGTCCATCGTCAGCAAGGGCCGCACGTCGTAGCCCATCACGTAAGGCAGAGGCACGTGGTGGGCCGACGGAACCAAATCGGCGCAGAACAGCACCGTTTGTTGACCCGCGCCCGTTTTTACGGTAAGCTTGGGCAGGGTCATTTTCTCGGTGTGGCCGTCCATGAATAACAGCGACGCATTGGGCAAATCCAGATCGGTTTCGTCCACAAATTTCAATTGGCCGCTCTCCTGAATGGGCAGTATGTTTTCGGTCAGAAACGAAGCCCGTTCGCGGGGGTTGGGGTGGGTGGCCCAGTGCCAGTGCTGACTGTGCACCCAGTAGGTGGCGTTTGCAAACGTCGGCACCAGTGTTTGGTCTTTCCCTGCCGCATTTTCCGGGGTTGGTTGCCGGATTATGGCCCCGCCCACGTGGTCGAAATGGAGGTGCGTCAGCAGCACATCGGTGATGTCGGTTTCGGTGTAGCCAGCGTCCCGAATCGCGTCAATCAGCACCAGATTGCCGGGTTTGTCGGTGGGGTGGGGGTTGGGGTCATAATAGTTGAAGAATTTGGTTTCCTGCTTGTTACCCATCCCGGTATCAACCAGTACCAGCCGGGTTTTGCCTTGATTATCAACGGTTTCGATGAGCAGGCAACGCATGGCCCAGGTGCAGAGGTTGTTTTCATTGGCGGGATTCAGGCGTTGCCAGAGCGGTTTTGGCACTACGCCAAACATAGCTCCACCGTCGAGTTTGAAAGTCCCGGTCTCAAGAGCATGAATTTCGTAGTCCCCTATTTTCATAGATTCTAAATGGCTCTCATTAAATAATTCGGAGCAAGACCTAGGCTATTTTTTTCAGCGGATCCTTGGCTCGTGGAGGCTCGACTTTTACGATTTTATCGGTGTCGTGAAAGGCGCTAATGTTCTTTCCCTGAAGGCTCGGTCGTTCCATTAAATAGTCTATACCCACCACAAAATTTCTCTCTGAGA
>JBBRUV010000135.1:0-11786 GCA_038247465.1 Cytophagales bacterium
CGATAACGTCGTAGCCTTCTTCGTGGAGCATCACTGCCGCTACCGAAGAATCAATACCGCCACTCATGGCGACCAAAATGCGTCCGTGTTTGCTCATGGTTTATATCTGCCAGGGGGCAAAGCCCTGCGATGAATGAATGAAAATGTACAATGGATACTGCACAATGAGACAGGGAAACAGTGAATCGGGGCGGGTTGGTTTCCGGTAGGGATTACCCTTTGGTGAACGCGCTGATTTTTGTATATTTGATGAAAAACGCGACCACTCCCCGCAGCCGACAAACCGATGATAACCGAAACCCTTGTTGACGGACTCACCGATTACGAAATCGAGAGAGGTAAACCTACGCCCGACACCATTCACGCTGCCCTCCAGATGAATTTGGGAGGAGAACTTAGCGTACAATATCGCAAACAATACCGCATTTTGTCGGAGTTGTCATTGGCAACGATTCCCGACGGAACTACGCCCGATTCGGCGATTTATCCGGCCTTCGCGCTTGATTATGACCACCGAACAGCCAAACGCAGCGACCCTCCGTTGGTCTGCATCGAGATTCAGTCACCATCGCAAAGCACCGAGGATATGGTGGATAAAACGACAATTTATTTCAAGTTTGGTGTGAAATCGTGCTGGATTGTTGTACCTGCTGTGAAAGGCGTTTTTGTGTATGACCGCCTTGGTCATTATCAATTTTTTCGCCACGACGAAACCCTGCGCGACCCCAACCTGGGCCTCGAACTCGCGCTCTCGGCAGTGTTTGAGTAACGCTCTGGTTGGAGGGAGCAGTGGTTTGATTGCGTTGGCCGGGTCAAATAGTGTTCTTTGCAGACCAATATGGTATCCGTTATATGCTCAAAACCTTCGTCAAAATCTCCAACGTTACCAACCTCAGCGATGCCCGCTACTGCGCCGGAATGGGCGTAGATATGCTCGGCTTTTCGATGGATGCCGACGCGCCCGATTATGTTGATCCTAAACGCTTCGCTGAAATCCGGCAATGGGTGGCCGGTGTGCAGATCGTGGGCGAAACGGCGGGCGCTGATCCCGAAACCATAGAAACCCTGCTCAACACCTACCGGCCCGACGCGTTACAGGTTGACGAATCGGCCCTGTTGCCCTACCTCGCCACGTTTGGTAAACCCCTCCTGCTCCGTATTGACCTGACGCACAGCACCCTCGAACAACTCGCGGCTATCTGCGCCACAGCGCATGAACACGTTGCATATTTTTTGCTCGAAAGCCCCACGTTGATTCACCTTGACGATGAACTGAAAGCCGTGTTGGTTCAACTCGCCCAGACTTACCCAATCCTGCTCGGCACGGGCATCACTGCCAAAACCGTGCAAACATTACTTGCCGAACTGCCCGTGCGCGGAATTGCCCTGCGCGGTGGCGACGAAGACCGCCCCGGCAGCAAAGACTTCGGGGCGTTGATGGATGTGTTGGAAACAATTGACAATGAGCAATGAACAATTAATAATGAGCAAGGTGAAAGCTTGGTATTAGTCATCATTAATTGCTCATCGTTAATTGTTCACTACCCACTACTTTGCATTACCAACTATCACCAAAAAAGAGCGTTCTTGTTGGCCGGTAGCCATTCTTACGAATCTCGTTGGCGGGTTTTGGGCCGTGCAGTACGTTTGTCATGGTTTTAAACAACAACTGCCATGACAAATACAATGAGCACCTCGAAACGCCTGGAACGCCTGCCCGACCACAAAGTGATTGGGGGCGTTGCCGCTGGTCTTGCCGATTATTTTGGCACTGACCGGATTCTGATTCGCGCTATTTTGGTGGCCGGAATTTTCCTGCCATATTTTCCCGCTTTACTGATTTACGTTATCTTGTGGATAGCCATGCCCGAACGCCGTTTCGGAGTTATAACGCCAACTGAACCAGTCAATTTCTCAAACCTCACAAACCCTTTTTTTTCTATGTCAACTAATGCAAACAACCGCAGTAGCTCCATTGTGGGCGGTATCGTACTCATCACCGTTGGCGTGATTTTTCTGCTTGACCGTTGGTTCGATATCAACATGCGCGATTTGTGGCCCTTGATTCTGGTGGCCGTTGGCGTATGGCTGCTCTTCCGCGACCGGATTCAGAAGGCCGCGTCGCCCTACATTGGTGATATGACCGATACGACAACCGCGACCCCGCCTACTCCGCCAACATCGCCAACATTACCCACCACAACGGATTCTAACTCGTTCTGAGCCATGCAAAATCGGGGAGGAATTTTCTGGGGCGTGGCCCTGATTACCGCCGGGTTGCTCTTTTTTGGGCAGCGCATGGGCTGGGTTGCTTTTGACTGGGAGGTGCTGCGAAACCTCTGGCCCGTGCTACTGATTCTGGCCGGCGTAAATCTGATTCTTGAACGCCGGAATCGGCAGGCGGCTCTGGCAACCACCATCCTGCTGGGCGTAGCTATCCCGTTGATTCTGTTCAGCTTTGTGGGGCAACGCCGACAGTGGCGCAGTGGTAATGATAACCGCTTTGACTACCGCAATAATGACCGTGATAGCAACAATGATGATTCTGACGAAGACATAGATTCGGCCTACGATGAAGAACGTACCGACCGCGTCAAAACCGAAAGCCGAACCGCATTTGTTGAAGCCATGAACCCGGCCACACGCACGGCCACGCTGAATCTGGTGGGTGGTGCGGGCCGGTTCAGCATCGGTGAACCCGTTGCTGAACTCATCAAAGCCGATGCCAACCAGACCGTTGGCAGCTATAAAATGGACGTTGACCGCGATGCTGACACGCAAAACACAACGATCAACCTCAACCCGTCTGATGGCGAAAAAGACAGCGATGGTGACGTGAATATCAACCTCGGTGATGGTGATCTGGACAACCGATTAGACGTGCGGCTGAACGACAAACCTGCCTGGACGGTAAACGCGACCGTTGGGGCCGGTAAAGGCACGTTCGATTTAAGCCGGTATGTGGTCAGAAACATTAAAATTGAAGCCGGAGCCGCTGAGGTTGAGCTAACACTGGGCGGCAAAGCCACGCAGTCAGACGTGAAAATATCGTCTGGCGTAGCATCAATCACGGTGCGGGTGCCAAAAAACGTGGGTGTGAAAGTCAAACGTGAAGGAGCTATGAACGTTAACTCGTTAGATGGTTTTACCGACGTAGGCGGCAATACCTCCATTAGCCCCGATTACGAAAAAGCCGCCAACAAAATCAATATTGACTTCGAGGGCGGCATTTCAACATTTAAGGTTGTGCGATACTGACAGTTATCAATTGTTCTTCAACCGATTGAGCAACATTTTATTGAACATCTGCTCCGTTTTGTAGAGTTCAGCCAATTGTGTTGGCGAAATCACTTTCAGAAACTTGTTCAGATACTCGTCGTCTAAGTCGGCGAGTTTTTGTTTTATACCATTGTATTCCTTCAGATCATCAACCACATTATCATTATTGGGCCGCAACGATTCGTTATTGAGTTGCCGCATCTTGCGCGTCAGTTCGTGTTTACGGTTATTGTATTCGTTATAAACGGGCCAAAAAACCTGGGCCTGATCGGTGGTGAGGTTCAACCGATTGGTAATCATGGCAATCTTTGCGGCTTCGATTTTTTCGCGGCCTCCGCCGTCCTGCGCCTGCGCTCCGCCGATCAGGCAGGTGGCTAACAGACTGATAATCAGTACTTTTTTCATGGTTGTCTGTGTAAAATGGCTGCGGGATCAAGAGCCGAGATTCAGCAGGTCGTCGGCATTTTGTTCGTCAAGCAGTTGCTGTATGGCTTCGGGTTTCACGTCAAGGTATTGAATCAGGGTCGAATCCTGCGGGAAAGCCGCCTGAATCGCTTCCTGATCGACTAACTCGCTGGTAACGAGTTGTTGTTCGTCTAAATAGGCCACAATATCGGTGTTGCTGACCCCGGCCAGGGCCTCGGTTCCCAGCGATTCCTGCCGTTGCGGAAGGGTAACGTAAATCAGGGCAACTACCAGACTGGCTCCGGCCAGCGAAGCCACCGTGCGCTGCCACGACCAACTGATGGTGAAAGTCGGCTTGTGGGCTTCGGCTACCCGTGTTTGGATGCGGGTGGGCAAGGCATCAAAATAACCTTCGGGTGCCATAAACGGAACGTGCCGGGCCGGGTGGTCGGGCGAAAGATCGTCGAGCTTTATTAAATGGTTCGTTTTCATGGTTTTCCCTGGTTTGACCAACTATGTCCCGGCTGGTTTAATCGTCAATATCTGTTTTGGTCAGATACTCCTCAATTTTCTTAACCGCAATATGGTACGAAGCTTTCAACGCACCGACTGATGTGCCGGTGATTTCGCTCATGTCTTCGTATTTCATCTCGTCGAAATACTTCATGTTGAATACCAACCGCTGCTTGGTTGGTAGTTTCAGGAGGGCTTTTTGCAGTTTTAGCTGAATTTCATCGCCCGTTGGCCCCGTGCCTTCGCCCGACGTTACAAAGTCAGCGTTGGTTTCTAACTTTTGTAACAGTTCGCCTTCTACATCGCCAATGGGCAGAAAAAAACGCCGTTTTTTCTTGTTCAGGAAGTTCAGGCACTCGTTGGTGGCTATCCGGTAAATCCAGGTATATAGCTGACTATCAGCGCGAAACTTCTCTAGATTATTCCAGACTTTGATAAACGTCTCCTGCACCAAGTCGTCCGCGTCGTCGTGGTCAATCACCATTTTACGGACGTGCCAGTAAATTTTCTGCTGATACGTGCGTACCAGCAGATTAAAGGCATAGTTCCGGGTGGCGGGGTCGCGGTATTTTGCGAGGAGTTCTTCGTCAGTCATTTTTTTAGTTTGTGGTTTATGGTTTGTAGTTGCTTCACGGTCTAAAACCACAAACTACGAACGGCGCAGGCCGCCCTGCACAAACTACGAACGCCGTGCTATTACCTTCTTCACTGCATCAACGATGTGGCTGGCGGTAAGGCCGTATTTTTCTAAGAGTTGGTCGGGCGTGCCGCTTTCGCCGAAGGTATCATTCACGCCAACGTATTCCATGGGCAGGGGCAAATTCCGGGCCAGAACCTGCGCCACACTATCGCCCAGGCCGTTGTTCATCATATGCTCTTCGACCGATACCGCGCAACCCGTTTTTTTAACCGATTTCAGAATCGCATCAACGTCTAACGGCTTGATTGTGTGGATATTGATGATATCGGCTTCGATCCCCTGCTCAGCCAGCATTTCACCCGCCAGAATCGTTTGCCAAACCAGATTGCCTGTGCAGAATATAGACACCGCATCGCCTTCGTTGACGTGCCACGCCTTGCCAATCTCGAATTTCTGGTCGGCGGGGGTAAACACCGGCAACACTGGCCGCCCGAACCGCAGATACACTGGCCCCACATGATCGGCAATGGCGAGGGTAGCGGCTTTGGTTTGGTTATAATCGCAGGTGTTAATCACGGTCATGTTGGGCAACGCCTTCATCATACCGAGGTCTTCCAGAATCTGGTGCGTGGCTCCGTCTTCGCCCAGCGTCAGGCCCGCGTGTGACGCGCAAATCTTGACGTTTTTGTTGGAATACGCCACCGACTGCCGGATTTGGTCATAGACCCGCCCCGTTGCAAAGTTGGCAAAGGTGGTGGCAAACGGAATCTTGCCGCCGATGGTTAGCCCTGCTGATACGCCGATCATATTGGCTTCGGCAATGCCGCATTGCACAAATCGGTCGGGGTTTTCTTTGATAAACACGTCGAGTTTGAGCGACCCGGCCAGGTCAGCCGTGAGTGCAACGACGTTGGGGTTTGTGCGGCCCAGCTCGGCGATGCCCGCGCCAAAACCGGAGCGGGTGTCTTTTTTTTCGGTGTATTCGTATTTTTTCATGGTTGTTACCCCACCCAAACCCCTCCCCTAAAACAGGGGAGGGGCTTTTCATGCTTCCGGGTGGTTTAGAAGCATGGCGTTTTTAATTAATTCGCCGAAGCGAGGGTTTTCAATGTTGTTAAAAAATACTGTGCCGAAGGGCAGTTTGGGTGTTGGGCGGCTCGTTCGATGGTGAAGCCGTTGTCAAGCATTTTATTGGCAAGTTTTTGTTTACCTCCTGCCTTGTTCCAGCCAATTCCTCGCCCTGTGTGCTGCAAAAACAAATCAGCTATGACTTTTCCGGGTTCAACTGGTTCTTCAGGATTGGGGTAGTCAAAGTTATCCAGTTGAAACAAATTTGTCAGTGCAGCGGAGTCGGTGAGAAACCAGGCTTCAAATTCTTTGACTGCCAGGCACAGTTTTGTACTTGGCGTTTGAAAGACCTCCGAGGCAACTACCGTAAAGGAAGGCGCATCATCCATATCACGCAAAATGAGAATCCACTCAGCTTGCTGGTCGAACAGGATTTGAGCGTTTTTTTGCATTTTCGGATTATCAGGTCTCAACTTCGACTTACCACCAATGTTGATGACTTCGTCGGCCAATTCTAAGTTGTTTCGGCTCAGAATTACTTGAAATTCCTGAGAGTCCAGCACAATCTTTTCGCAGTCTCCTTCGACAATAATCCCAATTTTTACCATGCCAACCCACCGCCTAAAGCCCCTGTTAACCACGCTTCATCCGTTGGAATATCATAAAGATTTCGTCCCTTAATCTGCCGAGTAACCGTAGCACCATTCTTCTTTTTAACTAACACAATTTCATCAGTAGTTAACTTTCCAACAATTGATTCTGAGTGTGTATTGAGCCAGATGTAGTGTCCTTTCTCCTGGCACTGTTGCCGGAAAAAATCAACCAGCGTCATCAATACCTGCGGATGCAAGCCGTTTTCCGGCTCTTCGATGCACAAAAACTGTGGCTTGTTGTCTGACTGATATACGGCTGTCAGCAGGGCCAGAATATTGTAGGTTCCGTCAGAAATTAGGTCTTTCGTGAAATAGCTTGTCGAATGTTCTTCAAACCAATGCAGTTCATTCCTGTCATCAACCTCAACCGCTTTGAATCCCGGCACAAATAATTCGAGCCACTCGAAGATTTCAGCCCGAAGAATATCGTTTTGAAAGACACGTTTCAGAACGGGTTCGAGGTTGGTAGCCGCGCTATTTAATGACTCATTATCTTGAAAATCAGTTCTTATTCTCTTTGTATCTTTTATGAAAAGCCGACTAAAAGAATCATAAAACTGTTCGTATTCATCGTGCCAGTCACCGCTTTCAATAAGGTATTCTGCGTAGCGATAATCTTTATTCAAGGCAGATAAATAATTGTAAGGCAAACCTGCTCCTCTAAGTTTAAAGGCTATGTTAGCGAACTCTGGACTATGACTGTTAAAATTTCCGACAAAGCGAAACGTGTCATCATTGTTAGTTCGATTTATTACCTTGTCACGCCCACCAAATAGCCTTAAACCAGTGTGCCTGCCATATTTTGAGATGTAATTCACAAACTCTAATGCCTCGAAAACAGTCGACTTGCCCGACCCGTTGGGCCCAACAAAAACCGTGAACGGATTGGGTTCAACCAACTCAATCCGTTCAATAGATTTAAAATTTTCGATAACAAGGCGTTTGATGTTCATCCTAATAATCGCTGTCTCCTTCGCCCAGCGTCAACTGTTTCAGGGCCGAGGTCAACTGCTCCGGGTTGGGGGCCACGCCGTGCCATTTGTAGCTGCCGACCATAAAATCAACGCCAAAACCCATTTGGGTGTGCATCAAAATCAGGGTTGGTACTTCTTTATCGTCCTGCGATTTTTTCAGCACGCGCAACACATCGGCCATATCGTTCCCTTCCATTTCTTCGACGTGCCAGCCGAAGGCGCGGTACTTGGCGGCTAAATCGCGGTTGTTGTTCACCCCGTCGGTGGTTCCGTCAATCTGCGCTTTATTAAAATCAATGATAGCTGTGATGTTGCCGAGTTTTTTGTTGGGCGCAAACTGAGCCGCTTCCCAAACCTGACCTTCCTGCTGCTCACCATCGCCCATCAGCACAAACACGTGAGAATCGTCTCCGTTGAGCCGTTTGGCAAAAGCCGCACCGTTGGCTACCGACAGGCCCTGCCCCAGCGATCCCGACGCAATCCGAACGCCGGGCAGGTGTTCGGCGGTGGTGGGATGGCCCTGCAGGCGGCTGTCTAACCGGCGGAACGTGCTAAGTTCGTTAAGCTCAAAATAACCGGCCCGCGCCAGCACCGAGTAAAAAACGGGCGAGATGTGGCCGTTCGACAAGAAGAACAGGTCTTCGTCGCGTCCGTCCATATCAAAAACGGGCTTGCCATCGGCATCGCGTTTCAGGTTCATCACGTCAAAGTAGAGCGCAACGAGCAGGTCGGTGCAGCCGAGCGAGCCACCGGGGTGGCCGGAGTTCACGGCGGCTACCATCCTGACGATGTCGCGCCGGACGGCAATAGCAGTGTGTTGAAGTTGTTGGAGTTCCATTAATTTAGAATTTGTTCTGCGTGGTTTTTAGTATCTGCTTTTTCGATGATTCGCGTGATAATGCCCTGTTCATCAATCAAAAACGTGGTCCGGGCCGATCCCATGTATTTGCGACCATACATACTTTTTTCGATCCAAACGCCGTAGGCTTCCACAATTTGCTTGTCCGTATCGGCCAGCAGCGTGAACGGCAATTCGTGTTTAGTAATGAACTTCTGGTGCGATTTTTCGGGGTCAACACTTACGCCAAGTACCTCGTAGCCAGCCTGTTGCAGGGCAGCATAATTGTCTCGAAGGTTGCAGGCCTGGGCCGTGCAGCCGCTCGTGTCGTCTTTCGGATAAAAATAGAGAACCACTTTTTTGCCCCGGTAGTCAGACAATTTGACGGATTGGCCGTTCTGGTTGCGGGTGTCGAAATCGGGGGCGGGGTCGCCAGGTTTTAAGGTCATTGGTTAATGGGTTATCAGGTCATTGGGCAGCAGGGACTTGCGTTTCAGACTTGCCGTGTCTCGCAAAACAACAACGGGCGGGACTGCCGTGCAAATTACCGCCGTTTCCTGCCCTTTTTCTTAAGCGTAATTTTCTTCTGCACAACTGCCCGCGCTCTGACCGGCGCAACGCTTCCACTGGCTGAACCGACGTTGCCGCATCGGTCGGTTGCTTCGATAACTACCTCATCACCGACCACAAACGGCGTTTCTGGGTCGAGTTTATCCGACCAAAGCAGGGCGCGTTTATAGTCGTATTGTAGCAATACCCACTGCCCGCCCACCATTGCCCGGAACGACTGGATGCCCGATAAATCGTCGCTGACACGGGCCGTGATGCCGCCGGTTGTAGCCGATGTTAAGCGCACTGCCGGGGCTTCGGTGTCGGTATAAAGCGCGAAACGGCCCAGCTCACGGGTCTTGAACGTGATACGCCCAGACTGCCACGAGCCGCCCAAAAACTTCTGATTATCAGCCTGATATACTTTCGTTCGCATCGTGTCTATCGCCCCGTTCACGATGGGCGCGTAGCTAACGGTCAGGTTCTCGAAAATTGGGGTACTGCGCTGATTGATTTCCAGACTACCATTGGCAGATGTGCGCGTGGCAAGATGCAGCGTATCGAACAGCGTTTTGGGCGCGAACAGCAGCCGTAAATTTCCGTCGGTGTACTCGGTGGTCTGACCGGGAATAACGCGCCTGCGGAAGTTTGTTTGCACTACGCTGTTACCAATCTGTACTAAATCGGGCATTGTTTTACGGAGATCAATCAAATACACGGCCTGCCCCCGAATTACGTAACTCGCTGATTGCGTGGCAACCACGTCGCTGCCCACGATGAGTTTAGCCGGTGGTGGGTTGCTGGCAGATAATCCTCGCACGGCAATTTTCAGTACGTTTTCGTCGGTAGTCAGCGTTGCACTGGCCCGCCCGACGCTGGCGTAAGTCTGCGGTTCGGGCGCGGCTGCGTCGGTTTCAGGTTCCGTTTCAGCCAATCCTGCCAATGAGTCGGCGCGTTTCTGGTCATCGGGCAACAGTTCGGGCAGCACCGTAAACGTGAGTTGGGCTGCATGGTCAAAGGCATCGTAGAGCGTCACCGTCACCTCATGAGGTTGCCCGTCGAGTAGCGGAATCCGGCCCCGATACGCGCTGCTGGTTCGGTAGTTGGGAAGCGTGTTTCCGTCGGCGATGTATGCCCGGTGGTAGCGTTGGCCGAAGAGTTGCTCGGCCTCGAAGTTTTCGTGAACGTTCATCTGCCGCGTCTGCTCATTCGGGAAACCGTTCATGGTGTAGGCAAACAACTCGTGTCCATCGAGCCGGAGTTCTAAGCAACTGATGCCGTTGCGGTAGGGCGATCCGCTCGTTTTGTCGTAGGCCAGCACTTCTAAACCCAGCAGGCCCGATGCCCGAACGGGTTGGCTGAGAATGTACGTACCGTCGCGCTGACGAACCGGCACGTAGCTAACCCGCTGGTATTCACCATTCAGGCGCGATTGGGCGGTCATGGTTTTGAGCGCGATTCGCTCAAAATACGGCGGCACGTCGTCGGTCAGTTCCGGGAAACCAAACAGCATCGGGTTCAGTAAATTATCCTTCGCATCCCGAATCTCGAAGTGCAGGTGCGGCCCACCCGACCCACCTGTGTTTCCCGATGCGGCAATCACCGCGCCCCGCTCAACCCGGAACTGCCCCGGAGCGGGTCGCAGGTCAATCTCAAACGTCTGCTGGCGGTATTGCTCGGCGCGGAGATACCGACCCAGCGTATCGGCTAAGGTTTTCAGGTGGCCGTAAACCGTTGTCAGCCCGTTGGGATGTTTGATGAACACCACGTTGCCGTAGCCGCCCGTAAACACCGCAATCCGCGAGATGTAGCCATCGGCAGCGGCATGAACGTCAAGCCCTTCACGGCCCTGTGTGCGGATGTCAATGCCAGCGTGGAAGTGGTTGGGACGCAAATCGCCAAGCCCGCCCGACAGCGAATTGCCGGAGCCGGGCATAATCGGAAACAGAAAATAACCGACCGGATAAGCGGGCTTAGCGGGCTGGGCAAAGGCGGTTGTGGCCGCAAGCAGGAGTAGGGGAAATATAGATCGTGTAACCAAGGGTATCAGCTCAATAATGGTATTTGCAAGCCAGCACAACAATATGCTCGTCTGTTACTTCATAAATTAGGCGATGCTCGCGGGTAATTCTCCGCGACCAGCAGCCCCGGAGGTTGTATTTTAGTGGTTCTGGTTTGCCAATGCCCGAAAATGGTGTCTGCGTAGCATCGTCAATGAGTTCAATAATTTTCCTGACGATCTTTAAATCATTGTCTGACCACTCGGTAAACTCTTCCCAAGCTTCGGGGGTAAAAACGGGTTTACGCATCAGTCGCCAACTTTCGGTATGAGTCTAAATCATGGCCTATGAAATTTCCTTTACGCGCATTTTCCAAGGACTCAAGAAGCCGTTCCCGATTAGCGGGTGATTGAAGCAAATAATCGGTTTCGTCCATTTCATCATCCACGATGATGGTGACGTGTTTTTTGTGGGAATCCCTAAACAAAGCCTTCAATTGGTCAATTAAGCCGCTGTTCAACTCGTCTAATTCTAATGAAATCGTGTGTTTCATGGCACAACAGTTTAATTTTTGACGATAACGTGTTCTACAATGTTTTGCGTTGCGACGCACCTAAAAAATCCTTGATTTCTGGATAATCTTCGCTCACTCTGCGTAAAAATCCTTCATTTCACCTCAAACGAAAACAGGTCCCGTCCTTCCAGATTCCCCGTCAGGCGGTCGCCGATGTGCACCGGGCCAACGCCTTCGGGAGTGCCGGTAAACAGAATATCGCCTTTTTGCAGGAAAAAGTACCGCGATAGAAACGAAATCAGGTAATCAATCGGGAACAGCATCAGGCTGGAGTTGCCCTGCTGCCGGGTTTC
>JBBRUV010000136.1:0-11721 GCA_038247465.1 Cytophagales bacterium
CATCTTCATGATCTCGCAGCACTCCGTCTAACAGTCTCACTTCCAGCACAATAAGGATTAAGACAACTTGGAGTGATCGCCATTGTAACCAAAACTCCGGTCACTGCTAACAGTCTCACTTCCAGCACAATAAGGATTAAGACCCCTTCGTTAGGAAATATCAAAGGTAAGAATTAGCTAACAGTCTCACTTCCAGCACAATAAGGATTAAGACACTTGCGCTACTTTCACAGCAGATTTGGGATGAATCTAACAGTCTCACTTCCAGCACAATAAGGATTAAGACGAGATGTGCGGTAGCCGTAAACCCGACATCGTTAGGGATTGTCAACCGGATGGAAACTATGCAAGACGATGAATAACAGCCCTAACGATATGTACCTCAACGAGTAGCACCGGCAGCAGAGCGAGCGAATGGTCAAATACGTCTGCGAGCAGCCCTTGCTGATTGCAGAGATTTTTCAGAAGTGTAGTCTTGCCAACCTGTCGTGGGGCCATCACCACCAATGCCTTGCCCAACTGCCAGCGGGCTTTGAGTGATTTTTTGAGCAGACGTGGAATCATGTTTCAAAATCTGTTGAACGGGTTCTTCAAATTGAGTAAAGTTGGTCGAACACAACCCCTGAAATAGGCTGATTAACTCATGTTACGCACGGTATAGAAAATCCCTCCGGCTTTCTACGAACCCGCGTAACATCAGTGATTACTGGCTATTCTATTCGGCAATAACCGAACCTGTGGCCTCACCAAACCTAACCGTCCCGCCATCGGTTATCTCTTCAACCGATTTATTGACGCATGGAAACCCCCGAAATCCCCCAAGTCGCCCAACCCACCGACGAGACCAAACTCGACCGTGTTGTGGAGGCCCGTATGAAACTCAAACGCCGGTTTGAGACCAAAATGGCCCAAACGCCTTCAATGGCTGACGGTACTAACGGAGTAGAAAAACCACGCGGCAAAGGCCCGGCCAACCGGCACGGAATGCCGCAGGTTCCCGTTGGGCAGACGGTTACCCAGAAATGGCCGGTGCTGGATTTGGGTTATCAACCCGAAATCCCGCTCGATAAATGGCAGTTGGCAATTGACGGCGACGTGCATCACCCCGTCCGGCTGAAATGGGACGATTTGATGGCCCTGCCGCAGGTTGAGGACACGAGCGATTTTCACTGCGTCACCACCTGGTCGCGGTTAGACGTACCCTGGGTGGGTGTTCGGTTCATGGATTTGGCCGCACTGGTAGACCCCAAAGGCTCGGCCACGCACATTATGTGCTACGGGTTTGATGGTTACTCGACCAACGTCTCGCTCGAAGAAGCCCTGAAACCCGATGTCTTGCTGGTGCATACCGCCGACGGCCTTCCCCTGACCCGCGAACACGGCGGCCCGTTGCGGATGATTACGCCCCAGTTGTATGCCTGGAAAGGCTCGAAATGGATCAAGCGCATCGAGTTTCTGACCGCCAATCGGCTTGGTTTCTGGGAAGAGCGCGGCTACTCCGACACGGCCTACCCCTGGCGCAATGATCGGTACAGCTAACGAAGAGTGCTTTCAGGTGCGCACCAATTGATTGTTGCGCCCGGCGGCTTCGTCCATCAATGAGGTCACTAAATTTTGCGAAGCCGGCGATTCAGCGTCTTTGCCCTGCTTGCGCTCGTTGACCATTCCGGGAGCCGGGTCGGGCAGAGTGTAATTGATAGCGGTCAGGATTTCGGCCATTGTGTTGGGTGCTACGCCCTGTACAATGGCCGCTATTTTTGCGGGCAACGACACAATAACCTCTGGCCGACCGTAGCGGCAAGCCTCCACAATCTGGCGGGCGCAGGTTTCGGCACTGACCGACAGGCCGGGAATCGAATCGGCGGTTTTGAACCAGGCATATTCTTTTTCGTGCTGACCCCGTATCAGGGTTTGCCGCGCACTGCCCGCCCAGACAAGACCGGGGCAAACGGTGGTTACATAAATACCGTGCCGGGTGAGTTCGGTGCGTAGCCCTTCAGAATAGCCGACCATCGCAAATTTGCTGGTCACGCAGGGCAACAGGTGTGGAGCCGAGATTTTGCCCCCCAACGAGGCTACGTTCACAATTCGGCCCGCCTGGCGTTGGCGCATTTCGGGCAGCACCTCATTAACACAGTGGTAACTAAGCCCAACCCTCTCGACCGGCCGGTGATGACGATGGTTTTACCCCGAAAATCAGTTTTTCTTTTTTGGTTCAGGTAGGCGTTGAAGGCCACCCACGCGCCCAGTCCGGCGAGGCCCCAAATCAGGCCCGAAAAATGCCTGACCGGAGAAAATGACTGATCAGGCACGAGAAAAATCAGGAAATAGACTTACCAATACTGAGCAATACGGCTATACGACCAACGCCACGTCTTCTATGTCTTTCTCGACACGCAGGTTGTCAATGATAAACCGCTGACGGTCGGGCGTATTTTTGCCCATGTAGTAACTCAGCAGCTTTGGCACCGACGTATCTTTTTCCATAATCACCGGCTCTAAACGCATACTCTCGCCGATGAACAGGCCAAACTCGTCGGGCGAAATCTCGCCCAAACCCTTAAACCGCGTGATTTCTACTTTTTTGCCGCCTTTGGTGAGTTTATTAGTTGCTTTCTGTTTTTCTTCTTCGGAGTAGCAATACGCTGTTTCCTTGTGGTTCTTTGGATTTCGAACCCGAAACAATGGCGTTTCCAGAATGTACAAATGCCCGTTACGGACTAAATCGGGGAAGAATTGCAGAAAAAACGTGAGCATCAGCAGCCGGATGTGCATCCCGTCCACATCGGCATCGGTGGCAATCACAATCCGGCTATACCGCAGTGTTTCTATCCCTTCTTCGATGTCTAAAGCGTGTTGGAGCAGGTTGAACTCCTCGTTTTCATAGACTACTTTTTTGGTCAGGCCAAAGCAGTTGAGCGGTTTCCCGCGCAGGCTAAACACGGCCTGCGTCTGCACGTTGCGGCTCTTGGTGATAGAACCACTCGCCGAATCGCCTTCGGTGATGAAGAGCGTGGTGTTGAGCCGTTCGTCTGATTTCAGGTCGGGCAGGTGAATCCGGCAGTCGCGCAGTTTGCGGTTGTGGAGGCTGGCTTTTTTGGCGCGTTCGTTAGCGAGTTTTTTCACGCCGGCCAGTTCTTTGCGTTCCCGTTCCGACTGCTCAATACGTTTTTTCATCGCATCGCGCACGGCGGGGTTCATGTGCAGGAAGTTATCGAGCCGTTCCCGGAAAAAGTCTTTTATGAAAGCATTGACCGTCGGGGCCGCCGGGTCGGGCGACATAGCAAAGGAGCCGAGTTTGGTTTTGGTCTGGCTCTCAAACACGGGTTCCTGCACCCGGATACTGATGGCGGCAATCACGCTGGCCCGGATGTCGGTGGTGTCGTATTGCTTGTCGAAGTGTTTCCTGATCGTGTCCACCAAAGCCTCTTTCATGGCCGTAAGATGGGTGCCGCCCTGGGTGGTGTTCTGGCCGTTGACGAACGAATAGTATTCTTCGCCATACTGATTGCCGTGCGACAGCGCGAGTTCGAGATCGGGGCCTTTAAGGTGAATGATCGGGTAGCGCAGGTCGTCGTCTTTGTGCCGGTTGCGAAGCAGATCAAGCAGGCCGTTTTGCGAGACGTATTTCTGCTTGTTGAAACTCACCACCAGCCCGGCATTCAGGTAGCAGTAGTTCCAGATCATGTTTTCGAGATACTGCGGAATAAAATGGTAGTTTTTGAACACCGTGTCGTCGGGTTCAAACACTACCAGCGTTCCGTTGCGTTCGGTGGTGGTTTGGTCGCCCTGCTGCCGGAGTTCACCGCGTTCAAACTCGGCCCATACCGTGCGTCCGTCGCGGTAGGCCTGCACCCGAAAGTAGCTGGCTAAGGCATTCACCGCTTTGGTGCCGACCCCGTTCAGGCCAACGGCTTTCTGAAACACACTCGAATCGTATTTGCCGCCGGTGTTGATTTTGGAGACCACCTCCACCACCTTGCCGAGCGGAATGCCACGTCCGTAGTCGCGAATCTCAACCCGGTGGTCAGAGACCCGGATATCAATAGTTTTGCCAAAACCCATCACGTGTTCGTCAATGCAGTTGTCCATCACTTCTTTGATCAGGACGTAGATCCCATCATCGGCGGCAGCCCCATCGCCGAGTTTGCCAATGTACATACCGGGCCGGAGCCGGATGTGTTCGCGCCAGTCGAGCGACCGGATACTGTCTTCGGTATAATTACCGGGGGGCCGCCCGGCAGCGTACTGCCCGGTAGTTTTTTCGTTGTTTTCTGCCATGTATGGGGCTAAATTACGAAATAACGGGCATTGGGCTGCAAAACCGGGCCGGGTGAATTTATGATTGAAGCCGCAACCACAACGGCAGATAAATCACAACTGCCAGTAATGACATCAATAAGCCGCCGATGGTACCGATGCCGAGCGCGTACCAAAATGGTTCCTGCTCATAGAGTAAAAACGGTATCATGCCCACTACCGTCGAAAGCACCGTGAGCAGCACCGGCCCGATTTTATGGCGAAACGCTTTTTGATACGCCCTGAATGCCGATAGCCGGGGAAACCGAGCGCGGAGCCGGTTCATCTCGGCCATGATAAAAATCCCGGCACAGACCACATTGCCGGCCAACAGAATAAAACTGGCATAACCGCCCTGATCAAAGTTACTGTCTGTCTCGTAAAACGCCAGAAAAACACCGATGTACGAAAGCGGGATTAATCCAATCAAGGCTAAGGGTTGCCACAGGCTTTCAAAAATCACGGCGCAGATTAAATAAATTAGTAATACCACTAAGCCAATCAATTCGTAGGGTGTGCGTTTATTCTCGCCAAACCAATATCTGTCCATCGCTTTGGCCGTATAACCAAGCGGTAATTTAGTTCGTAAAGAATCTAACGTTTTATTTAGAAATTTCTGACCAAAATTATAGCTACCAAAATACTCGAAACTCACCACCCGCCGATATTGCTGGTCTTGTTTGTGAATTTCAGGCGTTACTTTTTTTCGTACTACTGTTGACACTTTATTTAATTTAATAACAGAATTTTTAATCAATAATGATTGATTTTTCAAACCAAAAATATCAATGACCTGGCTTTGTTCTGGTATAATTTTTAAGGCTTCGTAATCATCATTAATAAATGTAAAAATAGTCGGTTCCGGGCGGGCATTATAGGGGGCTATCCGGTTATATAAACCCACTGCTGTGGTGCCGTGCAGGGCCAGAATTTCCGAATCGGTTTGTAGCTGAAATTCGTATAAATTTTTGTGCTGAAACAATCCCGGACTGCGGTTGATATTCACGGTCTGAATACGCGGATGGGCTTCGAGTATCCGGGCCAAAACCCCCGCTTGAGTCTCTAATTGCCGGTAGTTGTAGCCGAACATCTCGACGGTAAAGGCGGGTGTTTCTTCTTCGTTGAGCTTCTGGCTGAAGCCCTGCCCCACGCCAAAAATGTCCCAGTCAACGCCACTCATCTCGGTCGAGAGCAGAATGGCCCGGTTCTTCAACTGATACGGAAAGATGCCTTTGTCGTGCGGTTGGCGGAAGTAAATAACCATGCTGCCTTCCTGCCCGTTGTTTACTTGCGTAATGAATTTATCTATTTCGGTGTACTGACTGAACTCATTCTCGAATCGCCGAAACACGGCTTCCATCTGTTCGGGTGTGCTTTGATTGGGGAGTTCAGCAATAACGTATAATGATGTCCGTTCAGGCTCGTTTTGGTAGGAGCCTTCATACACATAATTCACAAAGAGCCGCAACGTGCCGCCAAGCCATTTGTTAATGAGCGGCTGAAGTTCATCCACGTACCAGTCACTACCGAGCGTAGCGTTGTACGGTTTGGCGAGTGGGTTGGGGGCTTCTAATTTGTTGGGCAACCAGAAAACGGGCAACCCAAACAGCAGCACCGCCCCGGTGACTGCCAACGCCCGGAACCGAATCAGGATTGCTAACAGGCTTATATACAGACGCTCCAACCATAAAACGGTTCGAAGATTTCGCTGTCTTTCTCCTCCTTTTCCTCCCTCTCGTCCTTTTCCTCCTTTTCCTCCCTCTCGTCCCTTTCCTCCTCTTTGGCCCCAAAACTGCCCCATAACCGCCGGAACGAACCCAATTGATACCAGCAATGACACCAGCAGCGTAACGGCCATCACGAGCGCGAAATCGGCCAATGCTGCCCGATTTTCTTCGGGCAGGAACCACACCACCACCAGCCCCGCGCAGGTCGTGAGGGTAGCCCCCAACAGGGCCGTAAACACCCGCCGGTCGCGGTAACGGCGGGTGTGGTCAATCATCACAATCACGTTATCAATCACGATGCCGAGCGAGGTGGTCAATGCGGCCAGCGAGTACAGATGAATCTCGACGTGCAGGGCCGCAAATACCCCCACCGACAGCAATAACGTGACCACTGTACTGCTGATAATCAGCCAGATATACCGCCAGCTACGGGTCGTGACGGCCACAAACACCAGCAAAATCAGCACCGCTACGCCCGTCTGAATACCGATTTTTTGCAGGTTTTCGCGGATGTACGTCGTGGTGTCATACTCAACATCGAGCCGGTATCCGGGCGGCAACGGCAACCCCGCAATCACCTGCCGCAACGCCGACGCAACGGCGAGTTGATTGGCTCCCGCCGTTGCCGACAGCACGACGTTTACTGCCGTTTTGCCGTTAATCCGGTAGAACGATGTGGGGGGTGGTTCCTGCCTCGTAATTTGCACTAAATCAGTGAGATAAATCACCCGGCCAGCCCGGTTTGCAACGGGAATATGCCATGTACCCCTCCCCAACCGACCCGTCGGACCGCCCTCTCCTAAAACAAAGGGAGGTGCTAAATCTGAATTACCCAAACTTACCCGTAGTGTTTGCCCCGCACCTTGCCTGATTTGCCCCAGTGGTTCGCGCTTAAACTGTTCTTGAATAGCCGTAATCAGTTCATTTTCTGTGAGTTGCAGGGCTGTTAGCGCGCTGGCATCGTAGGTTAGTACCCACTCTGGCCGGGTGCCGCCGAAGACTGCCACATTGCCCACCCCGGCCACTGCCGCCAGCCGGGGTTTCAGCTGCTCGTCGGCGTAGCGCTGAAGTGCACCCGGCGACACCGGGCCGCTGAGTTGCAACGTTAGCAGGGGCTTATCGCGGCTCTCCTCGGCGGGGTTGTTGAGGCTGATTTGGGGGTAAGTCAGTTGGCGGGGCAGTTGCCGATACACCTGCCGGATGAGCGCGGCCACCTCAAACCGGGTGGCATCAACATCGGTGGCGCGGTCTAATTCTAAGGTGATGTAGCCCCGGTTATAGCCCGACACCGACCTGATTTTTTGCACTCCGGCCAGCATCGCAAACGCCCCTTCGAGCCGGGCCGTAACCTGCCGCTCGAGGGCTTCGGGCGCGGCCCCCGCCCAGCCATAACTCACTGTTAATGAACGCCCTGCTGCCGACGGAGTCAACTGCACCGACAAACGCGGCACCAACGCCAGCCCCACCAGCGACAACACCACAAAACCGACGATAAGGCTGTATTTTGACACGAAGTAAGGCGTTGATGGTCAGCGTATATACGGAAATAAATTTGATTAACTAAATAAATCGTCCATCGTCAGCGAGTTCTGTATCACGCTCAGGGCGTGTTCGTTTTCATGAATACCGTAGGTTATTATCATCGCTAAAAAAATGGTTTTTCGGGTTTTTGACTCGGTTCTCAGCCCGTCTATTTTTGTTCGTAAAACGTCGGCGTATGCTTTGGTAATGGTAAAAACCCCGGTCGAAAACTTCATCTCGCAGACCGTGATTACGTTGTCTTTTCGGTCAATCAGCAGGTCAATTTGGGCGCCGGGGCTGCTGGTCTGGCTTCGCCATGATGATAGTTCACTGTATACTCCCGCAATGCCGAGTGCTTTTTTGATTTGTTGACTGTGCTGCTGACAAACCATCTCAAAAGCATACCCACTCCAGGCCTGCCATGCACCACTGCCCGTCAGGTTGAGCCACGTATTGCTGCCCGTTGCCTTACTGTTTTTGATGAACCGTTGATAAAACAGCGAATATGGATCGGTTAACTGGTAAAGGCTATTCCTGAATTTTCGGCCAAAGGGCGCGTATTTGGTAATGAACCCGCTCAATTCCAACTCGTCTAAAACTGCTGCCGTCCTGCATTTTAGTTTGTTCAACCAGTTCGGTGCGTATCAGACCACGTGTTTTTGTGCCGAGGGCTTCTACAATGGCGGTGTGAGCGTCTGTTCCATCGTGAGTAGGGTATTGGATCAAGTCTTTATTTGGCGACAAATATACTTTTTTATGCTGTTATCGCTGAATAGGCAACTGTTATTCAGCAATAACTACACATAAACTGTATTACTGACTGACTAAAAGCCGTGTTTGATAGGTTAATGCGGTTCATCCACAACCCCAAAAAATGGTAGAATTCTTTTTGTTTACTGTATTTTTTTTTACATTTACCACGTAAACCATTTTTCACCCATAAACTTACATATCGTTATGCTTTTTCCGGCCAGATTGCCGATTGACGACCAGCACCTGACCACCCGCGAAGCCGAAGTATTGTGGTGCTGCACTGAGGGCTTAACGAGTTGCCAAACTGCGGAGAAGCTGTTTATCAGCCCCAAAACGGTGAACAACCACCATTACAACATCGGCAAGCGGTTTGGCCTGACGGGTCATGCCGGGTTGCTTTTGTTTGGTGTCCGCATCAGGGATATTCTGGAGCCATACACCAAAATCCCGCCACCACCGCCACCCAAACCCGCCAAAAAGCAACGATTTCGGGGGAGAAAACTGACATCGAGCCAGCATAATAGGGAATTGTCCTTATAAAAATGAGGAATAGTACCTATTGCGCTGGCCCAAAAAAGCTCTGACCTTTGTGCTGTTCAATGAGTAGTTCACGAGTACAAACGATTATCGCAATGGAAAAAGTAAATCGTAAAAAACTGGCAAAGGCGGCTCTGTTGACCGCAGCATTGGTAACTGGGATAACTACCGTAGAAGCACTCTTTAACGAAGCGCAAGCAACGGGTACCAAAAGCTGGACTTGGATTTCAAAACCTGGTGGTGGTAGTGAGAAAGTATGTGGTACTCTTAAAGGTACAGAGTGCTAAAAGAATTGATCGAGACTTATTGGATAATTTAAGTATATAACCTTTAAGTTATCCAATGATTCTTGGTATACGTTTACAAGAAAGAAGTCTCAACTCTGTATAAATTGATTTTTAATTGACTGAGAAATACAGAACATTTTCATAAAAATCAAAACCCTTCATGAGCAAGAATATTTTTATAGTTAACGTAACTTCTTTATTAATAAGTACTTTGTTGTCCTGTACCTCATCTGTCAACGAGACTGAGAAAACAAATTTACTTTTTTATTCTCATGACTTTACCATTCCCTTAGATGCTAGTACCACGCCTTATACTAACTATGCTCAAATATATTATGATTACTCAACCGATGATGGAGAGTTGTATATATTAAACTCGAATCTAAACGCAATTCAATCATATAATCTACTAACTGGCAAGAAAAGTAAAGAAATATTCTTTGTGAAGGAAGGCCCTACGTCTGTCGGCGTGATACAGGGCTTTCATATTATGAGCAACAGACATATTTATGTTTCTAATAGAGATGCTAAAAAGCTGTACGTGACTAGCTACGAAGGCTTGCCACTAAGAAAATATGACATGGAAATAAGTAATAAACAGAAAGTGATGGTATGTCCTATCCCTATAATGGGATCCGGTATAGACATTTGCCTTAGCAAGAGCAAGGTAATTATACCAGGAAACCCTGGGCTTGTTCATGAAAGAAATGCCGCAGCGTTTTTTAAGCAATCTTTCCTAAGCATTTTATTAGATACAGCATCTACAGAAGTGAAGTATGCAATAACCTATCCAAATGTTAGTCTATTGAGCAGAAATAATTATCCACCACAGTCGATAACACCTTTTTGCATTGCTGGTGAAAAAGACAATTTAATATACTCTTTTGGTTGTGATGATAGTGTATATGTATATAACAATTCAGGAAAACTTATAAGAAAAAAATATTTACACAGTAACTACAGCACAGATAAGATTAAATCTATGGCTTCGAATGTAAGATATACTGATAATGAAGAATGCTATCTTTACTACTTAAATAATCTTTTTTACGGAGCAATGTACTATGATAAGTATCGTGAATATTATTATAGATTTGTCAAACTTCCTTTGAAAGAAAAATTTACCAAACGAGAACTATTAGATGGTAAAAGATTTGATCAAAGATGGTCTGTTATAGTTGCTGACAAAAATTTAAATAAAATTGAGGAAATAGAACTTTCTAAGAATATTTGGGGAGGTTTAGCTTTAATTTCAAAAGAAGGGTTAATGATTCAAAAATGGGTGGAAGATGAAAACCGTATGGTTTTTTCTGTATTTAAAATCAAGAAATAAAAAATATGTACTTTTGTTTCTTTTTAAGGAAAATATTATCTACTCTAATAAAGAATATAGCCTTTCTTTTTATCAGTATTTTTTTTCTAAACTATCAAATAGCATTCTCTCAAAACAAAAATACATACTCAAAGCTGAATCAAATACTTTGGCATTATAGGAAAGAGGATTTAAAGAAGTATAGCATTGTTATAGTTAACTCAAAAACGGGATGCCCAACTTGCACAGAAGCAGTTGATGATTTTGTTTTAGATCACCTCCAAATAAAAAAATTATTGCTTGTAGTCACTTCCCACATATTTAAAAAAACGTTTGAAATCAAATTTTCTGTTCTGTTAAATAAAGAAAGAGGAATTATTTTAGACCAAGAAAACTACTCTTACAATTTAGGGATAATTCAAGAAAAACCTAAATTATTTATATTAAAAAATGGAATAATTGTTTCAGAGAAAGAAATAACAAATATAAAATCAGAACTCGGTAGCATTTTAACATTTTAGGAATAAAAATTGTCTATTCTAAATATTCTTGAAAGTTATGTTCTAAATATGAAATCTATCCAAAGTGTCTGGTTTAAGGCCACTCCGTCCCAAACCGATTACGCTTGCGGTTGGCTTTCGCCTACGTTTCATCTGATGAGTTGGGCATTAAGCGCGTACCAACTCGCCCGGTTTTTTTCCCCGCGTCGAATTAATGACCGACACTATCGGGGCCGGGTTAGCAACAAAACTCGCGCTGCCTTACACCAAAATCCCGCCACCCAAGCCGCCGAAAAGTAACGGTTTCGGGGCGGAAAAACGACATAGTGCCACGATAATAGGGAATAGTTCCTATAAAAATGAGGAATAGTACCTATTGCAGTGGCCCAGAAAAGCCCTGACCTTTGTGCTGTTCAATAAATAGTTCACGAGTGCAAACGATTAACGCAATGGAAAAAGTAAATCGTAAAAAACTGGCAAAGGCGGCTCTGTTGACCGCAGCATTGAGCATCGGGGCAGTAACGGGCGTTTCGATGTACAACGAAGCGCAAACGACGGGTTCACTTCAGTATGGCTATTTATTGTATATGTGCTACAATGGATATGGGTGCCGGTTTAGTGCAC
Organism: Cytophagales bacterium; assembly: GCA_038247465.1. Classification (GTDB taxonomy): domain Bacteria; phylum Bacteroidota; class Bacteroidia; order Cytophagales; family Spirosomataceae; genus JBBRNH01. The sequence goes on from JBBRUV010000136.1 coordinate 11,561, forward strand.
CTGCCACTTGTGGTATGTGGGCACCCTGCGGATAGGCATTTTAGTATTCACTCTGTAAGGGTGCAATTCAAATTGTCGCTGCCATGTCGTAGCTTCGGGTATGGATAACAACCCGACCTTGACCTTCACCGAAGACGAATACGTGGCCTTAGCCCGCCAAA
>JBBRUV010000137.1:0-11587 GCA_038247465.1 Cytophagales bacterium
GGCTTGCCGGGTAGTCGGGGGGGCAGACCGGCTCAGGATCAGGTTGAACTGTTGCCGCCAAGAGGTGCCGATAGTCTTGTGGTGATGAATCAGCCCGGATTTATCACCCGAAAACTCATCGGCAACGTAAAGCTACGGCACAAAGGTGTGCTGTTATTCTGCGACTTGGCCATCCAGAACCAGACCACCAACGTAATTGAAGCATACGGCCACGTTCGGCTCATTCAGGGCGACAGCATCACCGTTCGGGGCGACACCATGCTGTATTATGGAAACAACCGGCAAGCCAATTTGCGGGGTCGTACCGTAACGCTCACCGACCGAAAAATGACCCTCACCACTACCCAACTCAACTACGATCTGGCGGCTGGCCGGGCCACCTATCCTGTGAAAGGGCGCGTGGTTGACAAAGAAAATATCCTGACCAGTTTAGAAGGTGATTATTACACGGCAGTTAAAGAATTTCAGTTCCGGCGAGATGTAAAATTGGTCAATCCAAAATACATACTGACCACAGAATCACTGCTTTATAACACCAAAACGAAGCAGGCCACGTTTCAGGGGCCAACAAAAATCGTGAATAAAGACGGAACGATTTTTGCTAAGGAAGGGCAGTATAATACTGTCTCAAGGGTGTCGAATTTTCAGCAACGCGCCACCGTCGAAACGCCAAAATATCAACTCACCGGCGACTCGCTGTACTACGACAACGCCAGTGAATTAGGCATTGCGAAGGGAAATGTGGTAATGATCGCCAAAGAAGATAAGGACGGCGGCAGGGGCCGAACCATTATTACCGGCCAACACGCCCGCTACAACGGCAAAGCAGGCGTGTCTCGCATAACGGGTAAGGCATTGGTACGCAGTGCCGTTGGCGACCGCGATACCTTGTACATGCGGGCCGACACGCTGTTTTCGTTTGATGATCCGTCGCTGAAACCGGGCGAAAAACCGGCCGAAGGCAAGAAGAAAGTAAAGAAATTAGTTGGGCAGAAAAACGTAGTTGTTTATAAATCTGACCTGCAAAGCCGATGCGACTCATTGGTCTATGACGTGGCCGATTCGGTAATTTATTTTTATAAAAAGCCGATTGTCTGGAGTCAGAATTATCAGATGGAAGCCGATTCGATGACGGCCAAAATGAAACACAACCGGATTCAGACTATGTACCTCCGAACGAAGTCGTTCGTAGTGTCAGAAGATACACTTCGTAATTTTAACCAGGTGAAGGGCCGGGTGGTAACGGCTTATTTTGAATCAATTGCGGCTAATCCGAAGGCAATAACGGCAGTGGTTGGCGCAAAAGGTAACCCTAATGTGGAGGAACGAACGGTGCTTGACCGGGTGGTGGTTGAGGGTAACGGGCAGAGTATTTACTTCGCGGTAGATGAAAAAAACAAACTTGTTGGCCTGAATCACGTGGAGTGCGCCCGAATGATACTCAACTTTGACAACAGTCAGGTCGAAAAAATCAAGTTCTATGGGCGGCCCGACGCGCAGTTTGTGCCGCCCCAGGAGTTTACCGACGAGAAAAAGCAATTAGACGGATTTCGGTGGCGTAGCGCTGAGAAGCCCTCCCGGATGGATGTGGTGCAGTATGACCCGGCCCGGCAGCCAGTGCCCAAAAAAGCACCCAAACCGCAACCGTTCGCTAAACCTTCGGCCATTAAAGCGGTTCTAAACAGAGGAAAGTGAGATTTTAACAAAATTTTAACAATTTTTGCAACGCTTACCCGTTGACTTTTGTCTTTTTGACGAGTACGTTTGTACAAGTTCACAGCAAGTGACTGATTTTGAACGCCGATGAAACAAATTATACGAATAGTGGTGTGTTTGACGAGCCTGTTGCTCTTTGCCACGCTTCCGCTCCGCGCCCAGGTCGCCCCCCGCGACAGTGATGCCCGGAGCCGAAGCCGCTTAGAGATGGGCCGGAGTGCCACCGTCCGAAAACCAGATATGCAACTGTCGCTTTCGCGGGCGAGTCTGTTTCTGGCAAAGCCCGAAACCGGCCTCGACCGGAGAGTGACCTTTAGCCGACAATCGCCCATCAATGCCTATTATCGGTCATTATTGTTGAATCCCGGCTCGGTGAAAGCACCGCCCCGCCAAACCGTTTCCGAAACGGCTGTTGCTACGGCGGCTCCCGCGTCTCGCCCCGCAACGGAAGAACTCAGAACCGAGCGTGTTGATGACCGGATGTATGCCGATGATCGGATTGTGGTTTCTAATATTTACCCGAATCCCGCCAGTGAGGCCGCCGAAGTGGACTATCAATTGCTGGCAAATGTGGGCGAGGCCAAGCTGATCCTGCTAAACGTACTGGGATCACCCGTTGCCGAGTATGAGCTGGAGCGGGGCAGCAACAAGATTCGCATTAACACCCGCGATTTTTCAACGGGCTGGTATTTTTACCAACTTTCGCTTGACGGTAAGAAGGTAGCCACCAAAAAGCTTCTCGTTCGTCATCAATAAGCAGTGGCTCGTATGTTGTGGCTGGTAGTCAGTGATTCGCAGTTGGTTAATATTTCTTAAACCAGCCGCCGACCACTGACCTCCAGCCACTTTTTTCGTACCTTTGGGGCTATGCAAAACCGTCAGCAAATAAGTTTCTGGGTTGGAGTGGTCTTTACTGTGCTACTTGCATCGTGTAACTCATACACCAAGTTGCAAAAGAAAGGCACTGACGATCAGAAGTATCAGGCCGCCGTGGAGTACTTCAAAAAAGGGAATTGGTATCGGGCCGCTACACTCTTTGAAGAGTTGATTCCGGTCTTGAAAGGCAGTACTGAGTCAGAGATGGCGCAGTTTTACTACGCCTACACGCAGTACCACCAACAGCAGTATCTGCTTGGGTCGTCACTCTTCAAAAAGTTTTATGAGACCTTTGCCCGCAGCGATTACGCGCAGGAAGCAATGTATATGTACGCGCTTTCGCTCTATAAAGATACCCCCGATTTTAATCTCGATCAATCCAACACCGTTGGCGCAATGGCCGCTTTGCAGGACTTTGTGAACGCCTACCCGCAAAGCCCGTTCTCGGATGACTGTGGCAAGATGATTACCAGTCTGCGGCAAAAATTAGAGCGAAAAGCTTACGAAAAAGCAAAACTGTACTACCGGGCGAGTGGCTTCAATATCGCGTCATTAAAATCGTCGGTAATCTCAATTAATAACTTTCAGAGAGAATTTCCAGACTCAGAATACAACGAAGAACTGGCATACCTGAAAGTAGATGCTCAGTACAATCTGGCGAAAAATAGCCTAGAAACCAAGCAAAAGGAACGTTATCTGGAAGCCGTGACGTTCTTTGGCGAACTTAAAGACAAATATTCAACCGGTAAATACTTCCGCGCTGCCGAGAAAATGTATCTGTTCAGCCAAAAAGAAGTTGACCGGATGACGGCTCTGGACAAAGAGCGTGAAGTACAAAAACAACAGAAAAGTAACCCGCCGGCTAAAGTAACAACCGGCAATTGATAACTGGGAATACCTAAAGAACTATGGCAACAAATCAATCAATTATCACCCGTGACATGGGTAAAATTGCGGCCATCGGTGGCGGCAACGTGTACGAATCGGTTTCGATCATGTCGAAACGCGCCCGTCAGATTTCGGTCAAAATGAAGGAAGAACTGAGCAACAAGCTCTCTGACTTCGTGTCGGCGGTGGACAATCTGGAGGAAGTATTTGAAAACCGTGAGCAGATCGAAATTTCGAAACATTACGAACGGATGCCTAAGCCAACCAGCATTGCCACCGATGAATTTCTGGAAGGAAAAGTTTATTGGCGCTATAATGACGAAAGCACCGACGCGGTATAGTGTTGGTGGTCAGTGATTAGTGGCAAGGGGTTAGTAGTAGGTCAGTGGTTTTAAAACGGCTCACTTACTGCTAACCCCTTGCCACTCATAATAACCCTTCATCGGCGAAACTCAGGTAGCTTCGGTCGGTGAAAATCAGGTGATCCAGGACCGGAATATCCAGGAACCGACCCGCATCTTTGAGCTTGCGGGTTAAGTCTTTGTCCGCCTGTGAAGGAGTCAGGTTGCCCGATGGGTGGTTATGGCACAAAATAATACCACTCGCCAATTGCTCCAGCGCGTGTTTAAAAATCAGCCGGGGGTCGGCAACGGTGCCAGAAACACCTCCCGCCGAAATCTGTACGGTCCGCATCACTTCATTGGCCCGGTTGAGCACCAGAATCCAGAATTCTTCGTGTTGTTTGTCTAACAGGTGTGGCTTGAGTTCGTCATACGCATCGCGTGAGCAGGTGATGCGGGCGCGGGCCGGGCGATCCTGCTCTTTGCGCCGACGACCGAGTTCAAGAGCCGCCACGATGCTGATGGCACGGGCCTCGCCAATTCCCCGAAATTTAGATAAGTCCTTGACTCCCAGCCGTGCCAGCTCGTTTAGGTTGTTGCCCGTGCTTTGCAAAATAAGCCTGGCGATATCAACCGCTGAGAGGTCGGTGGTGCCGGAATTGATGAGAATAGCAATCAGTTCGGCATCAGAGAGGGCGGCTTTTCCTTTGAGCATCAATTTCTCGCGGGGGCGGTCTTCTTCGGCCCATGATTTAATGGAGCCGGTGGCAATAGCGTAAGGATTCGGTGGTTCGGGTTTCAATGCTATGGTTTGGTTACGGTTTGTGGCAGCAAGTTTACCGAAACGGCACAAAAAAACCTCAAACCGGGCCGGGCATGAGGTGTATTTTACGGAAAACGATCTGCCTACGCTTTCGCTGCTAATTTGTTCACAAAAATGGCAAGCCGTGATTTGTTGTTCGACGCTTTGTTTTTGTGAATGACGTTTTTCTTCGCCAGTTTGTCTAACGCTGAAGCTACGGTTTTGTAAAGCTCTACGGCCATAGCATAGTCGTCAGTAGCCCGCAGTTTCTTAATCAGGTTCCGGGTTGTTTTGTGCTGATATCGGTTCAAAAGCCGCTTTTTCGCGCTCGACCGGATGGCTTTTTTCGCCGATTTGTGGTTTGCCATTGTTTATGAATCAAAATGTCTGTTTCGCAAAAGGTCTGCAAAAGTACGGCTTTTGGCCGAAACTGCAAAACAGTTTGTGAAACAGACATATACAGGCAGAATGAGATTCGTTTTACGGCTGAATCTGACTGTCTATCACCAATACATTCTCCCAGCTACCCCGGTTGTTTTGTTCAAAGGCTTTGTAGGCCGCGCTATTGCGGTAAGCCCGTGCGTCGGCTTCGCTCTGAAACGTTAGATAGTGCATCACATCGTAGTCACTTTCGCCCCCGTCAGATGCAACTGTGCGGCCCGCCGAGTATGAAACGATCTGTTTAATTTCGGGCTTCAATGCGGCAAAACCGTTCATTTGCCGTAAAATAGCTTGCTCGCGAAGCTCTTTTTTGAACTTTACGCACACAATTTGCTGAAATTGTGATTTCCGGGCGGGCGAGTATGCACCGTAGATTACTAATCCGAACGCCGAAAAGACGACCAGAACCAGAAGATAGCCGATTGATTTGGGATTATTTTTCATTGTAGTATGGCTATTTTGCCGAATTTTCTTTGGTTTGTGATAGTCAATTATTTGTAAGATTAAATTATTTCTTGACAAAGTACTATGACCGCTCAAAAGTATCTCTTTTTTATTTGGTTGGTTGTTTTCGGCCAAAATAATTTTTTACAGGCAGAATCTTCCCCCGTTTACCGCACCGATTTCACCCGACCCGTATGGGGTTTTTACGCGCATCAGCAGATCAATCGGCTGGCGGTTTTTACGCTCCCCGCCGAAATGATGCCGTTTTTTAAACGCCACATTCAGTTTTTGACCGACAACGCCGTCAATCCCGACAAACGACGGTATGCAGTGGTGGGCGAGGCTCCCCGGCATTTTATTGACCTTGATGCCTACGCCGATACGTCGGCAGCAACCCTGCCCCGATTCTATAAAGATGCCGCCGATTGCTATGGCGAAGACACGCTGGCCCTGCGTGGGTTGGTGCCGTGGCATATTCAACTGGTTAAGTTTCAGCTTACTGATGCGTTTCGGCAGCGCGATACCCGCCGGATTCTGCGCGTAGCCGCCGATTTGGGTCATTACATTGCCGATGCTAACGTACCGTTGCACACGACTCGCAACTACAACGGCCAATTTACCAATCAGCAGGGGATTCATGGGTTTTGGGAGTCGCGGTTGCCGGAGCTATACAGCCCCACATATGACTTTCTGACCGGCCCCGCCGAGTACATCGAATCGCCCCAGAAACGGGCGTGGCAAGCTGTTTTTCAGGCTCACGCGGCCTTAGATTCGGTGCTGAATCTGGAGCGCGAACTCACAGCAACAGTCGGCGAAACCCGGAAGTTTAGCTTTGAAGACCGCAATGGAAGCACCATAAAAGTGTATGCCGAACCGTTTTCGCGGCAGTATCACGAGCGGCTGCGCGGTCAGGTTGAGCGGCAGATGCGGGCCTCGGTTAAGATGGTTGGTGATTTTTGGTACACTTGCTGGGTTGATGCCGGGCAACCCGACCTGCGAACCCTGGCAGGTTATAAACCCACTGATTTTGAGCAGAAAGAAGAAACAGTGGAGAAGCAGAACTGGCTCAAACGGCTGTTGAAGGTACGGAGTGAAGAGTGAAATCCCGTCGTCGCCAGTTATCGAGAATAATGGCCGTTGCGATGCCGACGTTGAGCGATTCGGCACCGCCAAAGCGAGGAATGGTCAATTTTTGGGTAATGAATTTTTCTGCGTTGGTGCCAATACCGTTGGCTTCGTTGCCCATCACCAGATAGCTGCCGGCTGTTTGCCCCGTATTTGCCCCAAAATCCAGCGTATGAACATTTGCCCCGTTCAGAAACGCGCCGTATATCGTTGCCCGTTCACCGCTTGTTGCCTGCCCCAAAAACGCGCTCAAATCGGTGTAAAACCAGCTTACCCGCGTGAAGGAGCCTTTGGTGGCCGACATCACTTTTGGGTTATAAACATCGGCGGTGGTGTGAGAGCAGATGATTTTTGAAATGCCATACCAGTCGGCAATGCGGATAATGGTGCCGAGGTTGCCGGGGTCGCGGATGTCGTCAAGCACCAGAGCCAATTCGCCGACTTCAGCGCGGAGTGGCTGGTTCGGGCGGGTTTTTACAACGGCAAGGCCCGCGTTGTTGGTTTCGAGGGTGCCGATGCGGTCGAGGTCAGCGGGGGTAACAATTTCGACCGGCACCCGTTGGTTATCGAGGAGGGACGTATTTTCTTTGTAGAATAACTCCGTAACGGCCAGCAGGTCAATCGGCCAGTCTGCCGCCAATACTTCCCGCAGGTTGTTGGCTCCTTCGACCAGAAACGTGCCATGCTGCTGCCGAAATTTTTTCTGATGCAGCGACCGAATGTACTGACTTTGATTTTTTGAGATCATTTTACAATGAGTAATAAGCAATATACAATGAACAGTGAACAAAATCAGGCTGGGTATCGGCTTCTACCATTGGTCATTGTTCATTGTTTATTGTTCATTGTTTCCGGTTGTGTTACTACCCCCAAAGACCCCACCACGCCCCGTTATCTGCTTTATACCAGCGCGGTACGGGGTAATCAGGCGATTTCGGGTGATGAATTGGCCGGGCTGATTCCGCAGAAACCTAACCGCCGGATTGCCCGAACGCCCCTCACGCCCGCCCTCTGGATTTATCAGGCAGCGGCTCAAAATTACCGCCCCGAAGCAGCGCAACGCGAATTACTCGCCAAAACTACCGAATTTGATACACTCAGCGAACGGCTTGCTACTAATCCCGACGCGCTCCGAAAAGTAAATCGGCGTTTTGAGCGGCAAGCCCGAAGACTGCGCCGATACCTCGAAGAAGGCAACTGGGGGATGCGGAACCTCGGCGAAGCACCGACTTATTTTTACCTCCGCGATGTGCAGGCCAATGCCAAAAAGATGCAGACGTACCTGCATCAGCAGGGTTTTTTTCGGGCAAGCGTCGGCTACGCGCTCGATACGCTGCTCGAAAACCGGGTGCGGGCTAATTACCTCATCACGGAGGGCATACCGTATAACTTGCGGGCGTTCACGTATAACATTGCCGATCCCCGGATTGATAGCATTGTGCGGGCTGCGTCAGATAAATCGGTGCTTAAACCGAACGACCGTTTTCAGGAACCCAATTTCAACAAAGAGCGAATCCGTATCGAAGAACTGCTCCGAAACAATGGCTACTACGGTTTTTCGCGGCAATACGTCCGCTTCGATCCCGATTCGTCGGTGAGCCAACCTGGGGGCGATACACTCGCCCGGCTGATTGATGTTTGGACGGTTATCACCAATCCGCTCGACCAGCCCGCGCACCCATATTATGGCGTGAGCGACGTTCGGGTAACGGTTACGCCTGATGCACCCACAGCCAGCGATGCGCCGGCCAGTAGCCGCCAGCGAGTTACCCGTCGCGGCAATCGGCCAGAAACTTCGCCTGCCGATAGCATAGCCCGTCCGCAGCGCACCCGCGTCGAAACCGCCGTGCCGCTCGATACAGTAGTGCAAAACGGAGTGCGGTACCTGTATAGCGGCCGGTTTTATCCGACGCGGCTGTTGGATAGCAAAATCAGGATCCGACCCGGCCAGTTATACAGCCAACTTAATCAGGCCACCACACAGCGGCAGTTGTTTTTGCTGAATCAGTTTAAATTTGTCAATATCGGTTTCACGGAGTTGGAAGCCGATTTGACCCGACCAGTAGGTTTGCGTACGTTACGGGCTAATATCACGACCACGCCACTGACAAAATACGAATCGTCGCTCGAAACGGGATTGTTTCTCCTGTACCAGGGGCAGAACGTGCCGGGGCCATTCGGGAGTTTTTCGTTGCGGGGCCGCAATCTGTTTGGCGGTTTAGAAACGTTTGAGGCCAGTTTGCGGGGTGGCATCGAATACCAGACTGGGTTTATCGGGGGGCAGCAGTTTTATCAGGCTACCGAATTGGGCGTAAACACGTCGCTGTCGTTTCCGCAGGTTTTATTTCCGGGGCGGCTGCGGTTTCGGTTTAGCCCCGATAACCCACGCACCCAAATCGGTATCGGTTATAACTACACGATCCGGCCCGATTATCTCCGAACTACGCTCCGGGCTACGATGGCGTACACCTGGCAGCCGTCGCCGAGCCGGTTGTTCAGCGTATTTCTGGCCGATGTAAATCTGATCAATACCACCTTTGCGGGCCGACCATTGGGAGCTGATTTTGAAAAAGAATTGCGTCGGCAACAAAATGAGGGTAGTACGTTGTATCTGAGTTTCCGGCGGTCATTCAGTTCGAGCCTGAATTTTGTTTACACCTATAACAACAACGTTCTGAACCAAAACCGGCGGGCTAACTTTCTGCGCGTTGCTGCCGAATCGGGCGGAACAACGCTCAACTTATTCAATACCAATCAATTAGACAAGTTTTTTAACCGGCTTGATACCGTTCGGGGGCTTCAATACTATAAATACCTGCGGCTCAACGCTGATTTTCGCCACTACATCCCCGTACGAAGCCGAACCACGCTGGCTTTCCGGGTCAATGCCGGTATCGTGGCAGGCTACGGGCCGGGGCAGGCCGTGCCGTATGAGCGGTTCTTTTTTGTGGGCGGTAGCAACAGCCTGCGAGCATGGCCCTCGCGTCGGCTGGGGCCGGGTGGTGCGGTGCCCCAAACCGATTCGTTAAATAAACCTGTTCTTAGCACCCGCTACCCGGCGCAGTTTGCCTATAATTTTGAACAGCCCGGACAGGTGTTGCTCGAAGGCTCGGCGGAGTTACGGGGGCGGTTGTTTCACCTCGGAGCCGACATCAACGGAGCCGTTTTTGTGGACGTGGGCAATGTATGGGCCTTGCCCGGCACTAACTCGCGGCCACGCGCCACAGTAGGGTCAGGGCCGTTTTTGACGCAGTTTGCCGTTGGAACGGGGGTAGGCATCCGGTTCGATTTCTCGTTTTTCATCATCCGATTCGATGGAGCGGTGAAGGTCTGGGACCCGGCCCAGCGATACACCAACAGCGAGGGCCAAACAGTTGACGAGCGGTTTTTTCTCCCTCAATTCTCGTTCGGGCAACTGTTCAGCGGCCCCAATCCGCTGGTTGTCAACTTCGGGATTGGGTACCCGTTCTGAAAGCCGTACCATAATTATCTGACAATCTGTCAGGGAAATGCGTAACTTTGTTCATGCTTGCAGAACTAAACATACTCACGCCCGAAGATAAAATAGCGCTCGACGAACCGCGCACCTTGCCGGATGAACTCGTTACGCTGGGCAAAAAAAAGCTGTATATCGAAAGCTACGGCTGTCAGATGAATTTCGCCGATTCTGAGATTGTGGCTGCTGTGATGCGAAACGCAGGCTTTGCCACCACCTCATCTGCCGACGAGGCCGACGTTATTTTCCTCAACACCTGCGCCATCCGCGAGAACGCCGAGCAGAAAGTCCGTAACCGGCTCGTGCATCTCAATGGCCTCAAAAAACGTAAACCCGCGCTTATGGTCGGGCTGCTTGGCTGCATGGCCGAACGCCTAAAAACCAAGTTATTAGAAGAAGAACAGATTGTTGACATTGTAGCCGGGCCGGATGCCTACCGCGATATGCCCCGGTTGGTTGAAGAAGCCGAATCGGGCCAAAAAGCAGTGAACGTGTTTCTCTCACGCGAAGAAACCTACGCCGACATTGCCCCCATCCGGCTGAACTCGAACGGCGTTTCGGCCTTCATCAGCATTATGCGTGGTTGCGACAATATGTGCAGTTTTTGCGTGGTGCCGTTTACGCGGGGCCGAGAACGCAGCCGCGATCCACAGAGCATCGTGCGTGAAGCCCGGCAACTCGTTGCCGACGGTTATAAAGAAGTAACGCTGCTCGGGCAGAATGTGGATTCATATAAGTGGGAAATTGCTCAAAGCGGTGAGCAACCCGTAAATTTTGCGGAATTGCTGGAAACGGTCGCCCAAATTAGCCCCGATTTACGGGTGCGCTTCTCAACGTCGCACCCCAAAGACATCACTGACGACGTGCTGCACACCATGAAGCGGTACGATAACATCTGCAATTACGTTCACTTGCCCGCCCAAAGCGGCAACAGCCGGGTGCTGAAACTGATGAACCGCACCTACGACCGCCCGTGGTATCTCGGCAAGATTGATCGTATCCGGGCCATTTTGGGCGACGATTGCGGCATCTCGCACGACATGATTGCCGGGTTCTGCTCAGAAACTGACGACGAACACCGCGACTCACTCAGCCTGATGGAATACGCCCGCTTTGACTACGGTTATATGTTTGCCTACTCGGAGCGGCCCGGCACATTGGCCGCTAAAAAATACCCCGACGACGTGCCGGAAAATGTTAAAAAACAGCGACTTACCGAAATCATTGCCCTGCAACAACGGCTCTCGCTGGAGCGCAACCAACGGCACATCGGTCAGGTGCAACACGTGCTGATCGAAGGCCCGTCGAAACGCTCAGACCAGGAACTCTGTGGGCGCAATGACCAGAACAAGATGGTTGTTTTTCCGCGTGGCAATCACCAGAAAGGCCAGTATGTCAACGTGCTGGTAAGGGAGTGTAGTTCTGCCACGCTGCGGGGAGAAGTTGTCAGTGAACATA
>JBBRUV010000138.1:0-11571 GCA_038247465.1 Cytophagales bacterium
CTGGCGGGTTGTGATTTGGCGAAACAGAAACCCAGCCAAACCGCCAGCGAATCAACCGCAGCAACAGTGATAGCGACTACTGCGCCCATCAACGATTCGCTCAGTATGTATCTGCCAGATTTAAAAGCGAAGGGGTTACTAATCAACGCTAAAACCGTTCGGGTAGCCGACGACCCGGTTTTTCACGAACCGAAAACGTTTCAAGCGATTCCGTTGAAAACGTTGCTCGAAACGCATACCAAACTCAAAACGCTGGATGCCAGTAAATTACAAATCGTGTTTGAGTGCGAAGACGGTTATAATCCCTCGATGCCGCTGAGCTTAGTGCTGGGTCGTGATGCTTACCTCGCCGTTCGCGACAACGACGCGCCAACAGGTCAGAAATGGATAACTGCCGTGAAAGACGGAAAAGCCAAAACTGTTGCACCATTTTATGTGATTTATGGTGACGTAACCCCCAGCGAACACGACTACAAGTGGCCGTATAATTTAGTCAGAATCAGTCTGGTAGAGACTGACAAAGAATTAGCCGCGATTTATCCGCACACTGATGATACGATGGTACAGGGTTTTGGGCTTTTTCAGAAAAATTGTAACATCTGCCACGCCCTGAATGGGGTAGGGGGTGTGATGGGGCCGGAACTGAACTACCCAAAAAACGTGACTGAGTACTGGCGCAGTACCGACGACATCAAAGCCTTTGTGCGTCAGCCAACGGCATACCGCAACGCCTGTAAAATGCCTGCTGTGACGTATCTGACCGACAAAGAACTGAACGAAATTATCCGGTATCTAACCTACATGGTGAGACATAAAGTAAAGCCTGTTATTTAATTGATAAGTGCTGAACTCGTAAAGAACCAGTAGATATATTGATAAACCCGTACCTTTACCTTAAATTATTTACCGAAATTATAACGAAATGGCCGTAGCCCTCGAACCCGCCCGCCTGTTGGCCGACCGAATAACCGCCCTCGAAGAATCGTCAACGCTGGCGATGGCGAAAAAATCGCGTGAATTGGCCGCTTTGGGTCATAACGTAATCAGCCTGAGTCTCGGCGAACCCGATTTCAAAACCCCCGCTCACATCTGCGAAGCCGCTAAAAAGGCCATTGACAGCGGTTTTCATGGCTACACGCCCGTTGCGGGCTACCCTGACCTTCGAAAAGCCATCGCCGATAAGTTTACGCGGGACAACAACCTCAACTGGAAGCCCGAAAACATTGTGGTCTCAACCGGAGCCAAACACTCGCTCGCCAACGTGTTGCAAGTACTGGTAAACCCTGGCGATGAGGTGATTATCTTCTCGCCGTATTGGGTCAGCTACTCCGAGATGGTCAAATTGGCCGAAGGAAAAACCGTTGTGGTGGACGGGCTGTTTGAGAACGATTTCAAGGTCACGCCAGAGCAGTTCAGGGCCGCCATCACCGACCGCACGAAGGTGGTTATGTATGCATCGCCCAATAACCCGACGGGGTCGGTGTATTCAGAAGCTGAACTGTGGGCCATTGCCGCCGTTGTTGCCGAACATGACAATCTGTTTGTGCTGGCCGACGAAATTTATGAATACATTAACTTCACTTCCGAAGGCCATTTTAGCATTGGTTCGGTGCCGGAGATTGCCGACCGCGTAATCACCGTGAATGGCATGGCGAAGGGTTTTGCCATGACCGGCTGGCGGATCGGCTACATCGGTGCGGCCAAATGGATTGCGGATGGCGTAGAGAAATTGCAGGGACAGGTAACGTCCGGCACGGCCTCAATCACCCAAAAAGCCGCCGTTGAAGCCCTGACCGGCACGATGGAGCCAACTCGCGAGATGGCAACCGCCTATCATCGTCGGCGCGATTTGGTGGTCGGTTTGCTCAAAGATGTACCGGGTTTCAAGGTCAACGTGCCAGAGGGTGCGTTCTATGCTTTCCCTGATGTAAGCTGCTACTTTGGCATGACTGATGGCACGACGAACATCGAAAATTGTGATGATTTCTCGTTGTGGCTCCTCAATTCGACGTTTGTAGCAACGGTGGCCGGGTCTGGTTTCGGCGCCCCCAACTGCATCCGTATCTCCACAGCCGCGTCTGACGAAAACCTTATCGAAGCCGTCGGGAGGATAAAACAAGCGGTAGCAACCTTAGTTCGTCGTTAAGTAGTTTGTGGTTTTTAGTTGGCTGACGTAAACATCTGTTTGCTTCAGCCAACTAAAAACCACAAATTACAAACCACTTCATCATGTCTGTTCATAACCCCGACATTAAGCGCGTTACGACGCACACGATTCAGGAACTCAAAAACCGGGGCGAAAAAATTGCCTGCCTGACCGCTTACGACTACTCGATGGCGCGCGCCGTTGATGCCGCTGGTGTTGAACTGATTCTGGTTGGCGACTCGGCTTCTAACGTTATGGCGGGCCACGAAACCACGTTGCCCATCACCCTCGATCAGATGATTTATCACGCCAGTTCGGTCGTTCGGGGCGTTTCGCGGGCGTTGGTTGTGGTCGATCTGCCATTTGGGTCGTATCAGGGTAACTCGTCAGAAGCATTGCGGTCGGCGATTCGAATTATGAAAGAATCGGGCGCACACGCCGTGAAACTTGAAGGCGGGGCCGAAATAAAGGACTCTATCGTCAGGATTTTGAGCGCGGGCGTTCCCGTAATGGGCCACCTCGGTCTTACTCCACAGAGCATTTACAAGTTCGGGACGTATGCCGTTCGTGCTAAAGAAGAATCTGAGGCTCAGAAACTTATGGCCGATGCGTTGCTTCTGCAGGAAATCGGTTGCTTTGGGCTGGTGCTGGAAAAAATCCCGGCGACGCTCACCAAACAGGTCTCCCAAACGCTGACTATCCCGACCATTGGAATCGGGGCCGGGGCAGATGCCGACGGGCAGATACTGGTGGTGCATGACCTGCTGGGCATTACCACCGAGTTTAAACCGCGTTTTTTGCGTCGCTACGCCGAACTTGGTGCTGCTATAACGCAGGCCGTAGCCCATTATGTAGACGACGTGAAGCAACGCGACTTCCCGAACGAGAAAGAAGCGTATTGAGTTAGAAGATAGATGAAAAAGAAACCTCTATACCAGGTTGTCTATGAAGACAATCACCTGCTCATTGTGAACAAGGAGCCGGGCGTGCTGGTACATAGCGACAAAACCGGCGATGTGCCGCTGGTTGATCTACTGAAAGAATACGTCGGCAAGAAATATAACAAACCCGGCGATGTGTTTCTGGGAACGGTTCACCGGCTCGACAGGCCCGTGAGTGGTCTCGTTGTATTTGCCCGCACCTCAAAAGGCTTGGAGCGGATGAACGAAATTTTCCGCAAGCGCGAGGTTCAGAAAACGTATTGGGCAGTTGTCCGGCAAAAGCCACCCGAAGACAGTGGCAAACTCGTCAATTACCTGATTAAAGATGAAGCCAAAAATCAGGTAACGGCCTACGATTATCCGCTCGAAGGAGCGCAACGGGCCGAACTGACATACCGGATTCTGGGCAAAATCAACGAGCATTATTTGCTGGAAGTGAACCCGATAACGGGTCGACCGCATCAGATTCGGGCGCAGTTAGCTAAAATGGGTTGCCCAATCCGGGGTGATGTAAAGTACGGATACGACCGTCCGGTGGCTGACAAAAAAATCTACCTCCATGCCCGGCGGCTGTATTTTGTGCATCCGGTTAAAAAAGAGCCGCTCGTGTGCAAAGCGGGACTGCCCGATGATCCGTTTTGGGAGGAGTTTCTATCGTTAGATAACGAGGAGTACAAAGACAAGAACTTAGACTTTATCCATTGAAAAACGGCAACCTGCTCTGAGCGGGTTGCCGTTTTGGTGACAAGTACAGTGTGGTTCCGATGTTATTCGGCAGAAATTGTCTGGTTGGCAGATTGCCCCGAAACAACATCAGCCCATAATTGCTCCATCACCCGTTCGGCCATTTGGTAAGCACCCTGCAAGGCTCCGAAGGCGATGCAAAGTGGCAAAATGACGGGTAGAAAGAACACCCACTGCAGTATCATGTACAAGCGAACGTTTTTCATTGTGTTGGTTAGGTATAAATAAGTTAAGTTCAAGCGAAATGGAGTAAAGTCACCAAATAGTCTGTCTGTAAAGTAGATGCTACCACTACCAATCTTCTCCAAAACTAAACTTGATATTGTGCAATAACAAGCCTAATCGAAGAAAGTTTAGCAATTTTTTAACAAATGCTTAACAAACACGATTTGTTTGCAGGCATACATAGGGCTTGTCAAAATCCGTGCCAAACCTGATAGTTGATTGTGAATATGAACTGTAAGCATAGAAAGAAGTTTCATACATACGTTTGCCCTGAACTGATTACCACAAAAACCGTTCGTTAAAACTCGTGCTACTCCTTCGGCCATATCGCCCCTTACTCTTACGCCTGCTCGTGGGCCTGTTTGTGGCTATTGTGGTGAATGGGATGGTTTTTCGGCATGCCCACCGGCTGGCCGACGGCACCATTATTACCCACGCCCACCCCTATAACCCGTTCGGTAAAAGTCCGATTTCATCAAATCCGCACAGCCGACAAGAATTAGTTTCGCTGCACCTGTTTTCAAATACTGCCTTCACCGCCCTTGATACGTTTCTGACGCTGGCCGGGCCGACGGTGGTGCTTCTACTTGTTACGCTCCTTGTTGCTCTAACGTTGCCTGTCTGCGCTGTTTTCGGGGCATCTCCGCTCAATCGTGGGCCGCCGGTTTGGTTGTCATAACCCGTCAATTAACTGATATGTCAACCATTAACCGAACGTCTTCATGTTTCGTCTTTCCTTTTTGTGCCTATTTTTCTCCGGCTCGCTGCTGGCCCAAACCCAGTTTGCCGGCTCCGTTACCGACCGTGCTACCAAACAACCCTTAGCCGGTGTTACGCTCTATTTCCCTGACCAAAAAAATGGTACGGCTACTGATATACTCGGTCGCTTTTCGCTCCTAACTGTGGCCGGAAACCGGACGGTTGAGGTGCGGTTTCTTGGCTATAAACCCCTGATTAGGAAGGTATTGGTTGCTGGCGATAGCCTTCGGATTGATTTTGCTCTGGACCCCGATGCCACTCAACTGAACGAGGTGGTAGTAACAGGCCTGACCACTGGCTCAACGGTGAAAGAAAGCCCGATTCCGATTCTGACCTACAACCGGGCGCAGTGGCTGCAAACCAACTCAACCAACCTGACCGATGCCGTGAGTCGCCTGCCCGGAATGTCGCAAATCACGACCGGCGTGGGACTGTCCAAACCCGTGATTCGCGGGCTGGGGTTCAATCGGGTCATTACCGTGCATGATGGTGTTCGGCAAGAAGATAATCAGTGGGGGGAGGAACACGCGTTGCAAATTGACGAATACTCGATTGATCGGTACGAGATTATCAAAGGCGCGGGCAGTATGCTCTATGGCTCCGATGGTCTCGGCGGAGTGATGAGCCTGATTTCGTCGCGCCCCCCCGAAGCCGGTACGATGCGCGGTCAGATTTTGACTAATTACCAGACCAATAACGGCATGGTCGGCGCGTCGGGCATGGTTGAGGGCCAAACCAATAATGGGTTATTTGGCCGGGTTCGGGTCAGTTATAAAAACGCGGGTAACTACCGTAATCGCTACGATGGGCGGGTTTACGGCTCGGCCTTTCGCGAATTTGACGTAAATGCAACGGTCGGCATCAACCGCAAGTGGGGTTACTCGCAGGTCTATCTCTCCGATTGGCATAATGACATCAACGTAATCACGGGCGAGCGCGACCAAACGGGCCGGTTTACCAAACTGATTCCAATTGATGCAACCACTGAAGACCTCGTGCCGGCAACAAACGCTGACCTCCGCAGCCGGGTCATTTTGCCCGCCAACTACCAAAGTCTCAACAACGCCAAACTATCGTGGAATACGTTTGTGAAGGCCGGGCGCGGTAATCTGTCGGCCATCGTGAGTTACAGCCAAAACCGGCGGCAGGAGTTTGCCAGTCCCCTAACGCCCGGCCAACCTGCATTGTATTTTTACCTCCAGAACGTGTTTTATGACCTGAAATATTTTGTGAGTGGCGGCCCTGGATTAGAGCTTACGATTGGCGCAAACGGGCAGCGGCAGGTAAACCAAAATCGGGGTTTAGAAACGCTTTATCCTGGCTATCAGTTGTCTGACAACGGAATTTTTGCCTTCGCTCAGAAAAAAACCGACCGTTGGCAGTTGAGTGGTGGTCTGCGGATGGACGTTCGGAACCTGGCAATCAATAAATTATACGTGGACAGAGAAGGTAATTTCACTGAACAAAACACCCCCGGCGGGGCCACGCGCTTTGCCGGGCTTGATAAAACCTACGCCAATCCAACGGGTAGTTTTGGGGCTTCCTACAAAGCCAATAGCCGCGTTACGATCAAAGCCAACCTTGCCCGTGCTTTCCGGGCGCCAACCACGCCCGAACTCTCGGCCAATGGCGAACACGCCGGTACATTTCGCTACGAGATTGGCTCGCCTAACCTGAAATCAGAAACAGCCTGGCAGGGCGATATCGGCGCGGTGTGGGAAACGCCCGATATCTCGCTGACAGCCAGTCTGTTTCAGAACCGAATCAACAATTACACCTATTCCGAAAAAATCCTGAACCGGGCTGGGCGAGACTCCATTGTTGATCCGGCGAGGCCTGTAAAAACGTTTCGGTACGCCCAGGGCAACGCCGTTCTGACCGGAGCCGAGTTGCAACTGACCGTAAATCCAAGGTCGGCGCGGTGGTTTAATTTCACGGGGACGTATTCGTTGGTGCGGTCGCGGAATCGCTCGGCTACCAACGACTCGGCGCGGTATTTGCCGTTTTTGCCCCCGCCCCGGGTCATTGGGCAGGTGAAACTGACCAAAACCAACATCGGTCAACGACTCCAAAATGCCTACGCGCTGGCCGAAATCGAATACAACGCGCAGCAGAATCAGGCGTTTCTGGCCTACGATACCGAAACCATTACGCCCGCTTACACGCTTGTGAGCCTTGGCGCAGGAACCGACGTAGTTAATAACGACGGGCAAACGCTGTTTTCGGTCTATCTCACGGCGCAAAACTTGTTTGATGTTGCTTTTCAGAGCCACCAAAACCGGCTGAAATACTTTGGCATAAACGAGGCAACGGGCCGGGCCGGGGTCTTTAATATGGGCCGGAATGTGAGCGTTAAAGTGGTGGTTCCGCTGCGGTTTGGCAGAAAATGATGAATGGTTTAGGGGCAGAGATCGTTGTTGATGTATGTTAAACATCATCCAACTCCTGCCCGATTCTATTGCCAACCAGATTGCGGCTGGCGAGGTGGTGCAGCGGCCCGCGTCGGTGGTGAAAGAACTGCTCGAAAACTCGGTTGATGCCAAAGCAAAGTCTATTCAGGCCGTAATCAGGGAAGCGGGCCGGGCGTTGATCCAGATTATTGACGATGGAACGGGGATGTCGGAAACCGATGCCCGGATGAGTTTTGAGCGGCACGCAACGTCTAAAATCCGCACGTCCGATGATCTGTTTAAAATTCGCACGATGGGCTTTCGGGGCGAGGCATTGGCTTCGATAGCCGCCGTTACACAGGTTGAGATGCGAACCCGACGCGCCACCGATGAACTCGGTACGCTGCTCCGCATCGAAGGCTCCGAAATCAGGGCGCAGGAATCGGTATCGTGTTTGCCCGGCACCAATCTGCTCATCAAAAATCTGTTTTTCAACGTACCTGCCCGGCGTAACTTTCTGAAATCCAATTCGGTAGAGATGCGCCACATTTTAGATGAGTTTCAGCGGGTGGCCCTGGCACATCCAGAGGTAGCGTTTTCTCTTTTTCACGACGACCGTGAGGTGTATCACCTGCCCGCCGGAAAACTCAGCCGCCGGATTGTGGATTTGTTCGGCAAAGGCTACCGTGATCAGCTGGCGGCTTGCGAAGAAGAAACGCCTTACGTGTCGGTGCATGGCTACATCGGCAAGCCCGAAGCGGCCAAGAAAACCCGCAACGAGCAGTTTTTCTTCGTGAATAACCGCTTTGTAAAGCACAATTACCTGCATCACGCCGTTGTGGGAGCCTACGAAGGAACCCTGCCCGACGCGCACCACCCGTTTTATGTGCTCTTTATCGAGATTGACCCGTCGCACATTGACATTAACATTCACCCGACCAAAACTGAGATTAAATTCGACGATGAGCGGGCCGTCTATGCCATTATGATGGCGGCAGTCAGAAAAGCGATGGGCGTCTACAACACCGGCCCTTCGATTGATTTCGACGGGAACGCTAATTTCTTAGACATGACGCGCCCGGCCCGCGCTAAAACTGGTGGTTCTGCGGCTGGCCCGGCGAGTGCTGATACCATAAATCCGAAATCAATTAAGCCCTCGTGGCAGCAAAGTCCGGCTGCGGCTACTCGTTTCGAGAATCAGGAGGCTGGGTTTGCCAATGCACCGATGCCATCGAAAGCATCGCCCCAAAACTGGCAGGAATTATTTAAGGGGTTCGACAAACTGAACCCTCCCGGCAGTACCGACGCGCCTGTCGACTGGCTCCCCGCTTCCGAAACGCCGATGCCGCAGGAACGGGCTACGATGACCAGCCGTGCCAACGAAATTTCGCCCAGCACCACCTTTGATGTTGCCGAACTTGCCGGGGCCGAGAGTATGCAGGTGCAGGATCGGTATTTGCTGGTTCCAATAAAAACCGGAGTGCTGCTGATTGACCTGCGCCGGGCGCACGAACGAATCTTGTATGACCAATTCAAAACTGCTCTGACCAACCGAACCGGCACGTCACAGCAACTTTTGTTCCCCAAAACCGTCCAACTGACAGCGGTTGATTATCAGTTGGCGTTGGAATTACGCGATGATTTGGCCTCGGTAGGGTTTCAGTTCGATGAGTTGGGGCCAAACACGTTCATCATCCGGGGAATTCCGGCTCTAACCCCCGGCGAAAACGAAGAACAACTCTTTGCCAATCTGCTAGCCCAACTCCGCGAAGACACGGGTAGCCGGTTGAAGTTAGACCGATTAGAGGCTCTGGCGCGGTCGTTGGCCCGACGGTCGGTGCAGCGCAAACAACTCACGCTCGGCCCCACCGAACGCCGGGCTGTGGTTGACCAACTCTTTGCCGCCACTAACCCCGGCTACACCCCAGCGGGTGAACCGATAACGGCGTTGTTGACGCTTGATAAATTATCGGGACTTTTTCGGGGGTAATCTGGTTAAAGAAGACCAATGAAAAGAACGCAGGAGGAAAGTCGCAAGACAAAAAACAGGATCATGAAATTGGTCTTGGGCCTTTCCCCTTTTGTCCTCTTTTTTTACTATTTGAATATATGTTTAATCTGACTCCCGTTGTTCGGGCAATCTTAATTGCCAACGTTCTCGTATTCTTTGTTACGAATGATTCTGTTATTGAGCGGTTTGGGCTGCACTCGGTTTTGTCAGATGAGTTTAATCCGATTCAGATCATTACGCACATGTTCCTTCATGCTGGCTTAGGCCATATCTTCAGTAACATGATTGGCCTGATTGTTTTCGGGCCAATGCTGGAGCGGGCTTGGGGCAGTGGGCGGTTCACGTTCTTTTATTTATTCTGCGGTATTGGGGCGGCAGGGCTGTTTTCGGCGATTAATTATTATGAAATGCAGGACATGTATGCCGCCGTTCGTGATTTTAGGGCTGACCCTACCCCCAGTGGGTTTATCGCATTTATTGATCAGCATGCCAGTTCGTTATTTGACCGGGTAGTCGCTTTTTCGGATCAATTTGAGGCTCAACCCGCTAACTCAAAATTGGTTGAAGGCAGTTTACAAATCGTGAATAGCTATTATAACGCGCAGGTGTCGGTGCCGATGGTTGGCGCGTCCGGCGCGATTTTTGGGGTGATTATGGCGTTTGGGTTATTGTTCCCAAACACTGAACTGTTTTTGTTGTTTCCTCCTATACCAATCAAGGCCAAATATCTCGTTCTGTTCTACGGGGCGTATGAGTTATATTCGGGTGTGTATCAGGCTAATTCTGACAATGTGGCTCACTTTGCTCACATCGGCGGGATGTTGTTTGCTTTCATACTCGTTAAGTTCTGGGGTTCCCAACGCAAAACATTTTACTGAGGATGAGCGGGTTGTTAGATGATTTTCGGACCGAATTCAACAAGCCCAACAATACGTTGGTGCAGTTGATCTTAGTGAACGTAGTCGTGTTTTTGGTGCTGTTACTCGCCAAAGTGGGGTTTGCTATGACCCAACACGATCCGTATTACACCCTGATGCTGGATCAATTGACCATGCCAGCCCCCATTATGACGTTTCTGCGCCATCCCTGGACGCTTATTTCGTATTTTTTCACGCATGAGGATGTACTTCATGTCCTGTTCAATATGCTAACCCTGTACTGGTTTGGCCGGTTGATTGATGAGTACCTGGGCAACCGCCGTTTAGTCGGGCTGTATATTCTGGGTGGAATGGCGGGGGGGCTTATGTATTTGTTTATGTATAACTTGGTTCCCTATTATCATGATCAGGTGGCCGGTGTACGGATGCTGGGCGCGTCGGCGGCCGGGCTTGCCGTGGCGGTAGGTGCCGCCACTTTATTGCCTAACTACACCTTCCATTTACTGTTTGTGGGGCCGGTGAAAATCAAATACATCGTACTCTTTTTCGTCATCATGTCAGTGGCAAGGTCGGTCGGACAGAACGCCGGCGGTAATCTGGCTCACCTCGGCGGAGCAGCCTTAGGCTTTTTGTACGTCAAGTTCTTGCAGAATGGTACGGATATTGGCCGCCCCCTTTACTGGATGATGGACGGCTGGCAAAATCTGACTAACCCCCGCCCACCTGTCAAAGTCTCCTACCGGCAGCGTAGCACGACCAGCACGTCGCAGAGTAATAATGCCAGTTATGTGTCGCCGTTGAGCAGTAGCGCATCCTCAATCTCGATGCCTGATCAGGATGAGGTGGACGCTATTCTGGATAAAATCTCTAAATCGGGCTACGAAAGCCTAACCCGCGAAGAAAAGCAGAAACTGTTCCGGGCCAGCCAATAGAAACACAGGAAGATGGGGTTTACGCGGGGATGCAAATTCTCTTTTTCTTACCGCGTGTTCTGAATCCGTTGCCATACCTGCCGAGATTCGGCAAATGTCATGTAGGCAACGCCCCGCCGGTGATTCTCGCGGCTGATTTTGTAAATCACAGTCCAGTGTTGAAGCAGCACCTGCCAGCCTTCCCAAATTGAAAAGCCGGGTTGATAAATGTGGGCTGGCTCGGCCCCGACCCCGTTCAATTCTACAATTCTGATGTGCTTACCGGCATACAAATCGGCCACGTTCCGGCAGCGCAAGTCGTACCGACCGTAATAAAATCCGGCGATAGGGCGGCTAATCTTATCAAAAACCAATGCCAATTCGGGTGTTATCAGGTGGTTGGCGTTCAGGAACTTGGTTCCCCGGCAGTGGTTACCGATTGATACCAGTGTCAGTACTTCGCCTGCTGGCAATACCTCCCCAAACCGCGCTCCGTAAAGCTTTTGTAGTGTGGCAAGTTGCAAAATAGCGCGGTCGTTTTGCCCGATGAGCGTTTCGATGCAGTC
>JBBRUV010000139.1:0-11569 GCA_038247465.1 Cytophagales bacterium
AGGGTTCGATGCAAACAAAGGCCGCGCCGGGCTTGGCCCAGATGCCGAGGTAATCAAAATCAGCGAACGAAACGGTTATTGACTCGCTGTGTTTTTTGTGCCGAAGGCGCACTTGTTTTGATTCTAATTCCTTGAAAACCAGCGCATCCTGATTAAACAAAAAGTCGCCGAGCCACAACCGCGAGCCATCCATTTCGAGCGGAGTGGTCTCGCCCGTGAACAACCCTGCCGACGACAGCCGGTGCGTTTCTAACGAGGTCGTGTCTTCGTCGAATTCCAGAAAATAATCACTGTATTTTTCGCCGGGGTGCATTGGTAAAGCAAAGGCCGGGTGTGCGCCAACGGAGAAAAATATGTCTTTATCGTCGGTGTTGTCAACGCGGTAGGTCACGGTCAGGGCCGGGCCGTTGAGTGCGTATTCAACTCCGAACGTGAACCGATACGGATACACAGCCCGCGTTTCGGCGGAATCAGACAAGGCAAACCGAACCGAGGTATCGGTGCTGTTTTCAGTCGTGAAAAGCGATTTCCGGGCAAACCCGTGTCGCTCCATCGGATACGCCTGACGGTCAATCAAAATCTGATTGTTTTGGCAACCGCCCACCACCGGAAACAGGTTGGGCGCGTGCCAGCCCCACACCGCCGGGTTGGCTTGCCAGAGATGTTCGGTGTTAGTTTGTTTGTTAAACAGCGAAGTCAGTTCGGCTCCCTGGGGGCTGATACTGACGCGGAGGAGGTCGTTTTCGAGAATGGTCATTGCCAGGGTTAGTTGTTGGGGTTGCCGGTGCAAAACTACGGGGTCGAATAGTAAAGGAGATATACCAACGTTTTTTTTTGTACCGATTAGGCCGCACTTTAGCATACTTTTTTATATCCCCTGAAATCAACATCAATTATGGGACGACCCGCTGCCCGCGTGGGCGATATGCACCTTTGCCCGATGGTTACGCCGGGCGTACCACCGATTCCACACGTGGGCGGGCCAATTCTGCCACCCGGCAAAATTAACGTACTCATCGGCGGAATGCCAGCCGCCACCGTTACCAACATGTGCACCTGCGTTGGCCCGCCCGACTCGATTCTGATGGGATCGTTCGGGGTGTTTATTGGCGGGTTGCCAGCCGCCCGCATGGGCGACCCCACCCTGCACGGGGGCCGAATCGCATTCGGATTGCCAACGGTGTTGATTGGTGATATTGGGGCGGGCAGCGCGCCGGGTTTTTCGGCTATTCCGTTGCTCAATTTGCAGATTCTTATCCGGGATATGCCCAAAACCATGAGACCCATGTTTAAGCAAATACTGGCCTTGTCGAACGGAGCTATGAACGGAACGCCGTTTTGTGAAGTTTGCGACCATTGATTCTTTGATTGTTGATGCTTCACTCCTTGCTCGATGCCGCCCGGATGGGAGCGGCCATGGCTGCGGCCAAAGAGTTAACCGAAGAATTTAGTTCGCTCTACAAAGGCGAGAGCATGGAAAAGTTAGCTGACTTTGCACCGTACCTGTTTATGGTCTCCGGTCAGCCCGCGTTCTCGACCTGGCTCGTTGAGCAGGGCTGGGGAAATTCGTGGGGTATTTATGTAGAATCAGCCGCGCACCCGGCTGATGTGTATCATCACTTCCGAAAGTTTTTGCTCGTGCGCAACGAACGGGGCAAAGAACTTTACTTCCGGTTTTATGATCCGCGTGTGCTTCGGCAGTTTTTGCCCACCTGCGATGCGCACCAGCTAAGCGCATTTTTTGGGCCAATCCAGCACTTTTTGCTCGAAGATGAAGACCCCGCTTTCGCCCTACGGTACTGGCTCGAAGCCGGACGTTTGCGCTTTCTGCGGCTGCCACGCACTGATATTCAACAACTTATTCTGCCATGATAACCATTCGCCAAACCCAGCTTGATACCCTCGATGCCAATGCACGAGCCCGTTTTTTAGACGAGCTAACCGTTCTGCTCCACGAAGCCCACACCGAACTCAACGGCCCCGAAGCCGATACCGCCAGCGGCCCCACGCCCGAAGACCGGCAGGAGGTAGAAATACTGGCCCAGAAAGCCGAAGGTTTTGGACTGAACAGCCACGAGAGTATCGGCGTGTTTTTGCAGGCCGCTTTCTTTATTGGTGACGATTTTTACGATGTCTTTATCCCTGTGAAGGAGGTTCTGCGGTCTCGGTTGCTTGATGAAGATACCAAACGCGGGTGGCTGGAGCAGTGGTACCGGAGCGTAGTTGAGACAGATGAAGAGTAGCCCTGTTCATCAATTTTATTGCCTAAACACCATTCACAACTTTACCAAAACATGGGATTCTTCAAGAGCGTCAGCGACCACGTAGCAGCCGGTGCCAGCTGGGTCGAAAAAGCCGGCCAGGCCGCCGTTGACACGACCGTTGCGGCTGGGAAAGCGGCCTATGATACGTCTAAGAAAGTAGCTGTCTATGGCTACGAAAAAACAAAAGAAGCAGCAACATGGACGAAGGATAAAGCCGTTGCCGGAGCCGAATGGACTAAAGATAAAGCCGTAGCCGCTAAAAATTGGGTCAAAGACAAAACTGTAGCGGCTAAAAATTGGGCTGTTAAAAAAGCCAAGAAGAAACTTAACGATGTAGTTGGCAAGCTTGCCGAGAAAGTGGGGAATGCTGCTACCAAGTATAAACCGGTTGAAAAATGCCTGCAAGACCTGCTCGAAAAGCACGACGCTACCCGACTAAGCCCTGAAGACGAGGCTAAAGCTAAAAAGCAAGACGGTCAGTTTATGGATAATAACTGCCCCCAGTCATCGCCTAATCCACCCAAACAGGGCCGGTTGCCAAAAGGATGCCCAGCAGGTGCTAATTTGCCGAAAGTAATTTATACCAACGGGATTAATACCTCGCCCGAAGCTGCCTGCGCTACTATGCGTGAGATTGCTGACACGCGCTGTGTGCAGGTTATTGGGGTTTATAATGCCAGTTTTGGGATGACCCGCGACGTGCTGGACTCGAAAAATAATATTGACAAAACTGGGCGCGAAAAATCAGCGCACAGTCAGACCCGCCTGATGAAAGAAATGCTATCTAAAAACCCGCCAGAAAGAGTAACACTTTATTCACATAGTCAGGGAGGAGTCATTACACAAGAAGGACTGCAGGAAGCCTCAACGGCTATGACAAATGAAACAATCCGCGATTTAAAAAAACAAGGTATGCCCCAGAAACAGGCCCAACAAGAAGCAGATCGACGTACCAAAGAAAAAATGCGAAACGTGAACGTTCATAGCTTTGGTACTACCGAAACAGATTGGCCTCCTGTTGGGGCAAACTACTATCAGATGACAAACGATGCCGATCCTGTGCCTAAATTGATTCATGCCGTGCAAAAAAATCGGGGTACTGACACCCAGCCCGAAAACTTAAAAGAACGGCACCATTTTGAGCAGAATGAATGGAATCCTATAGGCCCTCATAGTATGGACAAGGCATACCTACCCGAATTGAATCGTATTCATCCGGTTCCTAAAAAACCGAATGGCGGATGCTGCTGACTTCTATTAATTATCAACTTAAACCACGAGTCCTTCCACAAAAAAGAGGGTTTCGTCAAAAGCTAATTGTG
The DNA here is from genome assembly GCA_038247465.1 of Cytophagales bacterium. Classification (GTDB taxonomy): domain Bacteria; phylum Bacteroidota; class Bacteroidia; order Cytophagales; family Spirosomataceae; genus JBBRNH01. Next base: position 3,587 of record JBBRUV010000139.1, read on the forward strand.
GCTACAGTCCTCAATGTCTGCCTATATTTCACAATCTCTTGCACACACAAAAATATGCCCACAGATATGACTTTAGACCGCGCTATTTTTCTGACCCAAGCCTGGGGCAAACGTACTGGTGATTCCTTTGACCAAGCAACAATAGCACCCAACGGTGATTTTCGGGGCGTGTTTGGCGGGGCCGAAATCGCCTACATCGCTACCCGAAAAACCTTGCTCGTTGAAGGATTAATTATTCAGGATGCCACTGTGCTGGTAGAAGACGAGGAATTACTCGATGAAATAAAGCGGGTAGGTAACCGTGAGCCGTACACGCGGGGAGAAGGTTATTTTTTTATCGAGCTTACTCCTTTGGATTATGCAAACCCTCAACTCACGCTCTGCAAAGATTTTGTAGATGGTGCTATTGAACCCGCACAGTTTGTGCGTGAGGTAGAATGGTTGCTTGAATGGGCTACACATTGGCGTAGAGTACGCTACCCACAACTGATTGTTCAAACTGAAGAAGAGCAGATTCGGCAAGCCCCCGAAATTGAAGCCCGTGCCCGTCGGTTACGCCCGCGCCCCTGGTAATGGTTTTGCCACGATTGCACAAAATATCCCGAAAATTTCGTTGGTTCACGCAAATTCCTGAACCAACATGAGCCAACTAAACCCCCAGCCGTTACCGCCCGCACCAGCCGCCCACCAGCCGTTTGTCCCGGCCACCGAATCGCCCGCCGAGTTTACCGTAAAATCGGTGCTGACCGGAGCCATCTTTGGCGTATTGTTCGGGGCGGCCACCGTCTATCTCTCCCTGAAAGCTGGCCTGTCGGTCTCGGCCTCCATCCCGATTGCGGTGCTGGCAATTTCGCTGGGCCGTAAGTTCCTGAATACCACCATTCTCGAAAATAATATTATCCAGACCACCGGCTCGGCGGGCGAGAGCATTGCATCGGGCGTGGTGTTTACCCTGCCGGGATTCCTGTTCCTGACCGATGACATTGGGGCCGATTTTTTTAATTACTGGACAATTCTGACCCTGGCAATATTAGGCGGTCTGCTCGGTACGCTGATGATGATTCCCCTGCGCCGATCGCTCATTGTGCAGGAACACGACACGCTGCCATACCCCGAAGGCACGGCCTGCGCGTCGGTGCTGATGGCAGGCGAACGGGGCGGTGATTTCGCCAAAACCGCGTATCAGGGCCTGGGCGTGGCGTTGGTTTATGCCCTGATGCAGAAGGTGTTACACGTGATTGCCGAAGTGCCGGTCTGGGCCACACAGCAAACAAACAAGTATTTTCCGTCGGCACAGGTATCGGGCGAAATCACGCCGGAGTACCTCGGTGTGGGTTACATCATTGGGTTCAGAATCTCGGCGGTGCTGGTGGCGGGTGGTATTTTGGCGTGGCTCGGTCTGATTCCGTTGCTGGCTTCGGTGGTGCCGGGCGTAACAACGGCCACCCAACTCGTGAAACTCGGCTACTTAGCCAACCTGCAAACGGCGGGTGGGCCGGGCGGCTGGAACCCCCAAACCCAAACCTTTGCCGATACCGCAGCCGCGCTCTACCGGGCCTACATCCGGCAAATCGGGGCCGGGGCCGTTGCCGCCGGGGGCTTTATGACGCTCCTGAAAACGATACCGACCATTGTGTCGTCATTTAAGATGAGCTTTGCCGGTAGAGACATCAGTCTGGGCGATGGCCCAACATCAGTAGCCCGCACCGATCGCGATCTGAGTATCAAAATCGTGATTTTCGGGAGCCTCGCGCTGGTGCTGCTCATGGTGTTAATGCCGCAAATCCCCGGCGATTCGCTACTGCTGAAACTGCTGATTGGCGTGTTGGTGGTGGTGTTCGGGTTTTTCTTCGTTACGGTTGCCAGCCGGATTGTGGGTTTAATTGGTTCATCGTCGTCGCCGGTGTCGGGCATGACCATTGCCACCATCATGGGTACGGCCCTGATTTTCATCGCCTTCGGACTAACGGGCAAAGCCTACGAACCTGCCGTGCTGGTGGTAGGCGGCATGATTTGCATTGCAGCCGCCACCGCCGGAGCTACCTCGCAGGATTTAAAAACGGGTTATCTCGTCGGAGCCACTCCGCGTTATCAGCAGATTGCGCTCTTTATCGGCGTAATCGTGTCGTCGCTCGTGATCGGGGCAACGGTAAAAATCCTTGACACCCCCACGCCCGATTTGGTAGCGCAGGGCATCACCCACGCCATCGGTTCCGATAAATTTCCGGCTCCGCAGGGAACGCTCATGGCAACGCTCATCAAAGGACTGCTCTCGTTTAGCCTCGACTGGCAGTTTGTGCTGGTCGGTGCGTTCATTGCTTTTGTGTTTGAACTCTGCGGGGTGAGTGCGCTCGCCTTTGCGGTGGGGCTGTATCTGCCGCTGTCAACGACACTGCCCATTTTTGCCGGGGGACTCATGAAAGCGTTTACCGACTGGAACGCCAAGCGTAAAAACCGGGTCGAAGAAGATGCCGACCTGGGAAAAGGCAGTCTGTTTGCCACGGGCTTGGTGGCGGGCGGTGCATTGGCGGGCGTAGCGGTGGCGCTGTTGTCGGTCAACGATCAGATTTTTAACGCATTGGCTGGCTTGTCGCTCGAACCCGCGCTGGCCGGTGCGCTTGGCGAAGGCGGGTTTATGCTGCTCGGTGCGCTGGCTTTTGCTGCCTTAGCCGGGCTGCTGGGCGCGGTAGCGGGGCGGAAATAGGTCATTCGCTCATAAATCTAAACTACCGGGCGGGTTTGGGGTTCCTATCCCATTCATGGACACCAACACTACCAACCCGCCCGGCCCCGTTACCACCCGCCGATTAGACCGGATCGGCCTGAATCTGTACGATATCGCGCAGTTTGTGGGGCGATTTTTTGCCGAGGTATTCCTGCCGCCTTACGAAGGCCGCGAAATCCTGCGCCAATGCTACGAAATCGGCGTTCGGTCGTTACCACTGATTTCGCTGACGGGATTTATTACGGGTATTGTTTTTACGAATCAGTCGCGCCCGTCGCTGGCCGAGTTTGGGGCTACCTCGTGGTTGCCATCGCTGATTGCGGTGGCGTTTGTGCGGGCGTTGGCTCCGTTGCTCACGGCCTTGATTGCTGCCGGGCGCGTCGGCTCAAACATTGGTGCCGAGTTAGGTTCGATGCGTGTAACGGAGCAGATAGACGCGATGGAAGTATCGGCTACCAATCCATTTAAGTTTCTAGTAATCAGTCGGATACTTGCCACCACGCTGATGATCCCGACGCTGATGGTTTATACCGTTTTTATCGGGTTACTGGGTGCGTTTATCAACGTAAACCAAAACGAAGCCACCAGTTTTTCGGCGTTTATGAACGAGGTTTTCGGAGCTATCACGTTTTTAGACGTGTTTTCATCGCTTATAAAGTCCTTCGTTTTCGGATTTACGATTGGTGCGGTTGGTTGTTTCAAGGGCTACCACGCCGAAAAAGGCACCGAAGGCGTGGGCAAAGCAGCCACTGCCGGCGTGGTGACGAGTATGTTCATGGTGTTTATCGAAGAACTGCTGGCCCTCCAGATCGTCAATGCTATCCGATAACGCAGCCGTCATTTCTGTTCGCAATCTGATTATTGCTTTTGGCAGCAACGCTGTGTTGCGGGGCGTTGACTTCGACCTGAAGCCCGGCGAGAACTTAGTGGTGCTGGGTAAGTCAGGAAGCGGCAAATCGGTACTCATCAAAATTATTGTCGGTTTGCTGCGGCCCGATGCTGGTACAGTGCAGGTGCTGGGGCAGGATGTGCTGACGTTAACGGCCCGCGAATTAGACGCGATTCGGCTCAAAATCGGGTTTTCGTTTCAAAACAGTGCCTTGTACGACAGCATGACCGTCCGTGAAAACCTCGAATTTCCGCTTGTTCGGCACATCCGCAACCTGAGCCGGGCCGAGATAGACCGCACCGTTGAAGAAGCTTTAGACGACGTAGGACTGAAACAGGCCATCAATCAGATGCCGTCTGAACTATCGGGCGGGCAGCGCAAACGCATCGGCATTGCCCGAACGCTGATGCTCAAACCCGCCATCATGCTCTATGACGAACCCACCGCCGGGCTGGACCCCATCACCTGCACCGAAATCAACGCGCTTATCAACGACGTGCAGGAACGGTTTAAAGCAGCCGCCATTGTGATTACCCACGACCTGACGTGCGCCAAAACCGTTGGCAACCGCGTGGCTATGCTGTTCGACGGGCGATTTCAACGGATTGGCCCGTTTGAGGAGGTCTTTGCCGCTGATGATGAGCTGGTTAAACAATTTTACGACTATAATTTCACGACATGAAAAACAACAGACGTGCCATTTTCGTGGGCCTTTTTGTCTTGCTGGGGCTGGTTATTCTTATCGTCGGGATCATGGTTCTGGGCGGGCAGCAGAAACGGTTTGTGCCAACGGTGCAAATCAAGGCCTTGTTTAATGATGTTGGCGGCCTGAAAGCGGGTAACAACGTCTGGTTTTCGGGCGTAAAAATCGGTACGATACGGCGGCTGAGTTTTGCCGGAGCCGCCAAGGTGGAGGTGGATATGAATATCGAGGAGAAAGCCGTGCCGTATATCCGCAAAGACGCGCTGGCTTCGCTAAGTTCAGACGGGCTGATTGGCAATAAAATCGTGATTATTTCGGGAGGTAGCCCCAAAATGCCTACTATCGAAGAAGGTGATGAATTGGGCGTTCGGACTGGTTTGAGTTCAGAACAACTCTTAGACACGCTGCAAATCACGAACCGTAACCTGCTCAGAATCAGTCAGGATGTGCAGAGTATTATTGGTGGCATTAAGCAGGGCAAGGGCATGGCCGGGGCCGTGCTGGGCGATGAGAAATTGGCCGATAACTTCCGGCAAACCGTTGTTGGCCTGCGGTCAGCTTCCGAGCAGGCTACCCGCGTAACGGCTTCGCTGGCCCAATTTTCTGACAACCTCAACCGTAAAGGAACGCTGGCCCACGAGTTGGTAACGGATACGGCGGTGATTCATGATTTGCGCGTCACGTCGGCGCGGTTGCGGCAGGCTTCGACATCGGCCCTCGGAGCCATCGAGCAGATTAATCAGACAACGGCCAAACTCAACCGGCCCAACAGCCCACTCAATACGTTGCTCACAGACGAGGAATCGGGCCAAAATCTGAAAGTCATTCTCCGCAACCTGACAGAAGGCTCGGCCACCCTCAACGAAGACCTGAAAGCCGCCCAAAACAACTTTTTGCTGCGGGGTTATTTCCGAAAAAAAGAGAAAGAGAAAGCGAAACAGGCAGGGAACTGACGTGCTGACAAACGAGTTTGGTCACATTTGAGAAAAAACAGCATACAATGGAAGCCTTTACAAATGTCCTGTTACCTTACGAACTCGAACCGCAACGGCGGACCGGACACAAACCCATACCAACCCTGACACACGGTGCTATTCAGGCCAATATTGTGATGGAAATGGGCATTGGCTACCGAAAAACCTACTGCATTGCCAGTGAAGTATCCTTATAAATACTGCCCGACGGGAGTACGCCCGATGTGGTTTTTTATCCCATGATGCCCGTCGGTCAACCCCACGAGCCCGCCAAACAATTGACTCCACCATTGGTCTGTGTTGAGATTCAATCTCCGTCGCAAAGTCTGAACCTGATGGTCGAAAAAACGGCCATGTACTTTGCCTTTGGCATTCGGTCGTGCTGGGTTGTGTTGCCTGATATCTAGGCTGTTCTGGTCTATAACCGCCCCGGTCATTACGAGTTTTTCCACGAAGATGACATCCTGCACGATAAGCTGCTGAACATTCAGCTACCACTTTCGGGCATTTTTTCTTGACTTAATCAATCCCCCCAAATCACACACACCGGAGCCGGAACCTTCACCGAATGGCCGGTGTCGGTCAGTTTGCCGGTTTTTGCGTCGCGCCGGAAAACGGTAATGTTATCGCTGGTTTGGTTGGCAACCAACACAAATGCGCCCGATGGGTCAATCAAAAAGTTGCGCGGAGTTTCGCCCAAAACGGGCTGATGTCCGGCTGGTGTTAATTTTCCATCGGGCCCGATAGCAAAGATACTCAGCGCGTTAAGCCCGCGTTGTGAACTATACACAAACTTTCCGTCGGGGCTGACGTGAATATCAGCACTTGTGTTTTGGGCCGTGAAATCGGCGGGTAGGCCCGGCACGGCCTCCTGAATCAGGGTCAGAATGCCGGTTTTAGGATCACGCGAAAACGTGGCCACCGACGAAATCAACTCCTCGACTAAGTATGCAAACCGCCCGTTGGGATGAAGGGCAAAATGACGCGGTCCGGCTCCCGGCTGCACACTGACCGATGGTATTGATAGCGGTCTTAATTTGCCCGTCTGCGTATTTAGTTCATAACAATAGACTTTATCGGTGCCGAGATTAGCGACGTACAGAAACCGGCCATCGGATGAGAACGTGGCCGAATGCACGTGCGAACTTTCCTGCCGTTTGGCGTTTGCGCCGGTGCCGGTGTAGCTAATCGTGTCGGCCACGGCCCCCAGCGAACCGTCGGCGTTGAGACCATAGACCACCAGATTACCACCCGAATAGTTGGAAATCACGGCCCAACGGCCTGTTTTGTCAATGCTGACATGGCAGGAATTTTGGCCAAACGTTGGTTTTTCATTCAGAAACCGGAGTGCGCCCGTTTTAGGGTCGCGGGTGTAGGCGGCTGCCGCACTCGTTCGTTTGCCACCCGCGTCGGTGGCTTCGTTGGCCGTGTAGAGCGTTTTTCCGTTGGGGTGCAGGGCCAAAAACGACGGGCTTTTGTCGTTTTTACCCGTTCCGGTTTGTTTGAGTTCGCCGGTTTTGGTATCGAACGAGAGAATATAAACCCCTTCGGAACCGCGTTGCGAATAGGTGCCGACGTAAATCGTGGCCGTTTTGGGCTGGGCCTGCGCTGATACCACGGCAATGGCGAGAAAGGAGGCCAGGAGAAATTTCATTGTATCAAACCGTTGGAAGTGAATCAAGTTCATCAGCTTGTTGCTGTGCGTTTCGCTGCCGGATTTAGTCTTGTCATGCTCGAATTGCGGCCCATTTTCTTCACCGCGCAGGCCGGGGCGCGGGTCGGCCAACATTTTCTCAATAACCTGCCGACGGGTCAACCCGTTTATGACAACCTTGCCCAGGTTTTGCTCAAATTCTGACATGCCTTTCTCTAATTTCATTTTCGCTGGGGAGGTAAAGGTCTGTAGGTCTTACTGTTTGCTCTTGTTCTGGTAAATGAAATGTAAACGCAATAAATTTATTTTAACGACTAAAACCTGGCACGGCTTCATCTGCTACCGCACCGGAAGATTCAGCGTCCGGTGAGCGTAGATTGTGTTCAGGCTATCCTGAAAAATCCGTTTATAGTCTCCAATTTCGGCAGAAGTTGTCTGAGGGATGTCATAACTCGAATCGGCGTGGTGATCACTGATAATATAGGCTACGCCGGATTGTGCGGCCATCGCAAAGAAATGGTTTACCGGAATTTTCCCCTGCTCCTGTTCTAACAACTGGTACACGGTCAGTCCCTGAATATCGTAATGATCAACTTGCCCAAAAAAGAACGACAGTGGCGCGATTACCTTTGTTTGTTTTGTTGGCATATAGCTGGCTAACAAGGCGTTGTGTTGCTCCACGTTCAGGATGTCCCGGTTCTCGCCTACGATAGCCGTGATCTGCATTGCCGCTACCACGCTGTACAGTCCCAGCAGCACCCGCGCCGTGCGACGTTGCCAGCGGGGGCCACCGGGTAGGTAATCAGTAAGGCATTGCCCAACCAAAAGGCACAGCCAAGGAACGAACAACACAAAATAGATGTCGGTGATACTTTTGGTTAATACCCAGAATATCAGCACAATCAGAAAGAGGTAGAACAATACCGGATTATTGATTCTTAAGTGCTTCCTGAATCCAATCAGGCAAAGAATAGCCAATACGCTTAGGCTGATTTCGTTGATACCGTGAAAAAAAATCTGGTGGTAGTTCAGTAGCAC
>JBBRUV010000140.1:0-11530 GCA_038247465.1 Cytophagales bacterium
ATACGAGTTTGTGCTGGGCTACACCAAAGGCGGGGGAATCCTATTCGCCGATCAGTCGAACGATGCCACGAAGCAGATTCTGGACGGCCTGAATAAAGAGTACAAAGAAAAACAGGCGGCTGCTGCCAAGAAATAATTTGTTTTGTCATTCCAACGACAGGAGAAATATCTTGAGGAGACAATTAGATTCCTTCTGTCGTCGGAATGAAAAAACTCCAAAAATGCAAAGAGACGACTCAATTGAGTCGTCTCTTTGCATTTGGTACGAATATTGCTGCCTTAACTGCGAAATTACCCTACTCGTATTACGCTTGATGAGTTGCCCGGTTTCCCCGCTTTTTTGGGTCTTTTTTTCCGCTTTTTCTCCATCGGCGTGGATTAGGCATACTTTTTGCTGAAAAATCAGCAATCCGGTCCTGTGAACAGCAAACCGGGTTTACATCGCTCTGGCGGTGCTGGTTTTTAAGTGAAGGTCTTGAGGCTGTGACTGACGCAAAATTATCGGCCCGTCGGGGCGGCTTTTTTTCTGCTGTTATGAAGGGAAACTTCCCCGGAAGTAATAAACTACCCGCATCTTTTTTTCGTTTACCGCCAACGCGCCGGGTAATTTAGCCCCAGTCGGTATTTGTATGGCTACTGCTACAATTGTTAAACAGGTTGATATCCGCAACCGCCGGGCCTCGTTTGAGTACGCCTTTCTGGAAACCTACACCGCCGGGATTGCTTTGAGTGGCACCGAGATTAAGTCTATCCGGCAGGGAAAAGTGAATTTGCAGGATGCCTATTGCCTGTTTCTGAACGAGGAACTGTTTGTGCGGCAGATGAGCATCTCGGCCTACACCGAAGGCACCTACAATAACCACGACCCCCTCCGCGACCGCAAACTGCTTCTCACTAAGCGTGAACTCCGCAAACTGTCTGAAAAACTCAAAGACCAAGGGCTGACCATCATTCCGGTTCGGCTCTTTACCAACGAACGTGGTTTTGCCAAACTCGACATTGCCCTGGCAAAAGGCAAGAAACTTTATGACAAGCGCGATAGCATCAAAGACCGCGATGCCACGCACGAAATGCAACGCGGCAATATGGAGTAACCGTACAACATCGCTGTTCTTATGCTTCTCAAAACCATAAAGTTGTGGAATTGCGCGGGCGTGTGTAACTTGCTACCAAACAAAGGATTTTTAACCGTATATGGGCAGGAAAGTCTTAGTCTTGAATCAAGATTACAGTGCGTTGAGCATCTGCTCCGTTCCGAAAGCATTTTTGCTGGTTTACCTCAACAAAGCTGAACTCGTAGCCGAATCGGACGGAATGCGGCTCCGTACCGTCTCAGAAGACTTTCCGATGCCTACCGTTATCCGGCTTCACCGATACGTGAGCCTGCCCTACAAGGGCGTGATGCTCACCCGGCAGAACATTTTCAAGCGCGACGGACACCGGTGCCAGTATTGCGGCACTGCCGAAGACCTGACGCTCGATCACGTGATGCCAAAATCGCGGGGGGGCAAAACCAGTTGGGACAACCTCGCTACTGCCTGCAAACGGTGCAATGCCCGCAAAGGCGATTTCACGCCCGAAGAAGCGGGTATCAAACTCCGGCAGCGGCCCTTCAAACCATCGTTTCTGGTGTTTCTACGCGAATTTTCGGGGGCGTTGGAACAAAGTTGGGTGCCATTTTTAGCCAAACGTGAAAAAGCGTTTGATTAGAACCACACCGTAACATACACTGGCAGGGCCGACAAGCACGGGCAGGTTCATCAGGCGATGGGCAAACCAGTCGCTGTCGGCCCTTTATTTTTGGAAATCAGCCCGTTTTTGCCCGAAAACTTTGCCTACCTTTGCAGTCCATTTTCAAAATGTTACACAAATTTCGGTGCGCCTTTGACCTACGCACCGATGTACGGAGTGGGTCAGGAAACTTTTTTTATGAGCAAAACGCAACAAAGCGACGTAATGCCCGAATTTGATTGGGATCGGGCCGACAACAAAGGATTTGGCTACGGCTACTCGACCGACGAGCGCAGCCGGATGGAACAACTCTACGACGACACGTTATCGTTGGTTGGGGAGAAAGAAGTGGTGACGGGCGTGGTTGTAGGGATCACAGACCGCGAGATTATCCTCAACATCGGATTCAAATCAGACGGCATTGTGCCATCGTCTGAATTCCGTGATCTGCCCGACCTGAAAATGGGCGACGAGGTAGAAGTGTACATCGAAAACCAGGAAGACCCAAACGGGCAGTTGGTTCTCTCTCGTAAGAAAGCAAAAGTAATTACGGCCTGGCAGCGGATTCAGAAGGCACTCGACGAAGACCTCGTGATCGAAGGCTTTGTGAAACGCCGAACCAAAGGTGGCCTGATCGTTGATATTCACAGCATTGAAGCTTTCCTGCCCGGCTCGCAGATAGACGTGAAGCCTATCCGGGACTTCGACGTGTTTGTGGGCAAAAAAATGGAGGTTAAAGTGGTCAAGATCAATTACGCTAACGACAACGTGGTTGTCTCGCATAAAGTCCTGATCGAAAAAGACCTCGAAGCGCAGCGTACTCTCATCCTGAACAACCTTGAGAAAGGGCAGGTGCTGGAAGGCATTATCAAGAACATGACCAACTTCGGCGTGTTTATTGACCTCGGTGGGGTTGATGGTCTGTTGCACATCACTGATATTTCGTGGGGCCGTATCAGCCACCCATCAGAGGTACTTACGCTCGATCAGCGCGTGAACGTGGTGGTGCTGGATTTCGACGGTGAGAAAAAACGTATCTCACTTGGTATGAAGCAGTTGATGCCGCATCCATGGGAGGCTTTGTCGGTTGATATTCAGGTTGGCTCGCGGGTGAAAGGCAAAATTGTGAATGTGGCCGACTATGGCGCGTTCCTCGAAATTATGCCGGGTGTAGAAGGGCTGATTCACGTATCAGAAATGTCGTGGTCGCAGCACCTCCGTAACCCGCAGGAATTCCTGAAAGTGGGCGACGAAATTGACGCGATGGTGCTGACCCTTGACCGCAACGACCGCAAAATGTCGCTCGGTGTGAAGCAATTGGCCGAAGACCCCTGGACACGCCCCGAACTGCGCGAGAAATACGCTATCGGCACGAAACATTCGGGCGTGGTACGTAACCTGACCAACTTCGGTCTCTTCCTCGAACTTGAGGAAGGCATTGATGGACTCATACACGTCTCTGACTTGTCTTGGACGAAGAAGGTGAAACACCCGTCAGACTTCACAAAAGTGGGTGAGAAGATGGACGTGATGGTGCTGGAACTCGACGTAGAAAACCGTCGGTTGTCCCTCGGCCATAAGCAGCTCGAAGAAAATCCATGGGATACATTCGAGGATGTTTTCGGTTCAGGAACGATTCACCGTTGTACTGTCTTGACCAAAGGTGAAAAAGTGGCAACCCTCGAATTGCCATACGGCATTGAAGGCTTCTCGACACTGAAAAACTTGACGAAAGAAGACGGAACCTTCGGCGAAGTGGGCGAAACGCTTGATTTCAAAGTGACGGAGTTCTCGAAAGATGAAAAACGGATTATGCTTTCGCATACCAAAACGTGGCAGGACAAAAATGAACCCGTAAAGGAAAAGAAAGCGGCTGCCCCCAAAGCGGCTGCGGCTTCTACTCAACCGGAGCGCGGGGCTACCCTTGGTGATCTTGACGCGCTGGCCGCATTGAAAGAGCAGATGGAAAGCAACAATTAAACGCATTGTTAGTAAAAGCCCCGAATCTCACGATTCGGGGCTTTTTTTGGGTTGAATGCTGAAAGGCAACTGTTTTCTGCTACTTTTGTGGAGCGATTCTGGCACGTTTATTGAAATGTCAAAATCAACTGGTTTCGTGGCCGAGTGGCTAGGCTCAGCTCTGCAAAAGCTGCTACAGCGGTTCGAATCCGCTCGAAACCTCCCAAGCCCCCGATAATGTGCTGATAATCAGTATATCATCGGGGGCTTTTTTAGCTGTTGCAACACTGGCGCATTTTTTTTATTCTGCACTTGTTTTAATTACACTGCCATAAAACACCTGCTACTCTTGCTAATAGCCTTTGTCAGCCCAAATGCCTGCACCAAATTTGCCAACCGGGTTGTATATGGTAAAAACGTGGGACCTCCATCTAAACAGATTGCCAGGAACGACCCCGATGAAATATCCGTAAATGAAGACGGTACACCTACAACTATCATTGGCCACGAGCGCGTTGGCGCGTTCTGGGCGCAGTTTATACCAATAGAAACTAACAAAAGATGCCGCCCCGATCTGATTCGGAGCGGTATCTGACTAACGGCCGGTTTGGCTGCAAACGGCTTATCCCCTTGTACGGTACAGCGTACCATCTTCCACAACATACAACATCCCATTCATGGCAACGATCAGGGTAACGTTCTGGAGCAGGCCACGCTCACCAACCTGCTCATAGTTGCCATTCACATCGGTTTTGTAGAGCGTTCCGTCTTTTTCAACGCTCCATAGAAAGCCCCGATCGGCCACCATTGCTACGGTGTTTTCCCAATCGCCTTTTTTGCCCGCCTGCTCCCAGCTCATCGCCCGGACACTGGTTCGGTACAGCGTGCCGTGTTCAACCGTCCACAGATAATCGCCCATTGATTCGAGCATGGTTGCGTCAGTAAACTCGCCATGTTGGCCAACTTGTTGCCAGGTACCGTTTTTGGTGGTTTCGTAGAGCGTTCCGTTGGTTTCGATGCTATACAGTTTGTTATTCAGGGCCACCATCGCTTCGGTGTTTTTCCAGTCTCCGGTTTTGCCAACCTGCTGCCAGGCCACCGTCGTCGGATCGGTGCGGTATAACGAACCGTCTTCAACCGTCCAGATATCTCCGCCCATTGCCACCAGAACGTCGGCGTTGTCGAAGTCCCCTTTCCTGCCTAATTGCTCGTAGTTGCCCTGCTGATCGGTTTGGAACAGGGTTCCGTCTTTTTCAACGCTGTACAGATGGCCGTTTTGCGTCACCACGCCAACGGTATTGGCCCAGTCGCCTTTTTTGCCAATTTGCTCCCATCGCTGGGCAGTTGCCGGGTGAGAGAAGGCACTAATCAGCATGAGCAGTGTGCCGGTCAGGATTGTTTTCATGAGTTACGGACAATACAGTAACGAAAGCAGAATACCGCTGTGTGAGGTGTTCTGTACTGTATGAAGTTCAAAGCTAAGGGTTTTCAGGAACGACATCAACCCTGAATGTATATAGAGTAGTGCCGGGATAGCACTTGGGGCTGTGCCTGCCGCCCGACAAACTCAGCTATCGGTATGCCCAGGGAACATGAACGATGAAGGCTAACCAGTCTCGATGCCATTGCCTGGCAACGGTACGGCCAATTCAGTGAGTGCTTTTTTGTCTGTTGTTTACGGCCACCACCGCCACCATCTGAACGTGTTCAAGAAGCGGTATCTGGGTGTTTCGGCGTAAACCTGCCGAATCAGAATCTGTCTTAAATCCGTTAATAGTTGATAAATTGACAAAAAACCAGAAAATTTAGTATCAATCTCATAAAGCGAGTTATGGCAAACGATATTCGGCCAAATACCGCTTTGGCCAAATAAGTTTTAGCGTATCTTGCAAAGCTTCATCAGAAAATACCTGCTTCGGGGGGCTATCACAGCCATTTCGCGCACCCGTCCGGTGGCGAACCAAACATGAATTTTTGAAATTATATAGCAGAACATAGCCTGACCGAATTTTTATACGACCATGACTGAGCAGCCCGTCCTGTTAACCGACCAACTTACACCACAACCGGCAAATCCGGGGCTGTATCGTGCCGAATTTGAACACGATGCCTGCGGTATTGGCTTTGTGGCGCACATTAAGGGCCGAAAATCGCACAAAATTGTGGCCGATGCGATCTCGATGCTTGAGCGGATGGACCACCGGGGAGCCTGCGGCTGCGACCCCAATACCGGCGACGGGGCTGGGCTGTTGATTCAACTGCCGCACGAATTTTTGGTGGACGAATGTCGCCACCTCGGTTTTCACCTGCCGCCCGTTGGTGAATATGGCGTGGGCATGGCGTTTTTCCCCGCCGATGAACGACAACGCGAAGAAGCCCGCGACACGCTAAATCGGAAAATCAGGAAACTCGGCCTGACGCTGCTCGGCTACCGCGTGGTGCCAACCCAAAATCAGAGCCTCGGCGAAGGCTCGCTTGTGGCCGAACCCGTTGTGGAACAGGTGTTTATCGAACGGGAAGACGCGCTCATGGATGCCGACGAACTCGAACGCAAACTCTACATTCTCCGCAACTATGCCACGAGGATGATTAACGAATCCGTTACGGGGATTGACAACGGGTTTTATTTTGCGTCGCTTTCCTGCCGGACAATTTCCTACAAAGGTCAATTGACTACCTACCAACTGTCGGAATATTTCCCCGACCTGCGCAACGAAGACGTGGTGTCGGCCCTGGGCGTGGTGCATTCGCGGTTTTCGACCAACACGTTTCCGTCTTGGAAATTGGCACAGCCATTTCGGTACATCGCTCACAATGGGGAGATTAACACCGTGAAAGGTAACGTAAACTGGATAAAAGCTGCCGAAAGCCTGCTCGAATCGGATAAGTTCAGCCGGGAGGAAATGGATATGCTCTATCCGATTTGTGACCATAAACAGTCTGATTCGGCGAACTTAGATAACGCAATCGAACTCCTCGTGATGAGTGGCCGGTCGTTACCACACGTGATGATGATGCTCATTCCCGAAGCCTGGGACGGCAACACCGCGATGGATGCCGACCGAAAGGCGTTTTATGAATACCACGCGGCCCTGATTGAACCCTGGGACGGCCCGGCAGCAATTTCATTTACCGATGGCCGCATTGTCGGGGCCACCCTCGACCGCAATGGCCTGCGTCCCTCGCGGTTTTGGGTCACGGATGATGACATCGTGATTATGGCTTCCGAAGCCGGCGTGCTGGATATTGACCAGAGCAAAGTGGTGAGCAAGGGCCGCTTACAGCCCGGCAAGATGTTTGTGGTGGACATGGAGCAGGGCCGCATTATTGCCGACGAAGAACTCAAAGCCGACATCTGCACCCGGCAACCGTACCAGCAGTGGCTTGACAAAAACAAGATCAAAATCTCTGACCTGTCGGCCCCCGCCCGGAAGTACAGCCATTACTCGGAGACCGAGCTACTTAAACGGCAGAAAGCGTTTGGGTTCACGAGCGAAGACCTGCGGATGATTTTGGCCCCGATGGTCGAAACGGGCAAAGAAGCCCTCGGTTCGATGGGAACCGATGTGCCGCTGGCCGTGCTGTCGGAGCAGAGCCAGCACCTGGCTAACTATTTTAAGCAACTCTTCGCCCAAGTCACCAACCCGCCGATTGACTCGATCCGGGAGCGAAGCATCATGTCGCTGATTTCGTTTGTGGGCAACACCTATAACCTCCTCAGCGAATCGCCGGAACATTGCAAACAGGTTGAACTCGATCAGCCCGTTTTGACGACCGACGAGTTCGATAAACTACGGTTTATTGACCAGAAACACTTCCAGGCCAAAACCGTGAACACCTATTTTTTTGCCGATCAGGGTGGCAACGGTCTCGAACGGGCGTTGGAGCGAATTTGTCGGTACGCCGAAGATGCCATTGAAGACGGGTTCGAGATTATTATTCTCTCTGACCGTGCCATTGACTCCGACCACGCCCCGATTCCGTCGCTGCTGGCAACGTCGGCGGTTCACCACCACCTGATTCGCAAGGGTTTACGGGGCAAAGCCGGGATCTTAGTCGAAGCGGGAGACGTTTGGGAAACCCACCACGTGGCGACATTGATTGGTTATGGCGCGTCGGGCGTGAACCCCTACATGGCCTTCGAGACCATTGCCAGTATGCAGGATAAGAAGTTACTGAACCTCTCCCCTAAAACAGGGGAGGGGGGCGAAGGCCCGGAGAAGTTACATAAAAACTACGTTAAGGCCGTGAATGGTGAGTTGCTGAAAATCTTCTCGAAGATGGGCATCTCGACGCTGCAATCGTATCAGGGGGCCATGATTTTTGAGTGTTTGGGTCTGAATAAAGCCGTTGTTGACCGCTATTTTACCGGAACTGTCTCGCGCATCGAAGGCATGGGCCTTGACGAATTAGCCCGCGAAATTTTGGTTCGGCACCGGACGGCTTACCCGGAAGTTCCGATACAATCAGCGCAGCGGCTCGAAGTGGGCGGTATTTACCAGTGGAAACAACGGGGCGAAAAGCACATTTTTAACCCCGATACAATTCACCTGTTGCAGGAGTCCACGAAACGAAACGACTATAAACTCTATAAAAAATACAGCCAACTCATTGACGATCAGCAGAAACATGCCATCACGCTGCGGGGTTTGCTGAAATTCAAGAAGGCAACACCGGTGCCGATTGAGGAGGTTGAACCGATTGAAGCCATCTTCAAACGCTTTGCAACGGGAGCCATGTCATTCGGGTCAATTTCGTGGGAAGCGCACACGACACTGGCCATTGCAATGAACCGGATTGGCGGCAAAAGCAACTCCGGCGAAGGCGGTGAAGACGAGCAACGGTTCAGCCCACTTGCCAACGGCGACAGCATGAACTCGGCCATCAAACAGGTGGCTTCGGGGCGGTTCGGGGTCACGAGTTATTACCTGACCAATGCCCGCGAGCTGCAAATCAAGATGGCGCAGGGAGCCAAACCCGGCGAAGGTGGCCAACTGCCCGGCCACAAGGTTGATGACTGGATTGGCCGCACCCGTCACTCCACGCCCGGCGTGGGCCTGATTTCGCCCCCGCCCCACCACGATATTTATTCGATTGAAGACCTCGCGCAGTTGATTTTTGACCTGAAAAACGCAAACCGGGCCGCCCGGATTTCGGTCAAACTTGTATCAGAAGCGGGCGTTGGTACCGTTGCAACCGGCGTTGCCAAAGCCCACGCCGACCACATTCTGATTTCGGGTTACGACGGCGGCACGGGAGCCTCGCCGTTGAGCAGTATCCGGCACGCGGGCCTGCCCTGGGAATTAGGTTTGGCCGAAACCCACCAAACGCTGGTGAAAAACAAGCTGCGGGGCCGCGTCACGATTCAGGCCGACGGACAGATGCGGACGGGCCGCGATCTGGCGATTGCCGCCCTGCTTGGTGCCGAAGAATTTGGCGTGGCAACGGCGGCATTGGTGGCGGCTGGCTGCATTATGATGCGGAAATGCCACCTCAACACCTGCCCCGTTGGTGTTGCCACGACTAATAAAGAACTCCGGGCGATGTTTACCGGCAAGCCCGAACACGTGGTGGCGATGTTTACGTTTATGGCAACCGAACTCCGCGAAATTATGGCCGAACTTGGTTTCCGCACCATTAACGAGATGGTTGGTCAGGCGCAAATGCTCGAACAGCGCGACGATATTCAGCACTGGAAATACAAGAAACTCGACCTCTCGGCCCTGACCTACCGCCAGCCATCGGCGTTGGATGTGGCTCTGTTTAAACAGGAAGAACAAGATCACGGCATTGCAACGGTACTTGACCGCCAACTGATTGAGCTGGCAAAACCGGCATTAGACGACGTTGACCCCGTTTATGGCGAATTTGTGGTGAACAACCTCAACCGCGCCATCGGCACGATGCTCTCCAACGAAGTCTCGAAAATCTACGGCGGGGCTGGCTTGCCCGAAGCCACGATTCACGTAAAGATGCGGGGTACGGCGGGGCAGAGTTTCGGAGCCTTTGCCACAAGCGGCCTCAAACTCGAACTCGAAGGCGATGCCAATGACTATTTTGGCAAGGGTCTGTGCGGGGCGCAACTGATTGTCTATCCTGACCGCGTAACAACGTTCGTACCGGAGAAAAACAGCATCGTTGGTAACGTCTCGTTCTACGGAGCTACCTCCGGCGAAGCCTTTATCCGGGGTATGGCCGGCGAACGGTTTGGCGTTCGCAACTCCGGGGCGAAGGTAGTGGTGGAGGGCGTGGGCGATCACGGACTCGAATACATGACCGGCGGCCTGGCCCTGATTCTGGGCGCAACGGGCCGTAACTTTGCCGCCGGTATGTCGGGTGGTGTAGCCTACGTATATGATCAGGACGGTACATTTCCGGCAAAAGTAAACCGCGATATGGTGGTACTGGAGAGCCTGACCGACGAAGACATTGCCATCGTGCGGGAGTACGTCGAGAAGCATTTTCAGTACACCACCAGCAACGTAGCGTTGGCCTTGATTCAGGATTGGGCCGCGCAGATTGGCAAGTTTGTGAAGGTTATGCCGACTGATTTCCGCAACGCGCTTGCCAGCCGGGGCATCACCCTCTCGGAGCAACTGAGCGATAAAAGCGTTGTGTATCAGGATATTGTGGTGGATGTGCGGTGATGAAATTGCCAAACTGCGACCGGGCGATTGTGGAAGATAGAAAACTACTGAATTATCTTTTGGACGAAGAAAAATCAGAAGGAAAGACCTATTTCTGCAATCGCATTGGCTTCTTCAAAGAAAACTACGAAGAACTGGCTGATGCTCTCAAAATGTTAGCTTGTGAGGGTGAAGTTATTGATGTAATACCGGCTAAATTCGGGGTGAAGTATCAGGTTGTCGGCGCGTTCCAAAATCCGGTAGGGCGAGATATTCTACCGTTAAGTATTTGGATTTTTGGCATCGGTTCTGACCTTCCAAGATTAGTCACTGCTTATCCATTTTGACAAATGATAGAACTATTTAACCAGGCCGTTTTGCTGGTGGATATGCCGGAGAAAAGGCTCGAAAAAGGAGATGTAGGCGTGGTTGTTGAAATCTACGGGGACCATGAAGGCTACGAACTTGAGTTCATGACCAAAGATGGGCGAACCATAGCCGTTGAAACACTGATGCCAGATCAGGTCAGAGCGATGTCAGGGCGCGATTTGTGGCATGTACGAGAATTGACACCGATGGCGTAATGAGCAAGCGAACGCTGGAATTGGTTTGATAACCTGAATCATGAAAAACTGGGAAGACATAGCCGCAACGTCCGAACTCTTAGCCGCCCAAGAAATCAAACGCTCGTTGGATGAAGGCGACCTCGTGGATGTGGAGCAGGGCCTGACGCAATTGATCGAAACAATGGCCCGCTCAGAGCGACGCGCATTACAGAGTCAGCTTATCGGGTTGATGATGCACCTAATCAAGTGGCAAACCCAACCCGACAAACGGTCGCGGAGTTGGTTGATAACCATCAACAATGCCCGGCGCGAAATTGCCAGTTTGAGAGAATATACGCCCTCGCTCAACAAAATATTCGTAGAAAGTATCTGGGAGAAATCTCAGCAGCAAGCCCGCGAAGAAGCCGAAATTGACACCGGCCTGACAATCGAAACCATCAACCTCGCCTGGGACGACGTTTTTACCGAAAAACATAGCTTGTAACGTACATCATGGGAAAACCAACCGGATTTTTAGAATTTACGCGCCAACTCCCCGCCAAACGCCCCACCAACGAGCGCGTGCTGGACTACCGCGAAATCGAGCAGCCATTCAATCAGAGCGATTCGCAAAAACAGGCCGCCCGGTGCATGGACTGCGGCACGCCG
>JBBRUV010000141.1:0-11501 GCA_038247465.1 Cytophagales bacterium
CCCGAACCGGCTCCAGCCAGTTGTCGGTTGTCAGGTCGAGCCGTTCCCAGGCCTGATCCGGTTTCTTCAGAAATGCCCCGTGTTCTGCCACCAGATACAGCGGAATGCCCGTAAAAATCGTTTCCAGAAACGCCCGATTCCGTCCGCTAATAACGACCACATCGCTGCTCTCGGCCAATTCGCCCAGTGCTTGGCCCAGTGCCGGGCTAGGTCGTGCGTCGGCGGGATGATCGACAATGGGGGCCAGTGTACCGTCAAAATCCAGCAGTAACAGCCGCCGGTCGGCTTCGCTGAACGAACGCAGAAAAGCGGGTAACGAGAGGTCCGTTTCCATTTCCGGCCTATGTTGTTGGGTTTGGTTGATTGCCTGTAAAAAATCGTGGTTCCAGCGAAACACGTTATGATTTTGCAGGTGGTGGCGCATCTGCCGCATTCGGGTACGTTGTTCCTGGACAGGCATAGTCAAACTCTGGTGAATAGCATCGGCTACTTCCTGCGTATCGGTTGGGTTGATGATCAGCGCGTTGTGGAGTTCCTTGGCGGCTCCGGCCAGTTCGCTCAGTATCAGTACGCCCTGCTCATCGTGGCGACTGGCGATAAACTCCTTACACACCAGGTTCATGCCGTCGCGGACGGGGGTAATCAGGGCCACGTTGCAGGCGGTATAAAGGGCCAGCAATTCCGTGAAGGTGAGCGAGGTGTAGGAATAGACAATAGGTCGCCAGCCAATTGTGCCGAATAGTCCATTAATCCGGCCAACGGTTTCTTCAATCTCCCGCTTTAGCTCCTGATAGTGGCCTATTTTATCGCGTGAGGGCACAACCGTCATCACAAACGTGACGCGATCATGCCATTCGGGATGCCGTATCAGGAACAGTTCGTAGCCCTGGAGTCGGTAACTGATTCCTTTTGTATAATCTAATCGATCAACCGAAAAAATGAGCTGGTTATGCCGAAGCAGGGTTTGATACTGCTGGCGCGTTTCGACAACGGCTGGCTCCTGACTGGTGCTATCGAATTTCGCAAAATCAACGCTGATCGCAAAATCGCTCACCACCACCGACCGGTTTGGCAGAATAACCCGCTTGTCAATGACGGGAAACGTTGTAAACTCGGCCACACTCTGGAAGAAATGCTGTACGTAATCGGCCGTATGAAACCCCACTACATCGGCTCCCAACACCCCCTGTAACAGCGTCTGCCGCCAAACGCGGGGCAACAGCCTGATCATCTCATGATTGGGAAACGGAATGTGGAAAAAGTACCCGATGGTGCATTGGGGGAATGCTTTCCGAACCAGTTCGGGCAGCAGCATGAGTTGAAAATCATGAATCCAGATCAGATCGCCCGGCTGAATCAGCGCAGCCAGCTCCTCAAGAAACCGCGCATTGGCCTGCTGATAGTGCTGAAAATCAGCTTCCTGAAAGGAGGCATACGAGGGGAAATAATGAAACAAAGGCCACAGCAGGTTATTGCTGAATCCTTCATAAAAGCCCCGGTTAACGGCTTCATCCAGAAAGACCGGATGGGCTACAAACGTGCTGCTGGCCAGCTCGGCGGCATCAATTTCCCGAAAGACCGGCTCCGCGTGGCCTACCCAATGAATAGGCATTGCCGCGTCTGCCGTTGAATGCCCTGCGCGTTCGGCCATCGACAGGACAGCCGAGACCAGCCCTCCCGAATTCTGTTTCAGGGTCAGACCCGAATCCGACTGTTGGAGGGTAAAGGGTAAACGATAGGCGACAATGATTAAGCGGTTGAAAGACGATTTATTCATGTGTGTGATCAGCCACTAACCGTGTTGTTTGGGTTAGCAACGTACACCTCTCAACTTAGACAAGGCTTAAGCAAACCTTAGAAACTGCTTAGAAGCCCAAAGCGACCGTAGCTAGACCGAGCGACTAAAAAACGTACGGAGTGCATCAGCAAAGCGCCGGTCATATAAATAATCGCGTCGATAGGTTCTTGATTGGAATGCCTCATTACGTTTGGCGAGTCCTACCCGGGTTGCCGTGAAACGTGCGGCTTTTTTTGCCAGGTAACTAAATTGCGGAATGTAACGCCCTATAACGGATAACGGGGACGTTTCGCAGTGAATCAGTAAGTAATACTGCCGACCTGTGCGCGTGGTTAACTGGCTGGCGGCTGCCCGAAGTTTTTGCAGCAGCCTGTCGGCCCGGGGCCATTCCTGAAGGTTCTCCAGCCTGATGGCATCTACATGAAAATCACGCAACCAGATGAGCGCGTTCTCAATGAATACCTTGCTCTGCTGCTCTGACTGGTCACGAAGCGTGGAACTGACGTCTGTCATATCAATACTCACGGCTATCCCCTGAAAATGACACGTATTGATAAACTGCTTCAACTGCAGTGCTTTTTCATGGGATAGGGCCTCCGTCAGCCGAAATAGCTTCTCCGTTTTATCGAAAAGCCATGTGCCGGGGTTGATAACCAGCGCGTTTATGCCTATTTTTTTGAGTTGATTCAGTTTCCGAATGGCCGCCGGCAGGGTGCCTTCAGGCGTAAACGTATATACGTCGAATTCAATGATTCGATACGCATCAAACGGGGGATTCACCCAGCATGAGTCCTCCCAATAATAGTCGTTTGCCTTATTCGAAGCCTGCTGGCCAACGATTTGCTGATTATCCATAGTTCAGTAGTGTTATCTGGCTGTGTCGGGGTATTGATTCTTGCTGATAAACCTCCTGACAGCAGCTTAGAAGCAAAACGGGACACTCCGGGAGTTGTTTCAGAATGTTAGTCAGTCGGCTCCGGCCTCCATGATCGTCTTAACCATTTTTTCGGTAAATAGCAAACTGTTTCCTAAACCCCGACCCATGCAATCCCCACCCGATACGGCCCGTCTGCCCGCCGTTGGCAACCGCAACCTCTGGAACGTGATTATCGCGGCTTCGCTCGGCACGCTCATCGAGTGGTACGACTTTTTTATCTTCGGGGCGTTGGCCGCGCTCATCATCGGGCCGCAGTATTTCCCCCAAAACGACGACCCGCTTATCCAGACGATGAGTGCGCTGGCAACGTTTGCCGCCGGGTTCATCGTCAGGCCGTTCGGGGCGTTGGTCTTCGGCAGGCTCGGCGACGTGGTGGGCCGGAAACACACCTTTTTAGTCACGCTCCTGCTCATGGGCGGCAGCACGTTTGCCATTGCCTTTGTGCCAACGTTTGCCCAAATCGGTTACGCGGCTCCGTTTATCTTATTGATTTTGAGACTGGTACAAGGGTTAGCCTTAGGTGGCGAATATGGCGGAGCCACGACCTACGTGGCCGAATACGCCCCCGACAACCGGCGCGGGTTTTACGTCAGCTTCGTGCAAATCACGGCAACGGGCGGTTTGGTACTGTCCATCTCGGTGATTCTGGCCTGCCGAACGTGGCTCAATGCGGGCGATTTTGCAGCCTGGGGCTGGCGGATTCCGTTTCTCGCGTCGGGGTTGCTGGTGGTGGGGTCGTATTTTATCCGGCGCAACATGGCCGAATCGCCGGTGTTTGCCCAACTCAAGACCGAGGGCCGGGTGAGCAAAAACCCCCTGCGCGAGTCGTTCACCAAAAAAGAAAACCTGCGGCTGGTGCTGCTCGCGCTCTTCGGGCTGACCGCCGGGCAGGGTTGCGTTTACTATACTGTGCATTTTTACAGCAGCGTGTTTATTGGAACGCTGCTAAACGTTGACTTTGTGCAGACCAACCAAATCATGCTCACGGCGATGGTTCTGGCCAGTCCGCTTTCTATTGCGTTCGGGGCGTTGTCGGATAAACTGGGTCGGCGCAAACCGATTATGATGCTGGGCCTGGCCCTGTTTGTGGTGTTTGCGTATCCGATTTACGACCAAATCAGCGCAACGGTAGCCGAGTCATTCCGGGTGCAGCCGGGGGCGGTACTGACCGATTCAGCGCGTAACTGGCTGATTTTCTATGTGTTTGTGCAAGTGCTGTTTTCCACGATGATCTACGGCCCGATAGCCGCGTTCTTAGTCGAGCTTTTTCCGACGCACATCCGCTACACCTCGCTTTCGCTACCGTATCACATCGGCAACGGTATTTTTGGCGGGCTGACCCCGTTTATCGCCACCGCGCTGATTTCGGCAACGGGCAACAACATGGCCGGGCTGGCCTATCCGGTGGGCGTGACGGCCGTGACAGTGCTGGTTGGCGTGTTTTTCCTGACCGAACACCGGGGATTACGTTTATAGGCCAGCGTATGATTTAGTGCTTTTTCCAACATTTTTTGACCTTTTCCGCTAAATACCTATACATTTGCTAAAATGATATAGGTATTTCTACCGCAAACAATGTCAACCCTCAAATGCCCCAAATGCAGTGCCACCGATACCGTTAAGAATGGCGTAGTGAACCAGCGTCAACGGTTTCGGTGCAAAGCCTGTCAGTATAATTTCACCGTTAGCAAGGTCGGCA
This sequence comes from Cytophagales bacterium, assembly GCA_038247465.1. Taxonomy (GTDB): domain Bacteria; phylum Bacteroidota; class Bacteroidia; order Cytophagales; family Spirosomataceae; genus JBBRNH01. The sequence continues at coordinate 4,435 of JBBRUV010000141.1, forward strand.
AGGCCATCAGTACCTATTACGTCATTAAAGCCCTGCAACTATACATCGAGGGCGTGAGCCTGCGCGAAATTGAACGGCTGTTGGGCGTGAGCCACGTCTCGGTTATGAACTGGGTGAAGAAATACGGCATTAAACCCCCCGAAAATAACGACTACCACCCGACGTATAAAGTACTGACTCACAGTGAATTATGTGAGTTTATGAGCAAGCGCGAAAACGTGGACGGAGCCGGGATGATTATCACCGAATTGGGCGATAAATTCATGCTCATCAAATGGGAACGGTTCCGTGCAGAGCGGTAAGGTCTCTCCTACTTCTATATATTTTACCAAATCAACCCCTCATAATTGCATAGTGTGTCGAAACAATTGTGTTTTGTCGCGTTCATTTACTCGAACTACAAACCAATTTTCTAAATCACAACCGTACACTACACTTTAGCCAATTATGGGATTTACGTTATCAATCAGACTGCGCACCTTGTGTTGGGTGCTTGTTCTCATCAGCGCGTTTTCAGGAGTAAAACCCGCAGTTGGGCAAGGCTTCTGGTCAGGCTCGAACTACAAAAACGGCATGCGTCTGTACCTCAACAAAGACAGCACCAGCTTTATCCGGGTGCTGATGTGGTCGCAAATCTGGCTCCGCGCTCAGCAACAAAACCCCGGCACGAGCATTGCCGGTAATAACAATGTGCCTCAAACATGGGACGTAGGGATTCGGCGGAGCCGCATCCTGCTGCACGGGCAACTGACACCCCGGCTGCTGGTGTTCTGGATTATCGGGGCCAACAACCAAACGTTCAACACCGGGGGTGGGGGCTTGCTGACCGGCCCCGACGGGGTGACGGACGGCAAGCGGCAGGCGGTGTGGGTACATGATGCCTGGACCGAGTTCAAGGCCAGTCGGGCGTTTTCGTTTGGGGCTGGTTTGCTAACCTGGTCGGGCCTGTCGCGGCTGTCGAGTGCGGCCACGCTGAACTTCATGACCTTCGACTCGCCCCTCTATGGTTGGGCATTGCTCGATGCCAACGATCAGTTTGCCCGCACATTCGGGCTGTATGCCAAAGGTGAAATCGGAAAACTCAGTTACCGGGCCATCCTCACTAAACCGTTTACGATTCCTGAAGCCGCTACGGGCTGGACAACGCCCTACACCGCAGCTCAACGCAGCGGAGCGTCGCCCATGACCACCCTGGCAGGCCGGGGAGCAGGCTGGGCAGCCGGCCTGACCGCCCTACCCAATGCCTACAACATTTCGCAGTATAATTCCCGCGCCTTCGACAAGCCGCTTTATCAACTTTATGCCAGCTACGATTTTTTTGAGCAGGAAAGCCAGACTCTTCCCTTCATGGTTGGGTCTTATCTGGGTACCAAAAAAGTGTTCAACATCGGGGCTGGTTTCATGATTCAGCCCGGCGCGATGTGGCACCGCTCGCCCAGAGCAGCCGCGCCAGTGCTTCCGGCCAACGTAGCACTATCGGCAGCGCAGACTACCGAACTAAACGCGGGCCGGTATCCGGCAGCCATCACCGGGTTTGCGGCCCTGCCCGAAAACCAGCGAATTGCCCTGCAACTGGCTAATGTAGATACGACGGTTACGGCCATGCGGCACTTTGCCGTGGATAGTTTTCTGGAACTGCCCATAGGCCCGGAGGGCGATGAGCGCTCGTCGTTCACAGCCCACGCGGTTCATTACTGGTTTGATTACGGGCCAAACTACGTTCGAAACGCCGGTACAATGAACTTGGCCAGTGCGCCCACCCAGCCCGGCTCGCAGCCGCAGGCATTCAACGGGGCGGGCAATTCTTACCCTACGTGGGGCACGGGCCGGGTGTTTCATATTCAGGCCGGTTATATGTTTCCGCGTGCCTGGACCCGAAACTTTGGGCAGTTTCAACCCTATGTGTCGTACAGTCGGGCTGATTTTGCGCGACTTAACCAGGGCTACAACCTGATGGAGGGGGGGGTGAACTGGCTGCTGGCCGGTCATAATGCTAAAATTACGATGCACTACCGCGCCAGACCAATCTATTCGGCAGCAACCAGCGAAGTACCCGGCCAGGAAAACCTGGGCGGAATGCGAATCGCGGATCGGAAGTCGGAAATCATCACGCAATTTTTCATCTTTTTCTAAAAACTGCTCATGAAGAAGCCCTTTAATTCCTGCAAAACCATTGCTCCTGTGATAGTGCTGATTGTATGCGGGCTGATAACGGGCTGTATTAACACCAAGCCACGCCCGATGTATATTCCGTGCGGCATCAGTCAGGCATCTTTTGTGGAGCGGTGCAGCCAACTGCTGATCCAAAATAGCTACAAAATCACTGAGGCCAACCCGGCAACGGCCCGTGTGCGGGCTACGAAAGGGCAAAACCAAACCAACACCGGCGAAAACGTACAGTACCACGGCCCCTATCTTTTCGATGCAACCTACACCGAAGGCAGTAATATCATAGTCAGCGTAGCCACAACAATCCGGGTCACTTCTGCCGATGAGGAGCCGTTTGTGCTGCAAACCCATAACGAAAGCCGGGGAACGAGCACGTCTGATAAAAAATACTTTGTGCCTGTGCTGGATGGCCTGCGGAAAGCGTGCGCTAAACCGTAGCCTACTAAACTCCTGACTAAACTGCCCCTTTTACCCTGATTCTGAACATGATTACAGACCGTAAACCCGCTACCTCCAGTAAAACGCTGATGAGCATTATTGGAGCGTCCTCGGTCGGAACGCTCATCGAGTGGTACGACTTCTACATCTTTGGCTCGTTGGCGGCCATTATCTCGACCCAGTTTTTCCCGAAAGACAACCCAACGGCGGCCCTGCTGTCGACGCTGGCAACGTTTGCGGCTGGTTTTATTGTGCGGCCGTTCGGGGCGTTGGTATTCGGTCGTTTGGGCGATATGGTGGGCCGGAAATACACCTTCCTGATGACGCTGGTGCTGATGGGTGGCAGTACGTTTTTGATTGGTCTGATTCCGAGTTATGAGCAGATTGGTTTCGTGGCTCCGTTGCTGGTGCTGTTGTTGCGGCTGTTGCAGGGACTGGCTTTGGGTGGCGAATACGGCGGGGCCGCTACCTACGTGGCCGAATATGCGCCCGAAGGCAGGCGCGGTTATTACACGAGTTTTATCCAGACAACGGCCACGCTGGGTTTGTTTCTGTCGTTGGGCGTGATTCTGTTGACCCGCCAATCGGTTGGTGTTGAGGAGTTTGGCAAGTGGGGCTGGCGGATTCCGTTCCTGTTGTCGTCGTTGTTGGTGGGCGTCTCGATTTTCATTCGATTGAAAATGGCCGAGTCGCCGTTGTTCACCAAACTGAAAAGTGAAGGCAAAACCTCAAAAAACCCGCTGGCCGAGAGTTTTGGCAAGAAAGCAAACATGAAAATGGTACTGCTGGCCTTGTTTGGCGCAACGGCGGGGCAGGGCGTTATCTGGTACACGGGGCAATTCTATGCCCTGTCGTTTATTCAGAATACCTGTAACATCGAACTCACCCAGGCCTACACCATCGTGGCCATTGCGCTGGCAATCGGTACGCCGTTTTTCCTGATTTTCGGGGCCTTGTCTGACCGCATCGGGCGCAAAGGCATCATGCTGGCGGGCATGGCCCTCGGTGTTTTAACCTACCGCCCAATTTATCAGGCGATGTTTGAGCAGACCGACATCAAGGCCAAAACCGAGATCGTGGAGAAGACCGTTGTGGATGTGAAACGCGCTTTGGTGGCCGACAAGCCCGATTCGCTTATTACCACCACCACCATTAAAACCTTCACCGACGGCACAACATTTAAGCAGGTTGAGAAAAAAACCATCCTGGCCGATGCGGGCAAAGAAGCCACGAAACCTGAGGTGAAAAAAGCCACCACGCTGCCATCGGGTACGTTCTGGGCGTTGGTGTTCCTGATCCTGATTCAGGTCTTGTACGTGACAATGGTTTACGGCCCGATTGCGGCTTTTCTGGTGGAGTTATTCCCAACCCGGATTCGCTACACCTCGATGTCGTTACCGTATCACATTGGCAATGGCGTATTTGGCGGCTTGGTGCCGTTCATTGCCACGGCGTTGGTAGCCACGGCCAACAAAGCCAACGAAACGGCAGTAGCGGCTGGTTTGGAGGCTCCCGTGAAGGCTCCGTACCTTGAAGGGCTGTGGTATCCGATCATCGTGGCGAGTGTTTGCTTCGTGATTGGGGTGCTGTATCTGAGTAACAAAGCAAGAACGCACGCGGAAGACTAATCTAAAACTAACTTTGACTTATGGACGCTATCAAAAAATTTGCGGGCATCATCTGGATCGCTCTGGGCCTGTTTGTCGCTTATGACCGTATTACGGACAGCATCGTGAAAATCGCCAGTGAAAACCTCGAAGACCGGGTGTTTGGCTGGGTTGTGTTGTGCGTCCTGGTTCCCATTGTGGTGGGCGGTCTGTTGCTGTTTGGCCGTTACGCCCTGGCCGGGGAGTACAATAACGAGAATTGAGTAGTTAAAAGGTACTTGTGAGCAAGGTGTCGGCACTGTGTCCGGCACCTTGTTTTGTCAGTTATGAAAACAACCCGGCTGCTGTTTGTGAGTGTCCTGTTCTGGATTTTGCTCCACGAACCGTTTATCTCCGTTGCCAACCGGCCCGTGCTGGTGGCGGGCGTTCCGCTGTTATATGCCTATATTTTTGGGTTGTGGGCCGTTATGATTGTACTGATGGCATGGGCGTTTCGCCGGTCGTCGGTTCGGCGCATAACCAAACCGCCCGATGAGTAGCCCCGCATTGATTGTTTATTCAGTGCTGTATCTGGCTCTGCTGTTCATCATTGCCGAATGGGCCGAGCAGCGGAGTTTGCTTCGGCACGGCCCCAGCCGAAACCCGTATTTGTATGCCCTGTCGCTGGCCGTGTTTTGTACCACCTGGACGTTCTATGGCAGCGTGGGCCGGGCCGTTACTGAAGGGGTTGGCTTTTTGGCTACCTTCATCGGCCCCACGCTTTGCGCGCCGTTGTGGTGGGTTGTTATCCGCAAAGTTATCCGTATCTGTAAAGAACAGGGTATCACCAGCATTGCCGATTTCATCTCGGCCCGCTACGGCAAAAGCCGGGGCTTAGGCGTGTTCGTAACGGGCCTGTGCGTGGTGGGCATGATTCCGTACATTTCTATCCAGATCAAAGCCATTTCAACCAGTTTTTCCGTACTTACGGACGAGCCTATCCGCACTGGTTTTTCAGATCAATCGCTGTATATCACGCTCTTACTGGCCCTGTTTGCCATGTTGTTTGGTACCCGCAAACTCGTTGCCACCGAGCAACACGCGGGCCTGATGACGGCCATCGCCGTTGAATCAATCGTGAAGCTGGTGGCGTTCCTGGCCGTTGGCATCTTCGTTGTTTTTGGCCTGTTCAACGGGCCGGGCGATCTGTTTGGTCGCGCCCTGGCCCGCCCCGACCTCCGCAGTCAGTTTACGTTTGGGCCGGGCCACACCGCTGGCGACTGGTTTTGGTCGTGCCTGCTCTCAATGCCCGCCATCCTGCTCTTGCCGCGTCAGTTTCAGGTCTTTGTGGTCGAAAACGCCGACGAACGGCACCTCGAAAAAGCGGTTTGGTTGTTTCCGTTGTATCTGCTGCTGATAAATTTGTTTGTGTTGCCGTTGGCCTTCGGCGGCAAACTGCTACTGGGCCACCTGCCCTTCGATGCCGATAGTTACGTGCTGACGCTGCCGCTTTATTTTGGGCAAAAGTGGCTGGCGTTGTTTGTGTATCTGGGTGGTTTTTCGGCGGCAACGGGTATGATTATCGTAGAAACAATTGCCCTGAGCGTCATGATCAGCAACAACGTGGTGATGCCGCTGTTGGTAGGTCTGCCGCGCTGGCAAGAACGGTTTGGCGCATCGGTGGGCGTGTTTGTGAAGAGTAGCCGCCGGTTGGCCATCGTGGTGCTGTTGCTGCTGGCCTACGTTTACTACCATACTGTGTCGCAGCATTATTCGCTGGTATCGGTCGGGCTGATTTCATTTGCGGCTGTGTTGCAGTTTGCCCCGGCGTTGGTTGGGGGTATTTTCTGGCGGCACGGGTCGCTGGCCGGGGCGCGGTTGGGGCTGGTGCTGGGAACGTTCATCTGGGCCTATACTTTAGTGGTGCCAACGCTGGTTCCGGTGGGCATCATACCGGCGGACTGGCTCACCGAAGGGCCGTTTGGGATCAGTTTCCTTCGGCCCACTAATTTATTGGGATTGAGTCAGTTATCTCCCGTTTCGAACGCCGTTTTCTGGTCGTTGTTAGTCAATACCGGCGGTTATCTGGCGGGGTCGTTATACAGCACCCAAACCGCCCTGGGCCACAATCAGGCCGTATTGTTTGTTGATGCGTTTGATATCCGGCCCGACCAAAATCGGGCCACTCTCTGGCGTAACGAAGCGGTACGGAGTGATTTGCGGGGGGTATTGATGCCGTTTTTTGGTGAAGCCCAAACCGAACAGGTTCTGCGGGCCGATCAGGCTAAAACTGGAAACCGGTCGGTCTATGTCTCTGCCGAGACGGTGGCGCGGGCCGAAAAAATGCTGACCGGAGCCATTGGGTCGGCCTCGTCCCGGATGCTGATTGGGTCGGTCGCGCAGGAAGAACGGCTGACCGTCAGCGAGTTGGTCAGAGTGCTGAAAGATTCTCAAACGCTGCTGGAAACCAACAAAGCCCTCCAACAGCAATCCGATGAACTCCAGATCCTGACCCGCCAACTCCAGGAGGCCAACACCGCCCTGACTCAAGCATACGCGCAAAAAGATGATTTTCTGGGGACGGTTACGCACGAAATCCGCACACCCATCACGTCCATTCGCGCCCTGACCGAAATTCTGTTCGACAATACCAACCTCGATGCCGACACCCGGCAGCGGTTTCTGGGAACCATTATCCGCGAATCGGAACGGCTCACGCGGCTCATCAATCAGGTGCTGGATTTAGAACGGATGGAATCGGGCCGGGGGCCGCTAATGTTCGAGTCGGTGCTGCTCAATGTGGTGGTGCGCGAAACCGCCGAAACGCTGTTGCAGGTGAGCCATGAGAAACAAATTACGCTTGAACTCATCGGG
>JBBRUV010000142.1:0-11476 GCA_038247465.1 Cytophagales bacterium
CCAAGTTGGTAGCAGGTACGGCCAAGGCTTGTTTCATATCTACCGTAGCCACCGCGCCCGTAATGTCTTTTTTGGACTGACTGCCGTAGCCCGTTACCACCACCTCAGAGAGTGTTTTAGTGTCAACCTTGAGCGCTATATCAATATTACTACGATTGCCAACGTTGATTTCTTGGGTAAGGTAACCAATGTAAGAAATAACTAAATTACCCCCTGAGGTAGTGCTGGTGAGGGTAAATTTACCTTCACTATCAGTGTTTGCACCTGTGCCTGTACCTTTAATAAGTACATTTACCCCTGGCAAGGGGCTATTGTCGGCAGCGTCTGTCACACGCCCAGTAAGTCGGTTTTGCGCCCAGGTCGTCATAGCGCAGAGCCACAAGAAAGCAGCCAAGTAAAACTGTTTTTTCATTTCTTTGTTTGGTAAGATAAGTGAGATAAGCGGTGCCACAAGAAGGCAACCCTGCTCTAAAGGCAAGTTACACAGACTTTTTACTTGGTATATTCTAAAAAATAAACTGGTTGTCTGGCAACTTTTGTGAAGTTATCAAAAAGGGGCTTTGTTAGCGGATAATTACTTAGACTTTGGACTGATCCACACCTTACAGGGTTGGGATAACATCTTACTGCGAACCAGAGGGGGGGCATACAATGAGCGACAAACCACTTACGCTGTTAGGCATCACTACCCACGATGCCGCCCCTGAGGAAGCCGTATTCCGAGAGTCGATGTTTTCTGGTCGTTTCGGGACTCCAAAAAGGAGCTATCACCCTTGAAATGGCCTTCGATGCGTATTTACGACGCTACGGGATTGAGCCTTTCTAACGGGCCCGGCATGAGGTGTTTCAAAAGAAGCCGAAAGTCCCAGGTTGAGCCAAAAAACGGCTCAACCAGGGACTTTCTTAACCTCACGTCCTTGTCTCAAACTAAGATGGGTGGGGGTAATACTGTCCAAAGTCTAAAACAGTACATAACATGATTATAATCAGGCGCATTTTGTAATATTTATCACGGAATGGCCCCGGTATTACTGCCAATTTTGACCTAACATTTAAACCAGATGTAGTCATTAAAATTGAACAAATGTACACTGGATGCCTGGCCGAAGCCGCCTATTACATCGAATCGGCAGGGGAAGCCGCCATTATTGACCCGCTACGGGAAACCAAGCCCTACATCGACCGAGCGGAGACCGATCAGGCGCAGATCAAGTTTATTTTTGAGACGCACTTCCACGCCGATTTTGTATCGGGCCACCTCGATCTGGCCGCTAAAACCGGAGCCACTATTGTATTTGGCCCCACCGCCGAGCCTGACTATCCGGCCTGCATTGCTACCGACGGGGAAGAGTTTGCCATTGGCGCCATCAAAATCTGGGTGTTGCACACGCCCGGCCACACCATGGGGTCGTCGATGTTTTTGCTGATTGACGAAACGGGTAAAGAAACGGCTATTTTCACCGGCGACACGCTCTTTATCGGTGATGTTGGCCGCTCCGACCTGGCCATTAAAACCGACCGAACCCGCGAAGACCTGGCCGGGTATCTCTACGATAGCCTACACCAGAAAATCATGACCCTGCCCGATGATGTCATCGTCTATCCGGGCGACGGAGCCGGGTCGGCCTGTGGCAAGAACATGAGCAAAGAAACCACCGATACCCTCGACAACCAGAAACGGTTCAACTATGCCCTGCGGGCCTAAAGCAAAGACGCCTTTATCAAAAACGTGACCACCGGCCTGACCGCGCCCACGCAGTATTTCCCTAAAAATGCGCTGCTCAACAAAATGGGGTACAACGCAATTGACGAGGTCATGCAACGGGGTACCCAGGCCCTGTCGCCAACGGCGTTTGAGGCCGCAGCCAATGAAGAAAACGCGCCGGTGCTTGACGTTCGTGACGCTCAGGATTTTGCCGGAGGTTTTGTGCCTAATGCTATCAATATCGGCCTCAACGGTCAATTTGCGAGCTGGGTCGGTACGCTGGTTACGGATTTGAGACAGCCGTTACTGCTAATAGCGCCCGAAGGGAAAGAGGAAGAAGCTGTTTTGCGGCTCGCCCGCGTTGGCTACGACAACTGTATTGGCTACCTAAAGGTGGTTTTGATGCCTGGGAGGACAGCGGTCGGGAGGTCGAGGCAATTCGCGTGGTGTTGGCAGAGACGTTTGCTGGTCGGTTTGCTTACAACCCTGCCCTGCCCGTTTTCGATGTTCGGCGTAAAAGTGAGTTCGATGCCGAACACGTCATTGGCGTAGAGAATCTCCCGCCGGAAAGCCTGAACGACAACATGGCCCGTATTGACCGAAACAAAGCATATTATGTATACTGCGCAGGCGGCTATCGGTCAATGATTGCGCTCTCCATTCTGAAAGCACGCGGCTTTGACAATCTGATTGATGTTGCAGGTGGATTTGCCACTATTAAAGTCACGGACAAACTATCATTGACGGATTACGTTTACCCCACAACACTCCTGTAAAGTCTATTTCCGTTTTCAGTACACTTCCCATTGTTTTGTATTCGTTGATACAGACCGATGGGAAATGTCGTGTGATACGTATCACAGAAAAGTAGCCGGGGAAGCATCACCTTTGGCATCCTCAAAGAGGAAACAAACTACCAATGAAACGTTCACCTGAAGATCGGCAAATGCGAAACCTGATGGGTAGCCTTTGGCTGCTGGTCGGGCTTGTTGCTATTGTGACCGGGCTGTTAATATCAATGCTGTTTTTCCAGCGGACGAGTTCTAATCCGGCGGTTAGTGAATCGGTTGCCCCGGCCAATACTATTGCCCCGGATACCAATTTTGTCAATCTCTGGCAGGCTCCGTCCAACTGGCGGCTGATGCGGCTCGTGCCGGATGAGCAAAAAAAGGTTCTGTACGGAAAAGAACTCATTACCCGCACTGCCGAATATTTGGGTCCAGACGGTTCGGTAATACACTTGAGCAACGGGATGAACTGCCAGAACTGTCACCTCAGCGCAGGTACACAACCCTGGGGCAACAACTATGCGGCTGTGCAGGCCAACTACCCGAAATTTCGCGAACGGTCTGGTTCGGTCGAAAATCAGGTTAAGCGAGTCAATGATTGTTTCCAGCGCAGTTTGAACGGCAAACCGCTGGATTCGACCAGCCGGGAAATGCAGTCGATTCTCGCTTACATCAAGTGGCTCGGCACCGATGTACCTCGCAAAACAATTCCTCGTGGGGCTGGTATTTTCAAACTCAAGGGATTAAAACGGGCTGCCGACCCCACGAATGGGCTCGTGGTCTATACCCAAAAATGCCAGAGTTGCCATCAGGCTACGGGAGAGGGTGTCCTGGCCGCTGATGGGCGAAGCTATACCTATCCACCGCTTTGGGGTTCGCACAGTTATAATGTGGGCGCGGGGTTGTTCCGGCTCTCGAATCTGGCGGGGTATGTAAAATACAATATGCCGCTGGGTACGACCTACGAGCGACCCCAATTATCGGACGAAGAAGCCTGGGACATAGCCGCTTATATCAACTCGCGGCCCCGTCCGTCGGCAGATATCAGCCACGACTGGCCCAACATAGCCGGCAAGCCATTCGACCATCCGTTTGGCCCTTACACTGATCCATTTAGCGAAGAACAGCACAAATTTGGCCCATTCAAACCGATCAAAGACTGGAAACAGGCTCATAAAAGACCCAAAATCGCTAAACCAATCAATCGCCAACTGGCCCTGCAATGAAAAAAACGCTGAATTCTCTCCTCATTGGTCTGCTGCTTGTCGGCGCACCCGCTTTAGCACAATCAAAATCCGTAAAACCAATGGCCGAACACCGTATTGTGTTTCACTTAGCCACCGCCGATACAACCGCTTATCGCTCTCTGGCGAAGCAGTTAAACAATGTGCTGGACATCTGGCCTACCGCTAAGCTGGAGGTGGTAATACACAACAAAGGCATTGGGTTTATGCGGAAAGACCAATCCGTATTTGAGCCTGAGATTAAGGCCCTGAAAGACAAAGGCGTGGTGTTTGCGGTCTGCGAAAACACCTTGAAATCACAGAAACTAACCAAAGAGCAAATGCTACCCCAGGCAACCTTTGTGCCGGTTGGCCTGGCCGAACTGGTTCTGAAGCAGGAGGCCGGCTGGAGTTATATAAAAGCGGGTTATTGAATCGTTTTGGACAACGGATAAATACTGTTTCATTTACTGTGGTTCACGTGACAATTGTCACGGAACGGCGGCAACGGGTCGGGTAGCTTTGTACCATCGAATCAGATTGTACGGGGCATGACCAGATTATTACCGTTTGTTTTATTGGCCGTTTGCCTACTCCTGAGCAGGCAGGTGGCTGGGGCCGAGTTACCCGATACCCTGGCTCGATCGCCAAAATGGGCGGCTCAGGAAGGGCTTCTGATACGGGCGAGGGCCATGTTTATAGCCACTGATAATCAGCCCGGTTTAACCGATTCGTATGCGCTGGGCATGGGCGTAGGGGTTGGTTATCAAACGCCCCGGTTATTCGGACATCTTCAACTGCGCGGTTCGGCTTTCTTCAGCGATAATGTGTTGTCGTCGGATTTAGCCGGGCGTGATCCGCTGACCAATCAGCCAAACCGCTACGAAGTTGGTCTGTTTAATCTGCAAAATCCGGGTAGTCACGCCGTAATCACTCGCTTGGAAGAACTGAATGCCCAGTACCATTTCGGCAAAAAATCAGTAATCACGGTCGGGCGGCAGTTACCGCGTTCGCCCTTCATCAACGGTCAGGACGGGCGGCTGTCGCCCACGTTTGCCGAAGGCGTAAAGCTGGAATGGAACGAGTCGGGCCAGACAAAAATACAGGCGGAATATTGGTGGCGGATGGCACCGCGCTCAACCGTTGGCTGGCACAACATTGGCGAAAGCATTGGCCTGTATCCGGTTGGGGTCGATACATCAGGCAAGCCCTCCCAATATGCCGGAAATACCGCGTCGGACGGTATTTTTCAGCTTGGCATTACGCACAAGCGGGGAGCCATTACCTGGCAATTCTGGGATACTCACGTGCTTAACGTGTTTAACGTTGCCTACGCTCGGGCCGATGCCGTCCGGCCCGCCGGCACAAACCGGCAGTTTATTGCGGGTCTGCAACTGGCACGGGAGTGGACAGTCGGCACGGGTGGAAATAGTGACCCAACCCTGGCCTACAGCCAGCCCGGTAATCGGTCGACGGTTATATCGGGCCGGATCGGTTATCAGACAACCAAATGGGCGGCTTTTCTGAATGCCACCCGCATTACGGGCGAAGGGCGGTTTCTGATGCCCCGCGAGTGGGGTCGTGAGCCGTTTTATACGTTCCTGATGCGCGAACGAAACGAAGGCTTTGGCAACGTAACGGCAACCGGTATCAACCTGTTTTACACGCCCAATAGCCGATTTAAGGCCGAAACCAGTGTTGGGTACTCGGCCCTGCCCGACGTGAAAGATTACCGCCTGAATAAATACGGTATGCCTGCTTACGTACAAACCAACCTGAGTGTAACCTATCGTTTTGCAGGCTTGCTGAACGGCTTCGATGGCCAGCTTCTTTGGGCGCGTAAAGACGCAGCAGGCGATACATGTAACACAGATCGGTATGTATTCAATAAAGTAGAAATGAACCAACTTAACCTGATTCTCAATTACAAATTATAAACAACCAGTATGACTTTTTTGGATTTCATTCGCCAGCCCTGGCCGTGGTACGTTGCCGGGCCAATCATCGGACTTACCGTACCGACCCTGTTGCTGATTGGCAACAAATCGTTTGGTATCTCTTCTTCGTTGCGCCATATCTGTGCGGCTTGTTTGCCCGCCAACCTTCCGTTTTTCAACTACAACTGGAAAAAAGAGGCCTGGAATTTATTCTTTGTTGCGGGCGTGTTAATCGGTGGTTTTCTGGCCACGTATTTCCTGGAAAACCCGGCAGATTTTGAACTGGCCCCAGCCACCGAACAGGCGCTACGGGCATTTGGGATTCGGGATTTCTCGGGCCTGATGCCCGCCGACCTGTTTGCCACGGCCAATCTGTTTACGCTGAAAGGACTCGTTTTCTTTGTGTTGGGCGGGTTGCTGGTTGGCTTTGGCACTCGCTACGCAGGCGGCTGTACCTCTGGACACGCCATCATGGGGCTGTCTAATCTACAGTGGCCTTCATTGGTCGCCACAATTTGTTTTATGGCCGGTGGCTTTACCATGACGCACCTGCTGCTTCCGTTCATTTTCAAACTTTTCTAACTCAACAACCATGAATAATATGCAAGCGACATCCGTCCAATCTGCCCCTAATCTGGCCACTGATTCTTTTGTTTGTGATGCGCCAAACAATCAACAAAAAACCGAAAACTGGACTGCGAACCTAAAGTATCTGGTCGTTGGCCTTGCGTTTGGGGTCGTATTCGTAAAAGCAGAAATCATATCGTGGTTTCGGATTCAGGAAATGTTCCGGCTCGACTCATTTCATATGTACGGCGTAATTGGCAGCGCGGTTGTGGTTGGTTTACTCTCGGTACAACTCATCAAGCGGTTTACGATCAAAACCTTACGGGGGGAGCCCGTTGTTATCCCGCCGAAAACCTTCAACAAAGGCCAGGTCTATGGCGGATTCATTTTCGGATTGGGCTGGGCCATTACCGGGGCTTGTCCGGGGCCATTGTTTGCTCAGATTGGCAGCGGTTATGGCGTTGTGTTGGTGACGCTATTGAGTGCCGTTGCCGGCACGTGGCTCTACGGTTATTTCCGTGAGCGGCTTCCGCATTAATAAACGAAGAGCCGTAAATTTTTTACACTACATCCGAAACACCTCGTCTATGCTAATCTGAATGCCGGTTGCGGGATCAGTCAACGTGCCTTCGATAACGTTGATTTTCTGCTGGTTGGGCAAAAATATGGTGATGAGCTGGAGCGGGGGCGAGACAATCCAGACTGATTTTACGCCCGCCGGAAAATGTTTAGCGTAAATCCGGTCAATGAGGTCGGTCAGGTTTTGCTTAGGCGAGAGAATTTCGATGGTCGTCAGCGGCACATCGTTCACGATGATTTCGTCGGCAAGCCAGTTGATGGCAAGGCGGGGGAAAATGCAGAGGTCTGGGCGGGCTTTACCCGATGCAAATTCGAGATTCAACTCTGTAATAATTGTGTATTGGCTCTGATACGCTAATTCAAGCAGGTGACTGATGTGGCTCTGCAAAATACCATGTAATAGGCTGGACATTTTTTCGTCGGTGTCAAAATCAAGGTCAACTTCCGGGGCTTCGATGAGTGCTTTCATGACGCGCTGTTTTTTGTCAAAAATACACAGAGAATGCTGGTTGAGCCCTACAGCGTACCTTTGCTGCCCAAAACCATTTGCTCTGCCAAAATGTCTATTGCCGAACTGTTCGATTCGTTTAATTCCCTCCGCGTCCTGATTATTGGCGATGTTATGCTGGATTCCTACGTCTGGGGTCGCGTAGAGCGCATTTCACCCGAAGCCCCGGTGCCGGTGGTGAACGTTATCCGGCGCGAAGTACGCTTGGGCGGGGCCGGTAATGTGCTGCTCAACGTGCAGGCGCTGGGGGCCGAAGCCATTATCTGCTCGGTAATCGGCACCGACGAGCCGGGCGATAAACTCGAACGAGAACTCTGCAACCGGCAACTGAGTTGCGAGGGCCTGATTCGGAGCGATTCACGAATCACGACTATCAAAGAGCGCATCATTGCCGGCTCGCAACAGGTGGTTCGGGTGGATACGGAAACCGACAAACCAATCGCCCCTGCCGAGCGCACCCAGCTCATCGAACGCGCTAAGTCATTGATTCCGGGTTGTCAGGTCGTGATTTTTGAAGACTATGACAAGGGCGTTCTTAGCCCCGAAGCCGTCGCCGAGATTACCGACTTTGCCAACGCCCAGGGTGTGCCAACGGTGGTTGACCCCAAAAAGCGTAACTTCTTAGCCTACAACAATACCACGCTATTTAAGCCGAATCTGAAAGAACTCCGCGAGGGGCTGAAGGTTGATTTTGATGTGGATAACGCGGCTGATTTTCAGGCCGTTGTTGACCAGCTCAAAACCCGGCTCAATGTGCAGGGCGCACTCATCACGCTGTCGGAGCGCGGGGTGTTTATTGATTTTAAGGGCGAAAAGCTCAACCTCCCGGCCCACATCCGGCAAATTGCCGACGTGTCGGGCGCGGGCGACACCGTTATCAGCATTGCTGCCTGTTGCGTGGCCCGGCAGCAATCGCCCCGGCGCATCGCGGGTTTGTCGAACCTCGGCGGAGGCTTAGTTTGCGAATCAGTGGGTGTGGTGCCGATTAACAAAGAGCAACTGCGGCAGGAAGCGATGCGGGAGGGTTTGTAAAGTAGCGCGGACGGTCCGCGCTACGAACTTAACTCCTTCACCGCTTCTACAAAGCACCGGGCTTTATCCGGGTCAGTATCGGGATAAATACCGTGACCGAGATTGGCGATGTAGCGCTGGGTTCCGAAAGCGGTGAGCATTTGCTTTACTTCGGCCCGAATCTGCCCAAAACCAGCGTAGAGAGCGCAAGGGTCAAGGTTGCCTTGCAGGGTTTTGTGGGGAATGAGTTCCCGCGATTCTGCCGCGTCCATATTCCAGTCTAACCCAACCACCGCGCAGGGCAGTTGGCCGATGGTTTGCCGGGCAAAAAACGCGCCTTTGGCAAATACCGTCACGGGCGTTTGGGGCTGTTGGGCGGCAAGGGCCGCGCAAATCTGCCGGATATACGGCAGCGAAAACGTCTCGTACTGCGCAGGCGACAGAATCCCGGCCCAGGAATCAAACAACTGTACCAGATCGGCCCCGGCCCGGATTTGGGCCTGCAAATAGCTAATCGTGCTGTCGGTGATGCGTTGCAGCAGGGCGTGGGCAAAAACGGGATCAGTGTAAAGCAGTTTCTTGGCGACCGAAAACGTTTTGGAACCGTTGCCTTCGGTCATGTAGCAGAAAATGGTGAACGGCGCACCGGCAAAACCAATCAACGGCACCCGGTTGGCTAACTCTTTTTTGGTCAGGCGAATGGCATCCAGAACGTAGCCCAGATCGGTTTCGGCATCGGCCACGCGCAGCCGGGCGAGGTCAGCCGTTGCGCGAATCGTCTGCGGAAACACCGGCCCCCGGCTCTCGACCATTTCGTAGGGCAGGCCCATTGCTTCGGGTACGACCAAGATATCCGAGAAAATAATGGCGGCATCAACACCCAGCAAATCAACGGGTTGAATGGTCACTTCGGCAGCTAATTCGGGCGTTTTGGCGAGGGTAATAAAATCACCCGCCCGCTCGCGCACGGCCCGGTATTGGGTCAGAATCCGGCCCGCCTGCCGCATCATCCAGACCGGAACCCGCTCCACGGTTTCGCCCCGTGCAGCCCGGAGCAGTAAATCATTTTGTAACATAGCGGCAAAGGTACGGCGTTTAACGTTTATGGATTTGTGAATCCAGAGCCGTTTCGTTAGATTTGAGTACTGTTTATTCAGGTGAAATGACCGACGCAGAACGGATTGAATTACTGATGCTCAGAAGCCAGTTGGCTACCTATTTAAAAGCGTTGCATCAACAAATTATTGAATTTAGAACCGAGGGCGACGATGATGAGTTTGCGTTTTTGATTGCCAAAGCAAAAAACTATCGGGATATTTTACAGCGAATTGATAGCCAGTTAAGTTAGCCAATAATGAATTGATATGAATACTGAAGAACAACAGCTTAATCAGTTAATCCAACAAGTTGCGGATGCTTCTACCGCTGCCAAACGCAGCAAAGCCCGGATTCAGGCACTCCGTTACCATTATCTGCTACCGATATCACTCCATAATGAGTTAGCCGATTTGGTTCAGCCGTTGATGTCCGAATCACGACTCCATGATCCGGTTGCAGACCCATTGCTGGCCCGTGCCGAATTTCTTCTGAAACCGTTAGAAGACCGCATCACCGCCTAATGGGTTTTACGCTGCTTCGGTTATCGGCTCTGATTGGGTGGCTTACGCTGGTAGGGCTATTTCCCCCCGTCACCCTTACCCTTCAACCCGAACGGCTGCCTTTCTCGGCTACGGACTATTTGCTCATAACCGTTACCGACCAACGCCCCGCCCGCACTAACATCGGCGCGTGGTTCACAGCCCCCAAACAGCCCGCTCAGGTTGTTGATTTAGCCGGCGGAGCCACTCCCGCATTGCTGGGGTTTATCCGGCAAAACCTGAGGCAGAAACCCGGCCAACGGCCCGTTGCCCTGCGCCTTCTCGCGTGCAAAATCACCGAAAAAGTCACCGACAATCGTGTAGAAGGCACATTTGCTTTTGCCGTTGCGTTTGATTTACTCAAGGATGCTGACGGCGAACCGGCCAACAAACGCCTGACTGAATTTAAAACCGGAGCCAAATACACCCGGCCCATTACGCAAACTGCCGTTGTTGAATCGGTGGTGCGGCAAAGTCTGGTAGCCGCGCTGACGTATTTTGACGACTACATGAGCCGCGCCGTGAAACAGGACGAACGGCTGGCCCGAAGCCTGCGCGTGGTCTTTACCGACTATGTTCAGAACCAGAACAACGACACCGTTTTTTATGACCGAACCCACCCCCTTACCTGGGCCGATTTTAAGGCCAAACCCCGCGCCGGGAGCCGCTATGCCGCCGAGGTGAACCCTAACTTTGCCTACGAAGGCCGCAGCCGGGTTGTGAATGGGGTGATTGAATTGCTGCTGACGCTGAAAGTTTATACCCTCAAAAGCGGTTCCTGGACAACCCCGCCCGCCCTGAACGCATACAGCCTGAACCACGAGCAACGCCATTTCGACATTGCCAAAATCGAAGCCGAACGGTTCAAACGGCGCATCGTTCCCGATAGCCTGAGTCTGGAAGATTACAACAGCAATGTGCAGTTCAGGTTTATCGAGTCGTTTAGAACCATGAACCTGCGCCAACAGCAATACGACGAGGAAACCAACCACGGCATTGACCAAACCGCTCAGGAACGCTGGAATCAGCGCATTGAGGGTGAATTACGCGCTTTGGGCGTAAAATAAACCGCATGAGCAAACCCCGTATCCTGCTCATCAGCCCGGCCCACCCGCCCGATGACCCGCGCATCACACTGAAAATCGCACCCGCCCTGGCCCGGCAGTATGACGTGGTTTGTCTGCTGCCAACTATCCAATTTCCTCATTATCAATCGCTTTCTGTTCGGCTGCTGCGCGTTCATCCCGTTATTTTATGGCACATTATCCGGCTCCGGCCCGCCGTGTTGCACCTGTTTATGCCCGAACTGCTGCCCATTGGCTTGCTCTGCCGGGCGTTTGGCGTGCAGGTGGTGTATGAAGTACAGGAAAATCTGCGGCTGAAATTTGACCGCAAGACCCGCAATAATCACCCCGTTTTTCAGTGGCTTTTCGGAAATTTTGAGCGGCTGGCCCGGCAGTTCTGCTACCACGTTTTTACCGAAACCAGTTACCTCGACACCTACACTGAGCTACGGCTTCC
>JBBRUV010000143.1:0-11470 GCA_038247465.1 Cytophagales bacterium
TATTGGCGAATGGCATTTGTACGGTAAACCCGATGGGATTGTTGCCAGTGGTCGGCGCGAACCCGAACGGCCTTTTTTCGCCTTTCAAGAATATAAGCGCAAACTTGACCCCAACGGAGACCCCGCCGGACAGGTGTTAGCGGCTATGCTGGCCGGGCAGTCGCAAAACCCCGTCGGGCAGCCTGTTTATGGCTGTTATGTGGTTGGTAATGACTGGTATTTTTTGGTACTCGAAGGCTCGAAATATGCCATAAGTTCTGATTATTCGGCCCTGACCGATGAGATTACGGCAATTTTCAAAATCCTGAAAGCACTCCGGCAATTAGTTCAGGCGTTGACGATATGAGCTACCCACACCGATTTAGTGCTGTGTTGCCGTATTTTTGCCAAACTTTTTCTGTGCAATCATGGCCCAATCGCTCAGTACCCGGCACCTGCTGGGCATCAAAAACCTCACCGAAGCCGACATTAACCTGATTCTCGACACGGCGAAGGAATTTAAGGATGTCATTAACCGGCCCATCAAAAAAGTACCTTCTCTGCGAGACCTGACCATCGCCAATGTTTTTTTTGAGGATTCGACCCGGACGCGGCTATCGTTTGAACTGGCCGAACGGCGGCTTTCTGCCGATGTCCTGAACTTCTCGGCATCGGGCAGTTCGGTCAAAAAAGGAGAAACGCTGCTTGATACCGTGCAGAATATTCTGGCCATGAAGGTTGATATGATTGTGATGCGTCACCGCAGCCCCGGCGCACCGCACTATCTGGCGGGCAAAGTCGGGGCCGGGCTGCGCTCAGTAAACATTGTCAACGCCGGAGACGGCACCCATGAACATCCCACGCAGGCCCTGCTGGATTCGTTTTCGATTAAGCAAAAACTCGGCAATGTGGCCGGGAAACGTATCGCCATTATCGGCGACATTACGCACTCGCGGGTGGCGTTATCGAACATTTTTTGCCTGCTCAAACAAGGGGCCGAGGTGATGGTTTGCGGCCCCAGCACGCTCATTCCAAAGCATATCGGCGCGTTGGGGGTGCGCGTGAGTCATGATGTACGCGAAGCACTGCGCTGGTGCGACGTGGCAAACGTGCTGCGGATTCAGTTAGAACGGCAGCAGATTAAATACTTCCCATCGCTACGCGAATACGCGCTTTATTTCGGTATCAACCGGCAAATGCTCGACAACCTTGACCGGCCTATTGTACTAATGCACCCCGGCCCCGTTAATCGGGGTGTTGAATTAACCTCCGACGCGGCAGATTCGGCCCACAGCATCATTCTCGATCAGGTCGAAAACGGCGTAGCAGTCAGGATGGCGGTGTTATATTTATTGGCGCAACTTTGATATAAACTGATTTTATAAACCTATGAAACTGTGCAGGTTATACATTCAGGATTTTCAGCAGTTCCGAGACCTCGAACTCGATTTCACGCACCCCGAAACCGGGGAGCCGTTGGAAAAGGTTTGTTTTATTGGCAGCAACGGGACCGGAAAATCAACGCTGTTGCGATTAATTGAGCCGATAAGTAGACATGAATTTCAATTATCGTCCGAATATGCGACTATGCCGTATATCACACGAGTTGTTACACCATTCTGGGCAGAATTTACTTATCTAAAAGAGCATTTTTTTGTAATATGTCTCCCTGTATCAGCACTTTCGATTCCTATTTATATTGTTAGCCAGAAAGAGGACGCAGTAAAAATAATAGAGTCTTATAGTATAAAGAAATTAGCCAATGATTCTGGTTTTCCTTCAAATAGTCTGCTTAGGTTAGATTTAAAATCTATTGGTATTATTGATACGACACGGGAGAGTTTACTAAAGATTCCCATCAGTCAAATCATTACGTGTCCGGCAGAAGTCATCAATAACACATTACTTCAAATCACCGATGTTCCGCAAACAACATTAAACTCAGCATTAGACGTAGGACGTGATTCAGGAAAAACGATAATGGTTTCTGCAGAGACAGCCGTTAATTTCTGGAACCGGCTGATTTTTCACGTCCGTGAACGCGACCGCCAGCGCGAAGAATTTGAAAATCAGCCCGAAAATTTAGACAAAACCAAACGACGACTTACTGAAGAATTTGACCGGGCGAATCCCAAAATTTTAGACAAACTCGCCGAAATATGGAGCAAAATTTTGGACAAAGCTGGGTTACAATTCTCCGTTGACAAAGCTAAGTTACCCATTCAACTTACAGATAATTTACTGGCTTATATCACGCTGAAATCAACCGGCCAAACTATTGCCTATAATCAACTTAGCACCGGGATTCGTAATTTCATTTTCCGTATCGGCCACATTTATTCATTGTATTTCAACCGGAAAATCAAGAACGGTTTCCTCTTAGTTGATGAACCCGAAAATAGTTTATTCCCGGATTTTCTTTTAGACCTCATCGGGACCTACCAACAGGCCACCACCGACCAAACCGGCCAACAGAATACCCAATTATTTTTCGCTACGCACAATCCCATTATTGCCGCCCAGTTTGAGCCGTTTGAGCGCGTTATTTTAGATTGGGGCGAAATCGGCCACGTGGTAGCCCGGCGTGGGATGGCTCCCCTCGGTGATAATCCAGACGATTTACTAATCAAAGATTTTGAGATTAGTAGCTTAGCACCAGAAGCCGGTATAGCCGTTTGGGAGCATTACCTAAACCTCAAAAAACAACTCCGCCGAACCCAAGACGAAACCGAACAACAGCAACTCGTGTCGGAAATCAGCCGGATTGGGTATGACCATAGTTTTCCGCAATGAAATTCTTAGCAAAATCACCACAGTCTGAAGTACTGGCCCAAAAACTGGTTTATAAATCGGGGAATACTGATCGGAATGCCCACATAAAACGCTTGCTTACTAATGAACAAAAAGGGTTTTGCGCTTATACCGAGAAGGTGTTTTGGGGTACAGATTCTCCTGAGGTAGAGCATTTTAATCGCCTGATCAAAGAAGCCGACAATTATTACAATTATTATGCGGCTGTTCGGTGGGCCAACGCCTACAAAAGCAGGAAAGACCGGCAGTATGAAGGCGCGTCATTTTTTCAGAGCCTGTTTTTCCAGAATAAAGAGACCTTCGGACAACGAATCCGGTTTGTGAGCAGCGATAATGTCTATGAAGAAATTGATCTCAACGACACAGAAGCCAGCGATTTTATTGCCTATCTCGGTCTGAACAGCGAGCAATTAGTTACTGACCGAGTCAGGCATATTAATCAACTTCGAGAACTGGCTCCCTTCATCGAAAAAGACTGGTTAGGCTACTTCCGGCGGAATCGCTACGAACTGAGTTTCGTTACGGCTATTGAAACCGCCTTTACCCTTGATTTGACTGACATTATCAATGAACATCAACTTATTCACTGAACTAACTCCTATGAAATCACTGATAATCAATTTCTTAGTGATGGTTCTACTCAGCCCGTTAGCCCAGGCTCAAACCGCACTGCCCACGGTTGAACTCGGCTTGAAAGGGGGTGGCACGTTCACTACCGGCCAGACTACCGTTGCCATGCAAGACCTCGGTACCAACGGCAAAATTCCGAAACTCGACAACAAACGCAACGGCATCGGAACCGGATACACGGGTGGATTGTGGGCGCGCCGAAATTTTAGTGGGTTCTTTCTGCAAACCGAAGCTACCTATAACCGCTACGTGCTGAATCAGAAAACCAACACTACGCTCGATGTGAAGGCTGTTGGCACACTGGCCAGCGATTTAGTGCCAGCTGCCTTCACCACCATTCTGCAAGCCCTGCCAGCCGGATTGCTCACTGCCACGCTCGACATTAGCACCGTTTCGACCCTGCAAACGGTGAATGTGCCGGTGCTGATTGGCAAACGATTTGCCGGTGAGCGCGTCAGGCTGTATGCCGGGCCGAGTTTTTGGTTTGTGACGAAAGCCGAAATCAACCGCGACGTAGTGGGGCAGGTGAATCCCAACGCCAGTATCCCGCAATTAGCCAACGGCTTTCCGCTGACAGCAACCGGCACAACCGATTTGTTGACCGATGCCGCCGGGATTTTACGCGCCAAACCAGTAACATACGCGCTGGAAATAGGCGCGGGCGCAACGCTGTTCAGGCGGCTAGACCTTGATCTGCGGGTTACGGCACCCGTTGGCGGCATCTATAAAAGTAAGGATATTACCGGATTTGGTGGGGCCACCGTTGTAACGCTTGGCTACCGGATTTTTTAATCACAACTCACCATGCGGTAGTTCTGACCATCAGGCACGAGTTGATACCGGGCCGTTTGTGTGCCGCCGGTTGGGTAAGCGTTGGCATCGCCGGGGTTGTAACGCGGAAACCGGCGGCACAGCACCCCATTTTCTGTCCAGAGCGAATCATGGCCCATGTATCCGGGGGCGGGGCGTTCCCAGCCGACGATGGTAACAGCCGCCCGACGTTGCGGCAGAAACTGCCATCCCTGCACAAAACCGAATGAACCACTGCCAGTAGCCTGCGTAAAAATATAGAGTTCAGGAAAACGATTGTGGTCTAAATCAGCGACTTCGGCACCCAAAACACCCCCAATTGTTGGCACTTGAAAGCGGGTCAATAGTAGCGAACCCCGTAAGGCTTCGATCTCCATAAACTGACTACCAATACCCGCTACCTTGCTACTAACGAGTTTAAACGTATAATCGGCAAACGTAAGTGACCGCACAAAGGGTAGAGCAGATGGTGGTCGGCGTACCGTTTGTGCGGTCATGGTTATCAATAATAAAATAGCAGTAGCCTGGCGAATCACGTGTTAAGCATCTCTTTGGAGAGAAACGAAACAAATACCGGATTAGTTGACCGCATCCTGCTCGTCTGCCGTCATAAACAGTTCACCAATGTCGGTCAACCGGCCTAACATGGGCAGGGCCTGCAATCCGTTTTTGGTCAGGGCGTACTCCACACGGGGAGGAACTTCGCCAAACGATTTTTTCTCAACAACGCCGAGACTGATCAAGGCTTTCAACTCCTGAATCAGCACTTTTTCGCTCACGTCCGGGATCATCCGGCGCAGGTCGCTGTATCGCCGGGGCTGGTCACCTAATTTCATAATAATAAACAGCCGCCACTTGCCGCAGATCACGTCAAGCGTTCGTCTCCATACTGGTTGGTTGCGGTCTGTCAGTTGCGAACCACTCTCTTTGTCAATCATAAACGCACAAAAAATTAAATTGATTTTGAATTACCGAACGGTAAGTATATGTTTAGTCAAATATGAGTAAATATAAATGTTTACAGGTAAATGCCTATTCTCTGCTTCCCAAACGGTTAATTTGCACTTATAACTAAGTATCAACCATAAAGTTAGCAAACATTAAGTACTATATCAAATTAAAAGACTATCAATGTCTGTTACGGTTTCCAAACCCGATAAAATTCTGCTGGTTGTTACCGGACCTACTGCTGTTGGCAAAACAACGGCGTGTATCCGACTGGCGCAACGCTTCGATACTGATGTAGTTTCGAGTGATTCGCGGCAGCTATACCGAGAACTAACCATTGGCACCGCCAAGCCAACACCAGAAGAAATGAATGGCGTTCGGCACCACTTTATTGATTCACACTCGATTCAGCACATCGTTAGCGCAGGGCAGTATGAACGCGAAGCATTGGCATTGCTCGGTAACTTATTTCAGGAGAAGGACGTAGTGATTTTGACGGGTGGCACCGGGCTGTATATCAATGCGTTGTGTTTCGGGCTTGACGACATTCCGGCCATTGACCCAACAATTCGGGAGAATCTGATGCAACAACTCCGGCACGATGGGCTGGATTCGTTGCTGACTCAGCTGCGCGGGCGCGACCCCGTTTTTGCCGCCACCGCCGATCTGCAAAACACGCAACGGGTGGTCAGGGCATTAGAAGTCGCCATCGGAACAGGACAGCCGTTTTCGGCATTTCAGCGCAAACAGGTGGCTCCGCGCCCGTTCAGGCCGGTGCTGTGCGCCCTCGACCGACCGCGTGACGAATTATATAGCCGCATTGATGCCCGCGTTGATGCCATGCTCGCCAACGGCCTACTTGATGAAGTACGGGGGTTGTTACCCTTTCACCGGCCCCGGCCCGCCACCGGCCCTTCTCTTGACCCGCCCCCACTCCGAACGGTGGGCTATTCAGAAGTATTCGACTACCTCGATGGGCAGATCAGCTACGACGAAATGCGCGACCTCATCAAACGAAACACCCGCCGATACGCCAAACGGCAACTTACGTGGTTCAGAAATCAGGGTGATTATCAGTGGTTTACGCCCGATACGCTACTATCCCACCTATCAGATTTCGGACGTTGGTAAAGCCGTTTTCTTCCAGGACTCGCTGTGCCTGTGCGCTGCGGCTACCCGACCGGCAATGCACAATCACTTCGTCGTCCTGCAGGCCGTCGAGTTGGTCAAGTTCATGGGGTAGATCACCCAGCGGAATCAGTTTAGCGCCAATATTATCGGCTTCGTATTCATTCGGTTCGCGCACATCGAACAAATTGAGTTTTTCGCCCGCGTCAAGGCGTTGTTTGAGTTCCTGAACGGTGATGTCCATAATAATCAGGGGTTATTGGTCAAAGTATAATGCGCAGGCCATCGTGGCCGGGCCGAATGTAGGGCGGTAGTTCTTTTTCAACGGCGCGGTGCAGCCCAAGCCGGTGGCTGATATGGGTAAAATACGTCATCCGGGGCCGTATTCTCTCTACCAGCTCGACGGCTTCATTGAGCGTGAAATGCGAGATATGCGGGGTTCGCTGCAACGCATCAAGCACCAGAATTTCGGTACCGCGTACCTTGTCAAGTTCTGCGTCGGAGATAAAATTCAGATCGGTCAGGTACGTAAAATCGCCGATACGGTAGCCGAAAACCGGCAGTCGGTGATGCAACACATCAATCGGCAAGACCCGAACACCAGCTATATCAAACGGCTGATTATCAACTTCATGCACCTGAATATGCGGGGTTCCGGGGTATTTATGTTCGGCAAACACGTAGGAAAATTCGCGCTGAAGCTGGGCAATTACGCGGTCGCGGGCATAAACCGGGATAGCTTTTTGCTGCAAAAAGTTAAACGCCCGCACATCGTCTAAGCCTGCTGTGTGGTCTTTGTGTTCGTGGGTAAACAGCACGCCATCGAGCTGACAGGGATTAAGCCGGAGCATCTGTTGCCGAAAATCGGGGCCGGTATCAATCACGATGCTCTTACCGGCAACGGCAACGTGGGCCGCCGTTCGCAGCCGTTTATCGCGGTAATCGAGAGAGCGGCAAACGGCGCAGGTGCAGCCAATTTGCGGCACCCCCGACGACGTGCCGGTGCCGAGGAGCGTGATAATCATAGTGGTTAGTGATTAGTGGTTAGTGACCAGCAGCGAACTAACGGCAAGGGCCGCCCCCGCACTGACTACTAATCACTAACCACTGGTTTTTACTTGTCTGTGAGCAGATTAACGATTTCGACCAGCTTATCGAAGTTGAGGGGTTTCACCAGCACGTCGTTAAAACCGGCGGCTTTGAATTCTTCTTCGGTGTAGTTTTTGGCATTGCCGGTGATTGCCACGATGGGAACCGACGCTTTGTCGGCATCGGGCAGGGCGCGTACTTTTTTAACGCACTCCATACCGTCCATAACGGGCATATTGATGTCTAATAACAGAATATCAAAGGTCTCCTTGTCGAGCGTTTGTAGCACCTGTTCGCCATTTTTAACGGCGGTAATGTCATAATTCTGGAATTCAAGGATTTTCCGGGCAAGGTTCTGGATAACGGAACTGTCTTCGGCAATCAATACACGCTTAGCAGCCATGATACGATTCGGTTTGCGGTTTCAGGTGGTGAAGTTAGCACCGTTTACTTCACAATCACACCGTCGGCCACAAACGTAACGGCTTTTTCGGGTTCGGTAATTTTCTCGATCTCAGCTTTGGGTTTGCCCGCGTCTTCGGCGTAGTGGCGCAGCATAGCAACCGACGTTGTGCTTTGGCGGGCTGTGCCTTCCAATACAACGGTTTTGCCCACGATGTCTTTCGGCATAAAAAACCCATAATCGCGGAAGGTGACGCGCATGGTTTGACCATTGCCACTCTTCACTTCCATCCAGCAGCCTTTCACTTTGCATACCGACTCAACGGTGCCTTCGACTTTGGCGGGCAGTTCAGCTTTTTCACCCATTTTGGTGGTCAGTTCGGCAACAGGCGTTGCGCCGGCTTCGGTAATTTTCTGGCCGTGAAAACTCTGGGCGCGGGCGGCCAACGTGGTCAGCACGAGCGCGATAATCAGGAGATGTTTCATTGATTTTTAGTGTTTTATGGGGCAAAGTTACGGCAAATCTTTTGGGTTTGTTCCCCCGTCTGTGAAGACATATACTGAGCAACAAACCCAAAAGACCGCCCAGGTCAGCGCGGCCCGCGCGAACCGCCCCGCTGTTCGGGCGGGGCACCGGGCGTTGGCTGCGGCTGACCGGGGTTCTGACTGCGTTGCTCATACCCACCCGACCGTTGCGGCTGTGGTTGATCGCTGCCAGACTGCCGGTTTTCGCGTTGCCGATTTTGCCCGTTTTCGTCTTGCCGACGGCCCCGGCTCCATTGCCCCTGCGGAGCTGATTGCTGACCACCAGCCAATGGAGCCGACTGATCGGGTTGAGCCTGTGCAGGAGATGGTTGCGGTAGCTGACCCGGCTGTGGTTGCGCCTGTGGTTCGTATCGGGGATTGCGCCGTTGATACCCGCCCGGCGATGATTCTCCTGGCTGTGGATACCGTTGGTTTCTATCGCCCTGGTTATTGCGTGGCACTCCGTCATAACTGCCTGTATTTGGCGTACCGGCGTTTGGCTGATACTCACGGCGGGAATAATCGCGCTGGTTGTTAGGAGATTGATCACCGTTGCGCCGACCGTCGGGATACGCATTGCCAACACCCCGACTATTGGGATACGCATTGCCGTTACCGCGATTTCCCCGGTTCAGGTCAGGCTGGTAAAAGCCAACGGTATTATCCCGAAACGTAGCGCGACCGGGCCGCCCGGCGTTTTCGATCTTATAAACAGGTACGCGCTGCCGGGTGACGTACTCGATTTCTTCCCGGCGCGGGCCATACGAATACGCCCGGTTATTGACCCGGTACACATTGTTGATGATTGTGGTATTCTGGTAGATGTTTATGACGCGGGGACGGGGAACGCAATAACTGAACAGGCGCGGGCTGGTGATGTACACCTGCGGCACAAACGTCCAGTAATTAGCCGGGATATTCACTGTCACGTTGAAGCCCGGCCCCAGCGGTGCCCAGCCGTAATAGCCGCCCCCCGACCGCCACGACACCCAGGCCGGCCCCCAGTCGTTGCCCGGAATCCAGGCCCAGCCCCGGTAACGATCCTGGTACCAGCGACCGTAGTGAAACGGCCCCCAACCCCAGGTATAATCAGAAACCCAGGTGTTGCCATATTCAGTTACGACCCAGCGGCCGTTGGTAGAATACGGTTGAAAGCCCGGCTCGGCGTTCGGAATCCAGACAGTACCGTATTCGGGCGTTTGCACCCATTGGCCGTAAGGGCCTAATTCGTCGTAAAAATCCGGTGTCGAACCACCCGGCTGATTGTTATTCTGATCGTACTGGTTGTATTGGTCATAATTGAGTTGGCCGTAGCTCGACTGGGGGTACCCTGCCTGCGCCATCGTTGCCATTGTATTAATCAGGCTAACGGCTAGGACCGCTGCCAGTATCCAGACGTTGTATGCTGTTTTCATCACTGTTCTCTTTAGGAATTATGGTGGTTAGATGCGGTGAGTCGGCAAACGTTTAATTAGATACTAACCCTACCTTTTCACACCCGTTTTGGGCCGAAGGCTACCCATAAGAACCGGGCGCGAGTCTGCGGTTTTGTTGATTTTAGCGATGCTGTTTTCAAACGAAACGCTCACCCTGTCACCATCAAACCGGCAGGTAACGGTTTCATAATGAGCCGTTTCGATAAACCTCCACGTCATCATAAACGTGTTGGCATCGGTCCAGGTGCCGCTACCGGCCACACGAGTTTTGGTTTCGCCGGGAACGGGCGTGGCTACTAATTTCAGCGGAATGGTCGAGATGGCCTTGTCGGCCGGTATCGTTTCGTTCTGCAAGGCGGGCAAAATATGCGCCCAGACCGCGTTGAGAATGGCTCCCATGTTGCCCGTTTCTGAAGTCATCGCAATCACGGCATCCTGTTTGGGCAGCACGATACAATACTGCCCGAACGCGCCATCGCCCCGGTAGGCATCGTGGTGGCACCGCCAAAACTGATAGCCGTAACCCTGCAACCAGTCGTTGCTGCTTCGGTTGGCTTCGTCGGCAGTTGGGTGCAGAATGTGGCTGCGGGTGGCATCGGCAATCCAGTTGTCGGCAATCAGGCGTTTGCCGTTCCAGACTCCTTTTTACAGGTACAATTGCCCGAATTTGGCGATATCTTCGGTACGCACCCGCAACCCCCAGCCGCCGGTGTTGATGCCGTTCGGGTCAACTTCCCAATCGGCCCCTTCGATACCCAACGGCGCAAACAGACGCGGTCTCAGGTAGGCCAGCACGGTTTGGCCGGTAGCGTCAGCCGATAGTTTACCTTCGGCGACGGCCATGCCCACCGCCGTTGACGTAAAGCTTTTACTGAGCGAATACAATGTATGCTTCAGGTCGGGTGAGTACGGATTCCACCAGCCTTCGGCCACCATCTGCCCGTGCCGCAGCACCATCAGGCTATGCACGTTCAGGTTTTCGGTTTCGATGGCGTTCACAAAATTCAGCAAACCTTCGGCTGCCACGCCCCGCGTACCGGGCAAGCTACGCGGCAGTTTGACCGACCGGGCGGGCGCGGCCCAAACCCGACTATTCGCAGTGGTAATCAGGCTAACAGCCCCGAAACCAAGTTGTTGCAGGAAAAATCGGCACTTTACAATCACCGGGTTTATAGCTGATTAGGGTATGATTTTTAAAGAATTGGGTTGCTGGTTTATACCCGGAACGCTGTGCATCATGCCTTATCTCAGTCGTATCTTGAGAGCGAAATAAGTCATTGCTATTTGTGGTTTTAAAACAGCTATTGATCAGAATCATTCATACGCCATATGTTATTTAATAGTTTAATAATCAGTACTACTAAGGATAAGTAATTAACTATCAAGTATACTCTACGTAATAATAAGATTTTTCTTTCAAAAAAACCTAACAATGTCATTATTTTTTTACAAGTTTGTGAGGATGAATTACTCTACCCGAAGATTTTTGAATTGACAGGCAAAAAGGCTGAAATTTGAAGCGACCAAGCACCAAACCAGCCTTTAAGGATGAAGAAGATCATCAGGGACGAGGTTATCAAGTTGCTTCATAAAATCCCATTAGCCAAGAATTTAGCCCGGAAAAAGTTTATCTCTTCGTTCTTACTCGGACTAATCGATAGTCGAAAAGTGCAATTTCAAGAAGTTGCATTACACATAGAATCCGCAGCAAA
>JBBRUV010000144.1:0-11427 GCA_038247465.1 Cytophagales bacterium
CGGCAGGCTCACCGATCAGATTGCCCGGACGTTTACCTACTCGGCGGCTTCGCTCAACAGCCTTGTGGAGCGCAACACCGACCGGCAGGCGGGTCTGATTGCCCAATACGATCAGGGCGGCTACATCACCTCGGCCAGCAGTAGCTCATTGGTGATTTCATTAGACTATGCCGCCGGGCCGTTGCGCAAACCATTCCGGGCTACGGCTTTTCAGAATGGCGTGGCACAAACGATCTTTGAACTCCTCTATGAGCCGGGCGGGAAGTTGATCCAGGTCAACGAAAGCCGGAAGATTCTTTTCGGTATTTCGCAGACAACCGACATCACGTATCGTTTTGGCTACGACGTTGCCGGAAATCTATTGACAGAGCGTATCAGCTACACCCTGCGTAATAAATCGGTGGTGGAGCAGGAAACCGAATTCAGCTACGACACCAAAACGGCTTCGCCCTACGCCATCTTCCCGGAGCGTGTGTTGCTGACAATCACGGCCTTAGCCCTGCGCGTAGAAACCATACCGGGGCGGTTTTGGCAGCAAAACGCTATGACCGGCTATAAGCAATACGCCATCTCAACCACAACCGGCAACCGGGGAGCCCTGCGCGAATCTGCCGTGCTAACGGTACAGTTAGATGCGGATAAAAAGCGGCTTGTGGGGCAGCAGCAAGACACCCAGACCTTTAGCGGCAGCAATCCCACGCCCCAGATTCGGCGCAATCAGCATACGTTCTTGTGGAAGTGTAATGGGTGAAGCGCATCAAACAGAATCTCGGCGGGGTGCTGGGCTTTGCGGCCCGTACCGTCTTTGATTTGATGGCGGCAGGAGGTGCCAGCCGCCGAAATCAGTGTATCGGGCGCGGCCTTGCGAACGGCGGGCAGCAGTACCAACTCGCCAATCTGCATCGAGAGGTCGTAATGCTCGGCTTCGTAGCCAAACGACCCCGCCATGCCGCAACAGCCCGACGGAATGACCTCAACGGTGTAATTTTTGGGCAGACTCAGCACTTTTTTCACGGGTTCCATCGTGCTGATCGCTTTCTGATGGCAATGGCCGTGAACCATCACCGTCCGGGCTTCGGTTGTGAATGACTCCGCCGATACCCGCCCGGCTTCGACCTCACGGGCCAGCCATTCTTCAAACAAATACGTGTGTTGGGCAATTCGTTTTGCGTCGGCTTTGAGTTCGGGCGGCACCAGATCCGGGTATTCGTCGCGGAAGGTGAGAATGGCCGACGGTTCGATTCCAATCAACGGCGTTTCCGCGCTGACTAAATCCCGCAAAGCCAGCACGTTTTTAATAGCAAGTTTCTGAGCATCACGCACTAAACCTTTCGATAAATACGTCCGGCCCGATTCGGCATGGTCGGGAATAACGACTTCATAACCAAGCTTTTCGAGGAGTTGAATGGTTTTCTGTCCGGTTTCTACGTCGTTGTAGTTCGTGAATTCGTCGCAAAAGAGGAGAACAGAGGAGAGGGGCAAGAAGGGACCTGCCTTCCGTTCTTCCGTGTCCTCCCTTTCGTCCGTCCTCCCTTTTTCCCACTTCCGTAGCGTCTCCCGTCCCAACCCCGGCATGGTGCGATCCGGGTGGAAACCGACAACCTGGTTGGCAAGTCGGCGCAGGGCGGGCGTGTTGTAAATAGCCTTGTAGGCCCAGGGAACCAGACTCGCCAAACCCATCAGTTTGGTGAAGTTTCCCACCAACCGCGCCCGCAACGGAACACCCTGACGATCATAAAGTTGCTGCGTAAACTCGGCCTTCATCCGGGTCATGTCCACACTACTGGGGCATTCTGACTGACACGCTTTGCACGACAGACACAAGTCCATTACGGCTTTCACTTCGGCAAGATCATGGCGGTCGGGTTGGGCTTGATTGGTATAAAAATGCCGCAGAATATTGGCCCGCGCCCGTGTGGTGTCTTTTTCGGAGCGGGTTGCCATGTAGCTCGGACACATGGTGCCGCCCGACAGGTGCGTTTTACGGCAATCGCCGGAGCCGGAGCATTTTTCGGCTAATTCGAGCAGGCCGCCATCTTTCGAGAAATCGAAAACTGTTGTCGGTTGCGGGGTTTTTTGGTCGGCTTCATAGCGCAGAAACTCGTTCATCGGGGGCGAGTTCACCACTTTGCCGGGGTTGAAAATCGCCTGCGGGTCCCAGAGTTTTTTTACGTCCTGACAAAGCTTATAATTGGTCTCACCGAGCATAAACGGAATAAACTCGCCCCGGAGCCGCCCGTCGCCGTGTTCGCCCGACAACGCTCCGCCGTATTTCTTAACCAACGCGGCTGTGTCGGCCAGCAAGGCCCGGAATTTAGCCCGCCCATCAGATGATTTCAGGTCAATCAACGGCAACACGTGAATTTCGCCCGCCCCGGCGTGGGCCGAATATTCGAGCGTAAGGCCGTGTTTGGTACGGGCCATCGCGTCGAGTTCGTCAATGTAATCGGGCAGGTCGCGGGGGTCAACGGCACAGTCTTCGATTACGTTGGCCGGTTTGTCGTCGCCGGGAATATTATACATGATACTCAAACCGGCTTTCCGCAAGGCCCAGGGCTTTTTGGTTTCGTCGTCGTGCAATACCGGCCAGGCGTAGCCTAAGTCTTTTGTTTTCAGCGCATCAATAAAATTATCAACGATAGACTTTAACGGCCCGATGTCATCGTGAAAAAACTCAATCATCAAAACCGCCTTCGGATCACCAATCACGAAATCGCGGTTTTTGGCTTGTTCGGTATTGGTTTTGGTGAGTTGCAGAATATAATCGTCTACCAATTCAGACGCCCAGCAACCGTGTTCGAGGGCGACCAAATTGGCTTCCAGCGATTGCCGCAACGTGCTGAAATGCCCGCACACGAGCGCGACGTGCTTCGGCGGCAACGGTATCAACTGGAGCCGGGCCTCGGTAATAAAACAGAGCGTACCCTCTGACCCGGCGATGAGGTGGGAGAAGTTAAAAACCTCGTTGGCCTCCCAAGCCGTTACCATCGCATCCAGCGCATAGCCCGTGTTTCGGCGCGTAACGGTCGGTTTTGGGTAGCCATCCACGATTTGCTGGCGGACGGCGGGGTCAGAAAGCCAGTCGTTAAACTGCTGGTAGATACGGTGTTCGAGTGGGCTGACTACGTGTTCGCCCCGGCATTTGGCATCAAACTCGGCGCGGGTAAGTGGCCCAAATGTGACTTCGGCCCCGTCGCTCAACACGGCCTTAACGCTATGGAGGTTGTTGCGAGTAGTTCCCCAGACAATCGAGTGGAGGCCGCAGGAGTTGTTGCCAATCATGCCACCGATCATGGCGCGGCTGGCGGTGCTGGTTTCTGGCCCAAACATCAGGCCGTGCGGACGCAGAGCCGCGTTCAGATCGTCGCGGATAACGCCCGGCTGTACCCGCACCCAACGCTCGTCGGCGTTGATTTCCAGGATTTTATCGAAATAATTCGAGATGTCGGCCACAATACCGCTGCCGACCACCTGCCCGGCCAGCGATGTGCCGGCGGCTCTGGGAATCAGCCCGAAACTGTGTTGTTTGGCAAACCGAACGAGCCGTTTAACGTCTTCGAGAGTGCGCGGAATGGCAACGGCGGCTGGCATTTCCTGATACACCGAGGCATCAGTGGCGTAGATTTTGCGCCGGGCGGTGTGTTCGGGCGAGTCATCGAAGAACAAATCGCCGGTAAACGATGGCAACAGGGAGTCGATGGGCAAACGACGCGGGGGTTGGTCGGGCAGACGAAACATAACGGATGGGGTGATGCTATGACGAAGATACAGCACGTACATCTGCTAAAAACAAAAATATGAACTTAACGGCTGTTTATCTCGAAGTACCCCGAAGGATACATCGGTTTTGTAGAAGAACTACCCGGTGCCAACACCCAGGGTGACACCCTGGAAGAAACGCGGCTAAACTTGCAGGAAGCTGTTGAATTGGTTCTTGAAGCAAACCGATTTATGGCCGAACAGAGTTTTTAGAAATCAATGACTTTCTGGCCCGTAAAATCTGCCGGGATTTGCAGGTAACGGAGTTGTGATTCACTTCGTCAAACCCCTCGTTGCCACCTTTTGCCCTACCTTTGCGTTCTCTGAATGGACATTGTCCATTGCACATTATTCATTCTTTATTTTCTGAAATGGCTTCAACTTACGATGTTATTGTGGTCGGTAGCGGGCCGGGCGGCTACGTGGCTGCTA
Organism: Cytophagales bacterium; assembly: GCA_038247465.1. Lineage (GTDB taxonomy): Bacteria > Bacteroidota > Bacteroidia > Cytophagales > Spirosomataceae > JBBRNH01. The sequence goes on from JBBRUV010000144.1 coordinate 4,192, forward strand.
TCCGCGCTTCGCAGTTAGGTATGAAAACCGCCATCATCGAGCGCGAAAGCCTCGGCGGCATCTGCCTCAACTGGGGCTGTATCCCCACCAAAGCCCTGATTAAATCGGCGCAGGTGTTTAACTACATCAACCACGCCAAAGATTACGGTATCACCGTTGCCGAATCCCACGCCGATTTTCCGGCGGTCATCAAGCGCAGCCGGGGCATTGCCGACGGTATGAGCAAGGGTATTCAGTTTTTGATGAAAAAAAACAAGATTGATGTCTTGATGGGCAACGGTAAGGTGATGCCCGGCAAGAAGGTTTCTGTGACCGACGCAGCTGGCAAAGCCACTGATTATGAAGCCAAACACATTATTATTGCCACCGGAGGCCGCGCCCGCCAACTGCCCGCCGTGCCGATAGATGGCGAAAAGGTAATTGAATACCGCAAAGCCATGACCCTGCCAACGCAGCCTAAAACGATGCTCGTGATCGGCTCCGGGGCTATCGGCATGGAGTTCGCCTACGTTTACAACAGCATGGGAACAAAGGTAACAGTGGTCGAATTTTTGCCCAACGTGGTGCCGGTCGAAGACGAAGACATCTCCAAAGAACTCGCCAAGCAATACAAAAAAGCCGGTGTCGAGATTTTTACGAGTTCAGAAGTGATGAGCGTTGACACCACCAGCGGCCCCGGTTGCCAGGTGCTGGTGAAAACCCCAACCGGCGAGAAAACTTTCTCGGTTGATATTGTGCTGTCGGCGGCCGGCGTGGTGTCAAACATCGAAAACATCGGTCTCGAAGAAACCGGCATTAACACCGAGCGCGGCAAAATCACAACTGACGACTATTACCGCACTACCGTTGATGGCTACTACGCCATCGGTGACGTGACTAAAGGGCAGGCGTTGGCGCACGTAGCCTCAGCAGAAGCCATTATCTGCGTCGAAAAAATTGCCGGTCTGCCCCACATTGAGCCGTTGAACTATAATAATATCCCCGGTTGCACGTACTGCATTCCCGAAATCGCATCGGTGGGTTACACCGAAAAGGCGGCCCGCGAAGCCGGTTACGAGTTGAAAGTGGGCAAGTTTCCGTTCACGGCATCGGGCAAGGCCAAAGCGGCTGGTGCGCCGGAAGGCTTTGTCAAGGTGATTTTCGATGCTAAATACGGTGAATTCCTGGGCGCACACTTCATCGGCTACAATGTGACCGAACTGATTGGCGAGGTGGTGGTGGCGCGTCGGTTGGAGACCACGGGCCACGAGATTCTGAAAGCCGTTCACCCGCACCCCACCATGTCGGAGGCCATTAAAGATGCCACTGAAGCAGCCTACGACGAAGCGATTCATTTGTAACCGTTGATTCTCGACCAATGGTGGGCCGCTACTTTCGGCCTTCTCATTTGCCCTAATCGCTTTCTTTACGCTTTCTACATCGCGCCTTAATTCGTACCGGGCAATGACTCACGCTGAGGGTCATTGCCCGGTTTTTTGTTCGCCCGCCATTCGGCCCGATTGCCGTAGCTTTGCCCCATTATGCTGAATCAGTTGTTTGCGTTGCGGCCCGACGAAAAAAATCGGGTGTTTGGGTTGGATGTCTTGCGGGCCATTGCCGTGCTGACGGTGGTAGATGCCCACGCTGCCGGGGCAATGGGCCAATATGCCGGGGTTAATCCATTGCACCAGATTATTCCTGATGGCGTTGAACTGTTTTTTGTGTTGAGCGGCTTTCTGATCGGCGGTATTCTCATTAAACTCTTCGAGCGCGAACCCCGGTTTGATGGCCGCGTGATTGCCAATTTCTGGACGCGCCGGTGGTTTCGCACCCTCCCGGCTTATTATTTGGTCTTGCTGGGGCTGATTGCCTGGCCGGTGTTGCGGGCCTGGCGCAGTGGGGTGGGGGCGGGGCTGCCACCCAAGGCCGTTTTAGCCACGTATTTCGTGTTTCTGCAAAATTTCACGCACGGCATCTACGATTTTTTTCCTGAAACCTGGAGCCTTGCCATCGAAGAATGGTCGTACCTGCTGTTGCCAACGGTGCTGGTTTTGGTGGCGCGGCTGGCTCCCAGCACCTGGCCCAAACAGCGCGTACTGTTGGCGGTGATTTTGCTGGTGATCGTTGGCAGCAACGTCGGGCGGTTAATACAAACGGTTCTTATTCCCATAAACGTCCCTGATCCTGAACTCGGCTACCGGGGCATTGTGCTGACCCGGCTCGATGCCATTGCCTACGGGGTGCTGGCGGCCTGGCTCAAACAATACCGCCCGGCGTTCTGGGCCGGGCAATGGGCGCGACGCACGGGATTCTGGCTTGGCATAATTCTGACGGTGCTGGTGGCTTTCTCGTCATCTATTTTTATCCTCCGCTATTACGTTGACCTTGGCGTATATCCGGTGTATGTGCTGTATAAACGGTCGCTGTATTTTTTGGCTATAGGTCTGAGCATGATGCTGATCGTGCCACGAATGGATGCCTGGAAAGCCCAATCGGGCTGGTTTGTGGGCGTGGTTACGCACATCAGCCTGATCTCGTATTCCATGTATCTGCTCAACCTTTCGCCCATTATGGGGCAGATCATCAGCCGGATTCCAACCACATCGGCGGGCGTAGCTTACGGCAAATTGGCCCTGTTCTGGGGATTATCGGTGCTGCTGCCAACGGTGGTGTTCCGGTTCTACGAAAAGCCTATGACTTCGCTCCGGGATCGGGTATCTAAAAAAGAGCCGCACCTGACGAGTTAACTCGAATGGTCGCTGATAATCACCCATTTACCGTTTATTTTTTGCCAGAGTAGCGTATAATGCCCGCCCGCATCACCGACTTTGGGGCGCGTCAATTGCCATTTGCCAATGACGTAAGCGAGACCCGGAGCCGGAAAATCGAGTTTGAGAATGTCGAAATGCAGTTTGCCCATCGAAGCCCGGTCGGGGTACCGTTTTTTGTAGTTGGCGAGCGTGGCTGTGTATCCTTTCGTTACGCCGACTTTGCCAACAAACGTGAGCGAGTCTGATTGCCAGTATCCCCGCATAAACTTGTCAACCAAACCCGCGTTCCAGTCGGCGGTTTGGCGGTCTAAAATGGCAAGAATTGTCCGGCGGTCGGCGGGGGTTTGGCCCGATGAGGGCGTTGCTGAAATCAGCAGGATGGTGGCCGTCAGGAGCCAACCAGTCAGTAAAAAAGAACGAGTCATTGGGCGTAGTAATTTTGGCCCAAGTTAAGGATTTGTTCCAAACGCCAAACGCCCTGACAGCAGGGCGTTTGGCGTTTGGATACTTGATTGGTTTTATTTCAGCGTATCCCGGCGCGTTGGCGACGATGACATTGACGAAGAGCGGGGCATTGTGCCGTTCATGCCGCCATTACTCCGGCGCATGGTATCCATTTGCTGATTCGTTGTCCGGTCGGTCGAGCGGTTTGGGATGCGTGTTCCCTGCCCCTGCTGCATGGTTCCGGTTCGGGTACGTGGGCGATTGCCTTCGATAACGCTGCGGTTTGTGGGCTGCGTTTGCGTGGTTCCAGTATTGGTTGTGCCGTTGTTTAATGTGCCGTTGCCCGTGTTGGTAGTCTGGGCATTTGCGGTCAGGGTCAGGCTGGCTACCAGCACAATACCTACTACGATCAGGTTCTTCATTGTTGATGCGTGTTTGTTTAGCTGAACACAATCATACAACGCCCTATTCACTCTATTAGATTAGTATATTGATTGAGCGGGACATCAAAATCCTCATTTTTCAATGCCGAAGCCCAATACTCAGGCCGTAAGTATAGGGCCGTGTGGTCAGTACCGGGCTGTCGGTCAGCGTGTGCCAGCCGTATTGCACCGACGGCCCTACATGTAGCCACCAACCCGACAACACCGCCCGCTCGACTCCTGCCGAGGCCTGCCAAAACCCAGACAGCTTTCCACCCGCTCCGGTGTATTTTCCTGCCAAGAACCCGGCGGTCAGGTACGGTTGCCAGAGCTTGTTTGAGCCAGCCGAAGCCGCGTTCAGTCGGGCCGCGTTCGGTCGGGCCGCGTTCGGTCGGGCCGCGTTCGGTCGCCAGACAATATCCGTACTGATGCCCACAAATCGGCGGACAGCCGGTAGTTGGCCGGTCTGTTGGCGGTATAATGGAGTCAATCTAATTGTCTGATTATTAAGCACTTCGACCTTTGCCGAGTCGAACGATGTCCCCCGTGAACGGTATTGTACCGATTGCCGGAGTACGCTGACCGTTAGCCCGGCCCGGATAGCGAATTGTTTATTTATCGCCTGTTCCCCGCCTATTTGCGCCCGCCATCCGGCCCGCCCACCCGACAACGCACCGAGTGTCTGAACCTGCTCCACGTACCGTTCGTCGGTATGAACTGGTGCAATCTGTTGGTAGGTGTACAGGGGCGTTACGGCTGCAAACCAGGCGCGGGTGGGTCGTTGTCGGGCAATGGTTGGGGCAGTTAGCGCGGCTCCGGGCAAGGTTTCGCCCATCTGAACAAATTTTCGGTATGGCTGAACCTCGCGCTGTGTTTCTACTAAATCAATGGTCAACCGATGGCTAAAGCCAGGGGCAACCGATGGTATCGTTCCCGGATTGATAGCGGGGGCAGTTAATGCTGTCATTCCCGAATGATAGTCATCGGGTTGTACTGCCAGCACTTGTTTTTTGGCGGCAGATGGTGAATCGGTCAGGATCATTTTTGTGACTCCGAACCGTTGAGGTAAGACAGTACGGGTATGTGACCACTGCCGTTCCCGCTTGCCCTCGGCGAGTAAGGAGGTATATGCTGAGGGTTTGCGGCCCGCTGATAGCACGTCCTCCCTGCTGTCTTTACTCCGGGGCTGTATTCGGGCTAAAGGTTCTTTATTTATTCGATGCTCGGCCGAGCCAAGCGTCAACGGAGCCGTTTCGGTTTTTGATTGCCGTTCTCGTTTGGCTTCGGCGAGTGAAGCATGTTCTGAGGGCCTGCGGCCCGTTGATACTATAGTCTCCCGGTTGATTTTTATAGGTTCGGCCAGCAAGGAGTGTTGGTCCGGTCGTTGCGTGGCCTGCATGAGCCAGATACCCAGCAAAACGGTCACGATGCCACCTGCGCCCATGCGGGCCGACGAAGCCGGAAGCGTGGCGACGGGCGCGGGCAATGGGTTGGCGATAGCCAGAATCCGGGCCAGGGCACCGGCGGGGGGCTTGGCTTCGAGGTCGCTCAGGCGTTGCCGAAACAGGCGTTCCCAATTGTCGTGTTCAGGTGTGTTCATAGCTGACAATTCCCAGGGTACTGAGTTTGCGTTTGAGCATCGCTTTGGCCCGTGCCAACTGCGATTTTGAGGTTCCTTCGGCAATGCCAAGCAGCTCGCCGATTTCGGGGTGCGTAAATCCTTCCATTACATAGAGGTTAAAAACCATCCGGTAGCCGTCGGGTAAGGCTTCAATGGCTTGCAGTAGTTCGTCGGTCGAGAGCCGGGCCAACACCGCCAGATGGTCGTCGGTATGGTAGTCGAGGGCTTCTTCGTAATCGGTTTCGGCGCGTTGCTTGCTGTTTTTATGATAGACATTAATGGCCGTATTGGTCATCACGCGCTTCATCCAGGGCAGTAGTTTTTCGGCTTGTTCGAGGGTGTGGAGTTGCTGAAAAATCCGGGCGAAGCCTTCCTGAAACATATCATCGGCTTCGGGGCGGCTTTTGGCATATCGGCGGCACATACCCATCAGCCGCCCCCGAAACCGCTCATAAAAAGCAGTCTGGGCGCGGGGGTCGTTTCGCTGGCAGGCCCGCAACAACTCCAGGTCGGTCATTTTTTAGTAGTTAGTCGTCAGTGGTTAGTAGTTACTGGTCAGTCTTCCGGGCGAAGCAACTAACCACTTGCCACCAACTACCAGTCACTCTTTTATCGTTAGGGCTACGTCGGCGGTGACTTTCGTGTTGGCCGCGTCGGTGAGTTCGTAGGTAAAGCTAACGATTCCTTTCTTCGGTTGGGCATCGAGCCGGTAAATGATTGTGCCATCGCGCAGAATTTCCAATTTGACATTGGCCGGGTTCGCGCTGATTCGCATGGCTTTGAGCGGGCCGCACAGCTTGTCGTTCAGCAACACCGGCAATAGCACCGCTCCCAACCGAACATCAATAGTAGGCTTGCTCAGGCTGATGGTACGGGCATCTTTGGCAGCAATCAATTTGCAGCCGGTAGTAGCGGCAGCAGACCGAACCCGCACCACTGCCGTTGCGCACACGCCGTTTTCGCACCGTTGGTAGGTGAGTTCGTCGTTGGTCCAGGTGCTGGTTTTGAGTTTATACACGAGCTGATTGCTGGCATTAACGCGGGCGGTGCCGTTGGCGGGGACTTTGGTGACGGTGAGCGGCACAGCCCGGTTCCCCCGGCAAAGTTGGTCGTTAATCAGCACCGGAATCAGAATTGAGTCGGTCTGAAAAACGGGTCGAAACGGCACCTGATCATCACGAAGAGCAATTTTGCAGTTTTTGAGCGGGTCGCCCACCGTGAGCGATACCACACCAAGAGCGCAGGTTTGGGTGGGTGCTCCGGTGTTACAGACGGTATAAACCAAAAAGTCGCGTCCGTTAAACCCGGCGTTTGGTTTATAGATTACATTGGCTCCAACAACCAGCACGGTGCCAAATTTAGGCGCTACTTTAATTGTGAGCGATGCCGGGTCGGGTGTGCCTTCGCAGAATTTGTCGTTTTTCAAGACACCAATTGCCAGGCTGGTGTTGGCGGGCGTTTCGGCCTTGTCGGGAACGGCACCGAGCTTGCAGGGGAGGTCGGCCCCGTCCAGCGCCATCTCAACCCGGAACGGCACGGTTACAAGCTTGTTGGCGAGTTTAGTGTTGGTGCCAATGGTGAAATTATCTTCACCGGCCACAAATTCACCATTGGGTGTGTAGAGCAACAGGCCGTTCTGAGCAAATTTAGCCTCGCCCGATTCGGGCGGTGCGCTGACGGTGAATGTGGTGGCTGTGTTCAGGTTGGTCAGTGTACGAAGATCAACGGCCACCGGCTGATCGGGCAGTATGACCAGCGTGTTATTACCGAGTTCGTCTTCTGCTGAGGGCGGTGGTAGTATGTCCTGACTAATTCTATCGCAGGATAACAAGCTGACAACCAGAGTCAGACTCAACCAAAGGGGCTTTATAAAAATCCGTTTCATAGCGTATTTGTCTCTGCTAATGAAGACAAACGGCAAGGCAAAAGGGTTGCTTTTATTTCAATGCTGCCATCATCTGCTCGGCCACAAACTGGTTGCCGGTTTCGTTGAGATGAA
>JBBRUV010000145.1:0-11367 GCA_038247465.1 Cytophagales bacterium
GGTCGGCATCAGTAGGCGTTTCTTTGACCTCATAAGCCAGTTGGCCATTTACTATAAAATCAACTTATGTCTGGCGAGTCGTCTGGTAATAATTTCACTTTTTAAAGGCTACAAACATTTAGTGCCTAACGGTATTACCAGAATCGAGTAGTTATCCATAATTCACGTTAATTTAATTTCCCGGCCTGTCGCAGCGGCTCTGCAATCGCGTTTTCAAAAATACCACCACTACTTACCTGGGTCAACTGGTAAGAATACCCGTATCGGCCAAGTGTAATTGGAGTTATTGAGCCAAGGCCCTGGTTAACACTGTTAGAATAAGAATCACATCTGTGTGAAGTATGTGTGTTGGAGGAAGCTGATATAGTCTTTGATGTTAAACTATACCCATAATGACCGTGATATACTTTTTGGAGAGATGTGCTTCGAGCATCGGAAATAGAGAACGGCCACAAATCTTGGATACGTTTTTCATCAAAAATACAGACTTGCCGATGAAAAATGTATCAAAGATTTGTGACTGCCATCAATGGTACAACATCTTGTAATTTACCTCAACTGCTTCACCCCCATATTCCACATCATAAACGAGTAAATATCGGCGCGAGCTTCGATAGATTTTTTTGTGTTACTCGCCCCGTGACCAGAATTAGTCTCAATTCTGATCAGCACCGGATTGTTGCCTTTGTAGTACGCCTGCAACGTTGCCGCATACTTGAACGAGTGAGCCGGTACAACGCGGTCGTCGTGGTCGGCGGTGGTAATCATAGTGGCGGGGTAATTCAGGCCGGATTTTATGTTGTGAATCGGCGAGTAGGCATAGATAGCTTTGAACTCATCGGCATTGTCGCTGCTGCCATAGTCGCTCACCCAGCCCCAGCCAACCGTGAATTTGTGAAACCGAAGCATATCCATCACACCTACTTCGGGGAAGGCCACTTTAAACAAATCGGGCCGTTGGTTAATCACCGCGCCCACCAGCAACCCGCCGTTTGAGCCGCCCCGCAACGCCAGTTTCTGGGGCGAGGTGTATTTTTGGGCAATCAAATACTCGGCAGCGGCAATGCAATCGTCAAATACGTTTTGCTTTTTGAGTTTCATGCCTGCTTCGTGCCACCGTTCGCCGTATTCGCCACCGCCCCGCAGATTCACTTGTGCGTAAACGCCCCCCTGCTCCAGCAACGGAATCAGCAATGCCGAGAAAGCAGGTGGTAAACTGACGTTGAAACCCCCGTACCCGTAGAGCATGGTTGGGTTAGTGCCATCGAGTTTGAGACCCTTTCGGTAAGTGATAAACATGGGAACTTTGGTGCCGTCTTTGCTGGCAAAAAACACCTGCTTCGTTTCATATTCGGCAGGCTTGAAACTTACTTCGGGTTGCCGAAACACCGTGCTTTGGCGGTTGGCAATGTCGTAGCGATAAATGGTAGGTGGAAACGTAAACGAGGTGAAGCTGTAAAACACGAACGTATCATCCCTTTCACCGCCGAAGCCGCCCGCTGTGCCAACGCCCGGTAGCTGAATTTCGTTTTCAGATTTTCCGGTTGCCAAGTCATAAACCTGAACACGGGTGGTAACGTCTTTCAGGTAATCGGCGAAGAGTTTGCCGCCCGCCGTCGAGACGTTTTCTAATTTTTCGGGCTTCTCCGGCACAAAATCAGTCAGTTGGCCGGTACGGGGATTCAACCGCGAGACCTTGTAATTCGGTGCGCCGTTGTTATGGTACACCAGAAGGTCATCTCCGAGGTTGTCAACAACGCCATAGTTGTAGCTGAATCCCTCAAAAATTCGCTTAAACGTTTTATAGCCTGCTTTCAGGTCGCGGTACCAGATTTCAGAACCGTCGGTGCCTTCTGAAATGGTCAGGATCAGGAAACGTTCGTCTTCGGTAGTCTGTGCCCCAAAATACCGGAGCGGATGGGTTTTGTCTTCGTAAACTAACTCATCGGTTTCCTGCGCTGTACCGAGTTTGTGGAAATACACTTTCTGAAACTCGTTTTTGGCGGCCAACGCCGAGCCTTCTGGTTTGGCATATCGGCTATAGAAGAAGCCGTTGCCTCGCCAGGCAGCACCCCCAAATTTTGTCCATTCGAGTTTTTCAGGCTGGGTTTTGCCAGTGGTCATGTCCATCACAAAAATCTCCTGCCAGTCAGAACCCGCCTTTGAGAGTGAATAAGCCGCGTACAGGCCATCTTTCGAGAGCGAGAATCCCGTCAATCGCGTCGTTCCATCTGCCGATAGTTTGTTGGGGTCAATCACAACTTCGGGCGTACCATCCAATCCTTTTTGCCGATACAGCACCGACTGATTTTGCAGCCCGTCGTTTTTCGAGAAATAAAACCAATCGCCTTTCCGCGACGGAGCCGAATATTTGGGGTAGTTGAAAACCTGTTCGAGCCGGTCCTGGAGTTGTTTACGGTACGGAATCTGTTCGAGATAGCCGAACGTAACCTTATTTTGGGCTTTTACCCATTCGGCAGTTTCGGCAGATCGGTCATCTTCGAGCCACCGATACGGGTCTTTAACCGCCGTACCGTGATACGTGTCGGTCTGGTCAGTCTGGCGGGTTTGGGGGTACGTGAGCGGAGAATTCTGAGCCATCGTTGAGGCAGTCGTCAGCACCAGAGCAGTGCCGAATAAGTAAAGGGTTGTTGATTTGTTCATGAAGGGAGAAGGCTCTATTAGTAAACATCGCGCCGATTGCCAATTTTCAGCACGATGACGATTAAAACTGCGTCATTGACAGAACAAGTCATCGGTCTGCTTCGCCATAATTCGCTTCGCCACAGCATCAAAGTCAGCAGTGGGTTCCTGCTTCAACGATTCAGCCTCCAACCCATCTAAAAAATCCTGCAAAACATCGCCATATCGTTCAGCATCAATCTGAACGGCTTTTGGCCGGTCTTGGTTGTCGCGCAAATGGGTAATACCCTCCATAATGATTGGGGATTATGATTTCTCAAATATAAAACTTCTTCCGAATTATCATTTCCTCGACCACTTCCGGCACCATATATCTAATGGACCGATTAGCCCGGATGCTGTTGCGAATAAACGTAGCCGAAATATCAAGAAGCGGAGCCTGTACGAGCTTTACGTTGGGGTGGGCTTTAAAAACGCTTTCGGTAGTGCGGGGCCGGGGATACACGTAGAGACCATAAAAGTCGAGAATGGCCTGGTGGTTTTTCCAGTTACCAAACTGGGCCAGATTGTCTTCGCCCATGATAAGCCGAAACTCATGTTGCGGGTATTTTTCCTGCAAGCGCGTTAGGGTGTCGATGGTATAGCTGGGGCGCGGCATCGAAAACTCAACATCGCTGGCCTTCAGGCGGTTATTGTCGGCAATGGCGTGTTCAACCAAATCGAGCCGGTCAAATTCGTGGAGGAGACTGCTGATTTGTTTGAATGGATTCTGGGGCGAAACCACAAACCAGACCTGCGCCAGATCGGTAGCCGTTGCCATGGTGTTTGCCACAATCAGGTGGCCGACGTGAATTGGATTGAACGAGCCGAAGAAGAGACCGATTTTCATTTTGCAATGAAGTCATCCACCAATTGCTGCGCCCGGATCAGGGTGTCGGGTAGGTTATCGTTGATCAGTACAACATCAAACCGATCTTGAAACGATGTCTCAAACCGAACTTTGAATAACCGTTTCGAGAGACTGTCTTCGGTTTCGGTGCCGCGTGTCGTGAGCCGTTCGCTGAGGGTGGCTTCGTCGGGGACTTTCACAAATACGGCCAACGCCTGGTCTCCGTAATATTCTTTGAGTTTTAGGCCACCTTGCACGTCCACATCAAACAAAACGTGTTTGCCAGCATCCCACAAGCGTTGGATTTCGGCTTTCAGGGTGCCATAAAACGCCCCTACATATACTTCTTCCCACTCCACAAACTCGTTGTTATCAATTCTCTGCTTAAATTCTTCGGGCGAGAGAAAGTAATAATCTTTGCCATCCTGTTCAGCCCGGCCCCGGCGGTCGCGGGTGCAGGCTGAAATAGAAAAGCCGAGAGTTTCGTTCTCGGCCAATAGGTGTCTTACGATGGTTGTTTTCCCGGAACCCGACGGGGCCGAAAAAATAATGAGTTTACCGTCCAAGGGGATTTAGATCAATTGACGCTACTAATTTTGGCTTGAATGGTGGCCACAAGTTGATCGGGGCAGCATTTCTTTTCCATTCTATCCTGCATCAACTGTTTAATTTCTTTTTCAAGATGATACATTTCAATACACGGGCGGCAGGTCTCTAGATTGACGTTCAACCGTTCGAGTTGTTGTGGGGTGGCTTCGTTGTCAATGATTAATTGAATCATTTTCAGACAATCGGCCTGGTGGTCGCAATGATGCTTCATTTGCTTAGCCGATGTGTCGGACGAAGATGAGGGATATAACGACGTTTGCATTGGAAAAATTTAATTTATTCCAAAAATAATATTACACTATGTTGTTTGTAGAACTGATTTGTGCGCAGAAAAAGTTTCCGATCAGTCTCCGTTTTCTTCTCGGTAGCCCATTGAAGCTGCGTAGTCACGCAGTTTTTCTTTGAGCAGGTTCCGGGCGCGGTGTAGGCGAGACCGAACCGTACCAATGGGAATGTCAAGAATTTTTGCCATTTCTTCGTAAGTGAATCCTTCGATGTCGCAAAGAATAATGACCGTCCTGAAATCAACCGGCAATGAGTTCAGCGCGTTTGCTACCTCATCGCCAATCAGATCCGAAACTGACTCGGCCCGCAAATCAACCGTATGCTCGGCTTCGGCATCTTCTGAATTATAGGTCGTTTCAACGTCCTGATAATCAACTTTTGCCGGCTCCTTACTTTTCTTACGGTAGTCGTTGATGAAGCTGTTTTTCAAGATTCTGAACAGCCACGCTTTAGCGTTGGTTCCCTGCTCAAAGGACGAGATAAACCGGAACGCTTTCAGATAAGTATCCTGCACAAGGTCGTTGGCATCGTCCTCGTCCATCGTAAGCCGGAAGGCAAAATTGTACATCGAGTCTATGTGGGGCATAAACTCGGTATTAAAGATGCGGTATTTCTGCTCGTCGGTATAGCCGCGAGCGGGGGTATCTGGCATAATTTCGGGCATAGTCGCCATAAAATTACAGGTTTAAGCCGTTTTATGCAGGGGCCTCCGGTTTTTATGAACCTAATGGGCTGATTTGCTGATGGCTGATTAATATCTACCACAAATATCAGTCCTTTGTTTAAGGAGTGACAGAGTAGCAAAGCGCAAAGTTGCAAAGTTGCCGCCTATTGACAAGCTACCCTGCTATTTTGTCACGTTGTGGGCTGTGATTTCAGAAAGCTACTGCTACCCAGCCCGGCCCGGCCTTAAAGCACCGAATGGATAGCGTTACGCTGTGGTCAGGCAGCCGAACGTGGCCGGTGAGTGTTTCTGACCCGTCGGCAAATGGTTCGATCAAGAGATGTTCACGAAAGGTGAGTTTGCGTTTGCCATAGAGTTTATAAAGGGCTTCTTTGGCGCACCAATATACGGCAAGGCGTTCGGTGTGGCCGTTGGCGTGGGCAATTTCTGCCGCCGACAACACCCGTGGAACCACCCGCCGAAACTGCTCGCGCTGCGGTTCTATGTCAATCCCGACGGGTTGTGAATCGTGCCAGACAACTGCCGCCCAGCCGCCCGTGTGCGAAAGCGAAATATGCCCTGGCAAGCCAATGAGGTGTGGCTTGCCAAATTCGTCTTTCCATAGGCCTGCATACTGTTCACTGCCAACGAGGGTCTGCAAGGCTACCCGGCAGGCCAGCCACTCAACCCGTTGCGTGGGGTGCGTGATACAGGCGAGGTCGGTTTCTTCGGTAGCAGTGAGCGGCAAACCTGCCAGCAGGCCCAGTTCTGTTTGGTCAATCTGCCACAGTATCGCCCGGCAATTTGCGTTAAGTATATAGGTAGTTGTACGTGCCAAGTTTAGATCGTTGACTATGATTATTGATAAATTAGACACCTTTGGTGGTCACCGCGACTGCGTGTATGCCCTCGAACGCGGCAACAAATTAGGGTCGTTTTTCTCGGCCGGGGGTGATGGGCTTGTGGTGAGCTGGCACCTGACCCGGCCCGACCTCGGCGAGTTGATCGCCCAGATACCAGCCTCGGTGTACGCGCTCTGCTTTGACGCAGACCGTAACCGGCTTTGGATAGGTCAAAACTACGAAGGAATCCATTTGATTGACCCCGCCACCAAAACCGAAATCGCGTCGTTAAAACTGACCACAGCCGCTATTTTTGATATAAAAATTTATCGAAATACGGCTATCGTGGCCCTCGGCGATGGTGTGGTGGTGGTGATTGACCCGGAAACACTCGAAATTCGGAAACACCTCAAGGCCAGTTCGCAGTCGGCGCGGTGCGTGGCAATTAATCCGGTTGAGCGCGAATTTGCTGTTGGTTACAGCGATCATACCTTACGGATTTTTGATCTCGAAACCTTGGCCCTGAAACAAGTGATTGCTGCCCACACAAACTCGGTATTCACGGTGGCTTACTCGCCTGATTTCCGGTTTTTACTCACCGGCAGCCGCGATGCACATCTGAAACAGTGGGATGTAGAGAATGGCTACCAACTCACCCGCGACGTGGTGGCCCACCTGTTTGCCATTAACCACATAGCTATCAGCCCAAACGGAGCGCAGTTTGCTACCGCCAGTATGGATAAATCGGTAAAAATTTGGGAGACTGATACGCTCAAACTCCTCAAAGTAGTTGACCGCGCCCGTCACGCCGGACATGGTACGTCGGTGAATCGAGTGCTGTGGACGGACAGTCCTGACAGGCTGCTTTCAGCCAGCGACGACCGGACGATTTCGGTTTGGCGTGTGGTGTGACGCAGGGTGGGCGGAAGCCCGTCAAAACAGCTACAAGCGGGCTTCTGCCCACCCTACATTCATTCTCTATCTGTAACTCTTTACTTTTTGGCCGAAAAATTGCGTAATACATCAAAACACCATTACTTTCACGGTTACAGGCGATTTTATAAAATTTAAGAATGAAAATTACACCCATTGAAATACGGCAACATACGTTCGAAAAAGGACTGCGCGGCTACCGAAAAGAAGATGTAGATGCGTTTCTATCGTCACTTTCGCAGGAATGGGAGCGGGTTTCGGGCGAACAAAAAATGCTGAAAATGCAGCTCGAACTGGCCGAACGGGAACTCAATAAACTCAAAGAAATTGAGATGACGTTGTTCAGAACCCTCAAAAACGCGGAAGATAGTAGCGGCCAAATTGCCGATCAGGCTACGCGGGCCGCCGAGCAGCACATTGCCGAGGCCCGCCGGAAATCGGATGAACTGCTGGCCGAGGCCAAAAAAAAGTCGGTGCTGATGGTGCAAGATGCTGAAAATCAGGCGAGTTATATGAAGGATAACATCCTGAACGACCTGAAGGTCTTAGAACACGATTTTAAGGCAATGGAACGCTACAAAGAAAACCTGATGACCCAGATCAGAACCCTTGCCAGCAACGCCGTTGACAGCGTGGAACGGTTTGAACGAAAGTTTGCCAAAAGCTCGTTTCAGGAAAAAATCGCCGAAGTAAGTGGTCAGTTAGCCCCCAAAGCACAAGTGCTGCCGATGCCCGAGCCCGTTGCTGAAATGCCGGTTATGCCCATTGAACCCGCTGTTAAAGAGCCGATGCGCCAACAACTCACCGAAGAAATTCCCGCTTTGCCCGCGGTGCCGGAATCCGAACGGGCCGAAGCGATTTCTGAAAACGTGGCAGAAACCGACCAGCCTACATCGTACACCGAACCCGTTGCCGACGTGATTGCCCAGGAGCCTGAACGCCATGCCGAAGAACCCAAACCGCAGAAACAGGGCGGTTCGTTTTTTGACCAGATTTAACCGACCATTTTGGGAACTATCGCACTCGAAGGGCTTGAGTTTTTTGCCTACCATGGCTTCTACGACGAGGAGCAAAAAATAGGCAACAAATACGCCGTTGACATTATCATCACAACCGATTTTTCGGAAGCCGCCCGGCGCGACCGGCTGCGGGCAACCGTCAACTACGAAGACGTGTACCGGGTGGTGGTCGCTGTGATGAAACAGCCCGCCCGGCTACTCGAACACATTGCCCACCGGATTATTCAGGAAATACGGCAGCAATATCCTGACGTACAGACGGTTGAAGTGAGCGTTTCGAAATTTAACCCGCCCATCGGCGGAGTATGCCACCGGGCTAAAATTACGTTAAAAGAGTAAGGGGAGAAAAGGGACGAGGGGGAAAAAAAGGATGCCGACTGTGTCCTGCTCGTTCCTGTGTTCCTCTTCGTCCCCTCTTCCCCCCCCCCCTTTAAACAACCTTTTTCGCTACGGCATCAAACGATATGCTGTAATGAGATTCATCATAAACGACTTCCCCATTTTTAATCAGCAATACCTGGGGGGATTGATGCTCAACGCCAAACGCATCGGCAATCCGCTTTGAGAGGGCGCGGTTTGACAGCAAATCGAGGTAATACGGTTTGATACCAGCCCCGTCCTGCCAATTACGCTCCATACGTTTGAGGGCCATTGCACTAATTGAACACGTGGTGCTGTGCTTAAAAATCATCACCGGCTGCTGCGCCGATTCCTGGCGAATGGCCGTTAGTTGGGCTTCTTCCGTAAGTTTGTTCCAATTCATGTTATCTCGTGGGAAAACTGATTTATCAAACGGCAATCCGGTTGTATGGGTTCCTGATTTGGGTGGCCGCCGGGTTCAACCCGAAAGCCCGGCTATGGGTGGTGGGTCGGCGCGATTGGCACACACGCCTGGCCGCGCAACTGGTGGGCAACACAGCCCCGGTTATTTGGCTTCATGCGGCTTCGCTCGGCGAATTTGAACAGGCCCGCCCGGTGCTGGCAACCCTCCGGCAGCATCACCCCGATCATCTGTTGCTGGTGACGTTTTTCTCGCCGTCGGGCTATGAAGTCCGTAAAACCTACGCCGGGGCCGATGTCATTGCTTATTTGCCGCTCGACACACCGGCTAACGCCCGGCGGTTTGTGGCCCTCGTTCAGCCCCAATTGGCGTTGTTTGTGAAGTATGAGTTTTGGGCCAATTACCTCGTTGAACTCAAAAACCAAAACGTGCCAACGGTACTGTTTTCAGCGGTGTTTCGGTCCAGCCAACTGTTTTTTAGGTGGTACGGCGGTTTTCAGCGTAATTTATTAAGGTGTTTCAGCCATATTCTTGTGCAAAACGAGGAGTCAGTTTTGCTCTTAAAATCAGTGGGTTACGGAGCCGTTACGCTGGCCGGTGATACGCGCTTTGATCGCGTGGCCGATACGGCTGCATCTGCCCAGGCCTTCCCGATTGTGCAACACGTTTGCGCCAATGCGCCAACATTAATTGCGGGCAGCGTTTGGCCCGACGATATGGCCGTATTGATTCCGTTTCTAAACCAGTTTGCCGGGCCGTTGCGGGTAGTGATTGCCCCGCACGAAATCAATGCTGAACAGATTGAACGCTGGCGTGGACAATTGATGCAGCCTTCATTACTGTATTCTGAACTGGCAAACCAACAAGTTGATTATCAGGCCAAATACGTGTTTATTGATAATGTGGGGATGCTGGCTTCACTGTATCAATACGGGCAGTTTGCGTTTGTGGGGGGCGGGTTTAAACGGGGCGGACTGCATAACATTCTCGAACCCGCCACCTTTGGCTTACCAGTGTTTTTTGGGCCGTTGACTGATAAATTTCCCGAAGCGTCGGCGTTGATAACTGAGGGTGGGGCGTTTGCTGTGGCCGATGTCAATGCGTTTCAGACGGTTTTTGAGCAACTGTACCACAATCCCAGCGAACGCGCCCGGGCCGGAGCCGTCAGCCTGGGCTACGTACAACGGAACATTGGTGCAACAGCGACGGTTGTGAACGTTGCAAACCATCTTCTAACAAAAAAACTCATTTGACCCAAACTGGCTTAGTTATCCGCTCTACCGGCTCCTGGTATGAAGTCCGCAACGAAGACGGACATATTTACCGCGCCCGGCTCAAAGGCAAATTCAAACTCCAGGGCCTGAAAGTGACCAACCCGATTGCCGTTGGCGACCGGGTGAAGTTTGACGTGGAAGACGTGACTGAAAACACCGCCATGATCTCCGGCATCGAAGCCCGAAAAAACTATATCATCCGGCAGTCTGTTCACAAAACCGCGCATGGCCACATCTTAGCCGCCAACCTGGATCAGGCCGTGATGTTGGCAACGCTCGCCATGCCCCGCACCTCCCTCGGTTTCATTGACCGCTTTCTCGTCACAGCCGAAGCATTCAGAATTCCGACAACGATTGTGTTTAACAAAACTGACATCCTGAACGACGAAGGGCTTGATTTTCAGCACGAAATCAGGGCGATGTATGAACGTATCGGCTACAACTGCTTAGAAACTTCGGCCACCGAAGGCGATGGCGTTGATGCTTTCCGGGATTTGCTTGATCGGAAAGTGACGCTTCTGGCGGGTCATTCGGGCGTGGGAAAATCGTCGTTAGTGAATGCCATTGCGCCGGATTTAGACCTTCGCACGAACGAAATTTCGAGTTTTGCCAACAAAGGCGTTCACACCACCACCTTTGCCGAGATGTTTGAACTCGCGCCGGATACCTATATTATTGACACACCGGGCATTAAAGAATTGGGTTTGGTGGAGATGAAGAAAGACGAAATCGGGCATTATTTCCCCGAAATGCGCGACCTCATGAATCAGTGCCGGTTTCACAACTGCCTGCACCTCAACGAGCCGGGCTGCGCCGTGAAACTCGCGGTGGCCGAGGCCCGCATTGCCGAGAGCCGCTACATGAGCTACCTGAGCATGATAGATGGGGGCGATAACCGGCGGTGAGAATATCCTGATTTTCGTAACGGCATTTCTTGCACGGCCACGCGAGTGACCCTCACGGCTACCAGTGGCACATCTTACCGCTACGCCTTCAGAGCAGGAGCCAGATGGTAAACACACTTACCAAAAACAGGGTATTTCTGCATGGTTTGGCGCATATTTGCACGTCAAACTTTCATTCATTCCATGTACTATTCCATCAAAAACTATTGCTATGGCCTTTATTACAACGGATTATAGCATGGCTCAAAAATCAACTTACTCAAAATCAACCGACTATTTTAGCAGTGTAAACTAATAATCCAATCCATTTACAGCAATTATGAAATCACCACTCCTTTTTCACCGTCGTAAGCTGCTTCGGTCAGCCCATTCTGCCACGTTGCTATTAATGCGAATTTTGGGTCTATCTAATTGATTTTCAGATAATTATTGCCAATAAAACAAGACAGCGTCAATAGTCGTATCTTTGAACTTGCACATTACCAAGATTGACGACCATGACTACTGTCTTGAATACTATCAA
>JBBRUV010000146.1:0-11291 GCA_038247465.1 Cytophagales bacterium
AGCGAGCCGAGCAGCACCCAGGTGTTGCGGGCAACTTGCGTAAAAACGGTGTCAATGTGCATATAGTCGCGCTTTTTCGGGATTTTCAGAATCGTTACCGTGTCCACTAATTCGCGCTCAAACACGAGTTTCATCGTGTTTTGGGCGGCATAGAGCGTGGTGCGTTCGCTCACGCCGATAATCAGGTGGCGGGGCGCAATCATCATCACGTCACCGCCTTCGAGCGTGGCCCGGTTCAGGTCGCGGTTGGCATCGGCATCGGTCATCAGAAAGGCGTGCTGATTATCAGGAATTTCGAGAATCTTATCGCGGTAGTTGGCAAACAGCGGGTGATAATGAAAAAAGTATTGGGCCAGCAATGCCTCGCGGGTGCGGGCTACTTTGGCCGGTTTGTTAAGCAGAATATGGTCGTTGATGACGATACCAATATCGCGCGTAAAAATAAAGTTGGGCAACGGCGCAAAGAGCATCGTTTGTTCAGACAGCGTTTGGCCGGGTAGCGAGCCGGAAATGAGAATCTTAGCAAGTTCGGCGGGGTCGTAGTCGTGCAGGCTCTGTTGCGTCTGAAACGAGGTACGCTCGATACCGCAAATAGCCGCAATGAGCTTGGTTTTGATGATGTCATCGCGCAGAATATCAGTCAGCAGGCACTGAATATCAACCACTTTGTCAGACTGAAAATAGTCGGTATGGCCGGGTTTGAAAAAGTTGCGGTTGCTGTCGGGGCCAAGGTCAGCGATACGTCCGCGCACTTTGTCAGGGTCTAAAAAATAGAGGAGCAGTTTCACGTAGTAATCATACTCGTCCCGGCGCATCATGTCGAGGTGAACGATATCTTCAAAGAGCCAGTCTTGTGCTTTCGAGGGAACCACCTTGCCGAGGCCCCGGTCGGGGCTGTGGATAAGCAACCGGCGCAGGGTGCCAATTTCTGACGATACATGAATGGAAGCGGGCGTATTGAGGGGCATATAGTGGTTTTGTTTTGGCGCAAAATACGACAAAAGCGATCAGGAAACGGGCGAGGTTTTTGATACTGAAAAGGCGTTGTTACCACTTTATTTGTATTAAGTCTATTCGATTAATTCCTGTCCCGTTTGCGGATCGGTTTTACCGGCATGAGCCTTCCTGCCGGTAGGTGGCACCGTTCTTGTTGCATACTGGTACGAAGGAACATCCTTCGTCAACCTGTTATGCTATGAGAAATTTTTTACCACGTTTCATTAAATCCGCTCCACCTCTTTTCTATCTGCTGGGTTTCGTCCTGCTTTTGCCCGTGTCGGTGGCCGTTGGTCAGTCGGGTCGGGTTTTTCGTGATTTCAACAACAATGGTGTTTTAGACGGCAGCGAGCCGGGCATGGCCGGTATCGGGGTGCGGGCCTACCGCAGCAGCGGTGCCGTGTCGGGGTCGGCCCTGACCGACGGAGCCGGGTTGTACACGTTGCAACCAGCCGCCAACGCCGGTGACTCACTCCGAATCGAGTTTGATGTACCGGCTTCGTTCACCAACTTTTTTTCGGGTGCTGCATCATCAACGGCCACAACCGGCAACCGAACGTCGGTGCAGTTTGTCGTTGGCCCGGCAACGGGTATAGACTTTGCCCTGAACTACCCCACCGATTTCTGCGAAGCCGGGCCACCCGTATCGGTGGTATGCTTCATTATTGGAGCGGGTACTACCGTTGGCGATGACAACCTGATTGCTACCATTCCGTATAGCGCAACGGGGGCCGCAACGGGCAGTAGCACGGCGTTGGTAGGCCACCCCAACACCCCCGCTACCGGCGTGGGGGCCATCTGGGGAACGTCGTTCCTGACCGAAACGGGCTCTTTATATGCGTCGTCATTTATGCGTCGGCACACCGCTTTTGGTACCGGCGGCACGGGCGTTATTTACGTCACGGTGAACCCCCGCGACCCGGCTGTCTCGGCTTCGTATCAACTCATTAACCTCAACGGGCTGGTAGTCAGCAGCGTGAGTGGTGGTCAGGTAACGATTAACACCGGCGAAAACCCGCACTTTACCAGCAATTATTTAGCCGACATTATCCATACCGATATAAACGGCAAGCAGCAGAACCCGGCAGATTCGGTCGGTAAAATCTCGTTTGGCGACATGGACATGAGCAACGACCAACGGTATCTGTACGTGGTTGGGCTGAAGGACAAACGCCTGTACCGCATCACGATTGATGCCGATAACGACCCCGCCACCAACCCAACGGCGGCTGACGTGCTGGCGTTCGACATTCCCAATCCCGGCTGTGTGGGGGGCGTGGCGCGGCCTTTCGGTCTCGGCGTTCGGGGCGACAACGTGTTTGTGGGCGTTACCTGCGATGCCAGTACCTCACTCCTGAAAGCTGACCTGCGGGCGTACATCTACATACTCAACACCCTCGACAATACATTTACCGAGGCCGTTGATTTCTCGCTCGATTATACGCGGGGCAACGTGTCGGGCGTGACCTTCCCGCGCAACAGGAGCAGCTGGCAACCCTGGAATACCGACTCGAACTGGAGCAACGACAACGGCGACGTGGGGCAGGTGTTCAGTTTCAGCGACCGGGGCGAGATGCTCTGCCCGCAGCCGCTGCTGTCTGACATTGTTTTTGACGACGATGGCTCGCTCGTGCTGGGCTTCATGGATCGGTTTGGGCATCAGGGTATTTTCCATGGCCCCGACCCAATCGGCACCACAAATGACCCCAACAACCCCAACAGTGGCTACCGCAAGATTGACCCCCGCGCCGGGGGCGACGTGCTGCGGGTCTGCAACATCGGCACGCTGCAAAACCCGGTCTATAGCATCGAGACCAATGGCAAGTGCGGCCCGGTGGGCGGGGTACAAACCGGGGGCGGGCAGTTTGCGGAGGCCACCTACCCCGACGAAGACCCGAATAGCACTGCCGATACCGACGGCGAATTTGAGTTTTATACGGGCGACAATTTCAACACCGACAGCCACACCGAAACCTCGATGGGGTCGCTGGGCCTGGTGCCGGGGTCGGGTGAGTTGATCGTAACGGCCTTTGACCCCATCAAAGAAAGCAACGGCGGTACGGTCTATACCAATGGATTTAAAATCCTCTCGAACACAACGGGCAAGGAAATACGGGGCTTCTCGCTGCTGAACGACATTCCCGAAAATAACGGCAACAATGAATTTGGCAAAGCATCGGGCTTAGGTGGGCTGGAGGTGCTGTGTTTGCCCAAGCCGCTCGAAATTGGCAACCGCGCCTGGCTCGACCAAAACAAAAACGGGATTCAGGATGCCGGTGAGCTACCCATTGCCGGGGTGCAACTCCAGCTTTATAACGAGACCGGGGTGCTGGTGGGCCAAACCACAACCGGCGCAACGGGCGAGTTTTATTTCAATGCCACCAACGTAATTGACACCCTGGGCCGCAGCAAACCCAACCGCCCCGGCCCGCAGACCAGCACCCGGTACGAGATTCGGGTAAGCAATGCCCAGTTTGCCAATGGCACTGGAACGGGTATTCTCACCAACCGCCTGCTGACCCGTGCCACTGCCGATGCCACAACCGGCGGCTCTGCCCGCGATAATAACGCGATGCTGACCGGCAACGGCCTGGCTTCGGTATCGGTGCTGACGGGTTATGCGGGCATGAACGACCATAGCTACGACATAGGCTTTATGGCTCCGCCCTGCGCTACTACCCTGGCAATCAGCCGGTAAGAGTGCAACAGCGTCAACAACGCCAACACGTATTCGGTGACGGTAACACTTACGGTCACGAACCTCGACGGGCCAACGTCGCTGACAGTTGCCATTCCGGGAGCCGCATCATTTGTCAGGAGTTTTTCGGTGGCTGATTTTACGTACACCGTAGTTGCCAACGGTCTCAACAGCGATGGACTCAACAAAACCGCCACGGTTCTATTCAGCGGCACGACCTGTGGTGCCGCGAGCCAGACCTACACCGCTCCGGCAGCGTGTTCGTGCGTGTCGCCGGTATTCACACTCACGGCTACTGCCGTTACCTGCTCTGGCAACGGCATCATGCCCAATACCGATGGCCGGTTAGTTGTATCGGACTTTGGGTCGGGCTACACCTATCAATATTCGGCGGGGAGTGCGTTCGATGCTACGGCGGCACTGCCGGTTTCGGCAACAGCGATTCCGGCGGGTGGTGTGCTGGTGGGTACGCTGGCAAACCCGGCCACGGCTGCCGGTCAGCCCTATACGGTTCGGGTGTATAACCGGGGCAGCGATTGCTATACGGACAAGACCATTACGTTGCCGCAGACAATCTGCGTTTGCCCGGCTCCGATTTGTTTGCCGATGGTGATTCGGCGGGTAGTGCGATGAGTAGTGCGGGCAGGCGCTCCTGTCCGCGCTACTTTATTCTTGCCAAAATCAGGGCTTTTAGTTTGCGGAGGATAAAGACAATCTGGAGCAAATCTGGCTCGCGGGTGGCATCAAACTGGCGGCTCACGCAGTATTCTACGCCGTTCAGCACCGTGAAATGCCAGTTTGAGCCAACTATCCAGCAACCGTAGAGCGGCTGTTTATCCTGATTAAGCTCCTGTGAGATAATCATGGCGGTGAGCATCTGGCCCTCTGGGTCTTGCTTATCACCTTTGGATTTTTTATACTCCTGTAGAAAAAAATAAGGGGAGCGCGGGCTGCCGCCCAACCCTTTTGGGCTGGCGATAACACAATCAGCGATAACAGAGAGAGGAATATCCTGAACAGTTGCCGACAGCGAACGCTCGAAAAACGTCTTGATTTTTTTGTCTTCGTCAATATTGGCAATAAACAAGAGAACCCCGATAAACTGAATTTTGAGTTCTTCCTCGTTCCAGTTGCTACCCGCCTTGACTAATTTCTGCCGAAGCGTTTCTATTGTTTCGCATTCGTGTACAGATAGTGTAGCGGTGGCACTGAGCCAATCAGTTAACAGTTGACATTCGTCCACAGGCTCAATACCGAAGGCTTCGGCCAAATTATCAACATCATATTTTGCTGATTGTCTTCTTGGGTTTTCCATCATTGGTCGGGGTTTAAAGTCTTGCCAAAATCAGGGCTTTGAGTTTACGGAGGATAAAGATGATCTGGAGTAAATCTGGCTCGCGGGTGGCATCAAACTGGCGGCTCACGCAGTATTCTACGCCGTTCAGCACCGTGAAGTACCAGTTTTTGCCCTGCACCCAGCAGCCATAAAGCGGGTATCCGTCGTGATTCATGTCCTGAGCCAAAATCATAGCCGCTAACATTTGGCCTTCTGCGTCATGCGTGTCGCCCTTTGTTCTCTTATACCGTGACGACGGACCGTCCTGCAAGAAAAAATAAGGAGAAGCAGGACGAGCGGCCTTTGTAGGGGTTGCTATCATGCAATCAACTACCACCGAAATTTGGATGTCATTGACTTTGCCCGATAATGACCGCTCAAAAAAAGTACGCAACTTACCGCGTTCGTTCACGTTGGCAATCCTGAAAATCGGACTGATGAAGAGCATTTTCAGTTCTTCTTCGTTCCAGCCAATTGCATTTTCGTTGTATTCGTCGGGTAGTTCGTGCAGAATTTCGAGTTGAGCCGCACTCAGGTTCTCTATGGGCGTATTGACCCATTGGGCGAGATAAATACAGTCTTTAACAACCGTCATGTTACAGATTTCGATGACATCTTCAATCGAATAATGATTCAGGCGTTTTGTTTTTTCCATGGCTGTCGGTTGTTTTCCCTGTTTGCCTTAACAAAAGTAAGCATTTGCCCGGCCAACTACGCCCAACGATGGCTTCCAAACCGCTCATCCCGTAGGGATTCAACAGCGAAGCGTCGGTAGATACAAACGGCTTGCAAACGACCCCTCATAAAACGGGCGCAGTGATCCTTCGGAACACTGCGCCCAACAAATGCCTAATGGCGATTACCGATTTAAGATAATTTCTTTCAGTTTCCGCAACATAAAAACAATGGCTAACAAATCCGTTTCCTGCGTAGCATCGTACTGCCGACTGAGACAATAGTCCCTCTCGTTGAGGACAGCAAAATGCCAGTTTTTCCCCTGCAACCAACAGCCATACAAGGGTTTGCCATCTTGATTAATTTCCTGCGCCACAATCATGGCCGCCAGCATTTGCCCCTCCGGGTCATGAATGTCGCTTTTAGTCCTCTTAAACTCTTGCAAGAAAAAATATGGCTTATCGGGTTTCATCGGGTTTTTGGGTTTGGCAACCAAGCAATCACATTTTACCGATACGCTGTATTCGTTGATCGTGGCAGCTAAGGTTCGTTCAAAGAAAACCTGCATTTTTTTGGGTTCGTCTAAGTTTGCCATATTCAAAATAAAGCTGACAAACTTCATTTTAAGCTCTTCTTCGTTCCAAAAATTTCCGTTGATGATAAGTCGTTCGCGTGATGAAGATAAGATGTGCTTGTCTTCGAGAGGCAGATCAATTATTGTAATGGCTTGCCATTGGTCAAGAAAAGCACAGTCAGTAATAATCTCAATATCAAAGGCAGTCAAGACCGAATCGAGGTCATAATGGTTGAGCCGTTTGAGGGCCGGGGTCGTTTTTGATTTTCCCATTGCTGTAACCGGGTTTGATCGGCTAACAAAGATACGCCTTTTGGCAGCAGGTGGGCCGTTGTGCGGGGCGATCCTACGCCCAACAACTCAACAGCGGCTAGGCGATTCGCGCCAAAATCAGGGCTTTGAGCTTACGGAGGATAAAGACAATCTGGAGCAAATCTGGCTCGCGGGTGGCATCAAACTGGCGACTCACGCAGTATTCCACGCCGTTTAGCACCGTAAAATACCAGTTCTTGCCCTGTAGCCAGCATCCATACATGGGCAAACTGTCTTGGTTCATGTCCTGGGCCAAAATCATAGCGGCCAGCATTTGGCCTTCTGCGTCTCTACTGTCCGTACGCGAACGTTTAAATTCCTGCATGAAAAAATACGGTCGGTCGGGTGTGCCGCTTCGTTTGGGGCTTGCCACCATACAATCTACCGTTACAGAAATGGCAACATTATTAACTGTTCCTGATAAACTGCGCTCAAAAAACGTCCTTACTTTTTTGGGTTCATCGAGTTGAGCCACCAGAAATATCAGCCCGATAAAGTTGATTTTAAGTTCTTCCTCGTTCCACTCGTCCCATTTCTTCGTGAGCTCGGCCCTGATTTCAGTGAGCAGTTCGATGTAGGCCGGTTTTAGCGTACCGGAGGCATCAAGCCACGTGTTTAACTGCTCACAGTTGTCTATTTTATCAATGCCCATCACGTCAATGACTTCTTCGAGGTTGTAATGATTTAGTTTTTTTTCCATATCCATTTATCATTTTCCTGATTTCTCTAACAAAAGTAATCATTTGCCCGGCCAATGAACGCCGGAAACCACACTCCAACAAGGCCATGAAAACGAGGCCCAACCCCGGTTGCCCGCCGTTTTGATGGGGGCGTTCTTCTCTGGCATATTATTTGTAGCGTTTTGCCCGGCACTTGTTTTAGCAACAAAATAGTGCGAGTGCGCACGCTGATTTGTACACGTCGGCAGATATTGATCCCCTTATCACCGGCTACGGTGCTGGTTGGCTGTTTTGGCCTAATTCTTGCCTGTTTCAGGTAGAATGAAAAACCAACAACAACCAAGTATATGAATCATCTGTACGCGCTCATGCGCTCCCATGTTTTGCCGCGCCACACGGTCTGGCTTCTGTTCCTGTTAATGGGGTTCGCTTCATTTTCGGCCCAGGCCCAATTGACCACTACCTGCAAAGAGTACGTGTACATCAACGAGCCTAACGGGATCACACACAAGATGCTGGTGAACCCGGCAGATGGTACACTCACCGAGGTGGGTGGTGTAAATGGTACGCCATGGCTTAATAATGCATCCGAGTTTCCCTTTCCGCACGGGCTTGGGGTAGATCGAAACGGGTTCTTATACGTAGGTTCAAACTTCCAAAGTCCGAATTATATCCGCAAGCTTGATTGTCGGGGTAATATTTTCCCAGAATCAAACTACAGAATTCCCGCACTACCTGCCAGTAATAACTGGGGACTCTTACTGACCAGTATCCAGTCGTTTGATGGGTTTATTTATGCCAACGGACCCGACACCCGTATTTATAAGATAGACCCTTGTACGGGTACTACTATGGGGTTTGTTCAATTTGCCGGTAATTCTGATGACTGGGGGCTGCATGTTGATCAAAACGGTAAGTTCTATGTCACACAACCAACTGGTAAAATCTATGCCTTTACCCCAACAGCGGCTGATTTTACCGCCAATACCACTTTCCCCCCGTTTATTGACCTCGATGCAAATCCTTCTTACCAGGGGTTGAGTCCGGTGTATGCTAAAAGAGGGCTTCAGGGGATTGTAACTGACAATGTTGGTAATATATATGTGGTGGAAGGAGACCGGGATGATACCGGTGGAACGCCGTCTCGTCTCCTTAAGTTTTCTCCGACTGGTGCGTTTCTTGGTGCTGGCCCGATAGATAGCAATGGTGGCGACAGTAAAGGTTGGAATCAGATGACTGGTGTCATTTACAGTCCCGAATCTAATAAACTGTTCACGACCTCTCTGAACCCCACCGAAGATTGTATCTATCGTTGGAATACCGACCTCACAGCCGACGGCGAAGCAGTCGGTCCTGTACCTAACGCTTTTGGTCAGTGCAAAGCCATTGGTATTTTAAAAGAGTGCTGCCCCGAGAGCGGTACCGTAACAACCGCTGTTTGTGATGCACCGGTAGGAACAAGAGTATCGCTATCAGACTTAATATTAAGTAACGGTGGAGTTGTGTGTGAGGGGGTTTGGGGGCCAACCGGAACATCTACGGGCTTGACATTCAACGAATGTGATTTGACCGTTACCGTAAACACGTCAATAGCCTGCGGCACATTCACGCTTACTAATAGTGGTGTAACGAGTGCAAGTTGTCCTGCTTTTACCATTACGTTGAATATTGCTGTTTTACCAGCCGTAACTGCTCAAACCATTGTCGGCGACCAATCGGT
This sequence comes from Cytophagales bacterium, assembly GCA_038247465.1. Lineage (GTDB taxonomy): Bacteria > Bacteroidota > Bacteroidia > Cytophagales > Spirosomataceae > JBBRNH01. Next base: position 8,992 of record JBBRUV010000146.1, read on the forward strand.
TTGCCCTACCGATGATCCTGCTCCGTTCACGATTACTACACCAGCCAGTGGGGGCGGAGGCTCATTAAAGTATAGGTGGCAAAGCAGTACAACATCGTGCAGTGCCGGGTTTACTGATATACCAGGTGCAACGAGTGCTACCTACGACCCGGTAGCTGTTTTACAAACTACCTATTATCGGGTTATTGCCTTCGATGAAGGTTGCCAGAGTTTGGTCTGTAGCGCTACCAGTAATTGTGCAACGCTAACACTAAAAACGACGGGTTGTGTAGTGGTTATTCCCTGTAGCATCTCGGCTACGGCCACACCAACAGCCTGCGTTCCGGCAACGAACCAATACACCGTATCAGGTACAATTTCACTAACGAGCAACACAGCGGGCGGCACGGCCACTATAACCGATGGCGCCAAATCAACAACAGTGACGGTAGCGGCTTCGGCCACGAGTGTGGCTTACTCGCTGACGGGCTTAGTTTCGGACGCAACCAGTCATACCGTAACGGTGAGTTTGGCGGGTTGCGGCTCGGCAGTGGCTACCTACACGGCTCCGGCCAGTTGTTCGGTGGCTCCCTGCAACCTGGCCGTGACGGCTTCGCCAAGCCCCTGTTTGAGCGGCACAACAACCTACAACGTAACGGGCAACATCACCCTGACCAACGCCCAGCCCGGCATCTACACCGTGACAGATGGCACGGTGCAGACAACGGTAACGGTGAGTTCAACGGCGGCTACCTTCTCGGTGCCTTACACCCTGACCGGCTTATCCGGCGACGGACTCAGCCACACGGTGGTCGTGACCTCAACGGTCTGCGGCTCGGCAGTCAGCCAGGCCTACAACGCGCCGATGTGCAACGTGCCTGCCTTTGTGGAGGTATCGAGCGCAACGGTTTGTGCGGGTGCAACGGCGAGCCTGACGGCCACGGGTTGTATGTCCGGCACCATCAACTGGTCGTCGGCAGTCGGCGCACCGGGTACTACGCCATCTACCGGCATGGTGGTAACAGTGGCTACCTCAGCGAGCATCACGACGCAACAGATTTTAAGCTACACGGCCACGTGTACAACGGTCAGCAGCACCACCACCGCTATTGCAACGGTAACGGTGAGTCCATTGCCAAGCCTGACGCTGACGGCCAATCCGAGTGCAACGGCAACAACGGGCAGTAGCGTCACGCTGACGGCAACGGGCTGTGCGGGCGGTACAACCACCTGGTCAACGGGCGGTGCCGACAACGGCAAAGCCAGCATTGTGGTTGTGGCTGCATTGGGCAGTACACCGTATTCGGCTACCTGCACCACGCCGGCCGGTTGCAGCGGCACGGCTTCAATCACGGTGGTTGGCACGGCTCCGGTTACGGCGGGACTCGGCGATAAGGTCTTTGAAGACCGTAACGCCGATGGCATTCAGCAACCCAACGAACCGGGTATTCCGAACGTAACGGTCACGCTCTTCGGCAACGGCACCACCGTCACCACCACCACCAACAGCAGCGGTATTTACAGCTTTATGGGCTTAACGCCGGGCGTGAGTTACACGGTTGGCTTCTCGGCTCCGGCTGGCTTTTCGGCCACCCAGCAAAACATCGGTGATGATGGTGCAGACTCGGATGGTAACCCCGCAACGGGCATCACGGGGCCATACAGCCTGAGTGCCAATGAACTAAACCCGACGGTGGACATGGGCTATATCCGTCCGGCGAGTTTGGGCGATAAGGTCTTTGCCGATGTGAACAAGAACGGCATTCAGGATGTGGGCGACACGCCGATTGCTGGTGTGACGGTGGTGCTGTACCTCAACGGCGTAGCTTCGGCCACAACGACGACGGCCAGCAGTGGCACGGGCATCGGCTGTTATAGCTTCACGGGCTTAACGCCGGGCAGCAGCAACAGCTATTCGGTAGGTTTCACAACGCCATCGGGCTTCACAGCCACGACACCGAACGCGCCGGGCAGTACGACGGCCAACGACAGTAATGCCGACCCCATCACGGGCCGAACAGGCAGCATCACTTTAGCTTCGGGGGAATACAACCCGACCCTTGACGCGGGCTATGTCTTGCCGGAGTCGGTAAGTGTGGTGGTGACGAGCGCGACGGTCTGCGCGGGAGCCACGGCCACGCTGAGTGCGAGCGGCTGCACGGGCAGCGTAACCTGGAGTACGGGAACGAGTCCATCAACGGGAACGCTGGTGACGGTATCAACGGCGGGTCTGACGGGCATCACGGCCACAACGGTGTTGAGCTACACGGCTACCTGCACAACGGCAGGAACCACAACGTCGGCAGTTGGCACGGTAACGG
>JBBRUV010000147.1:0-11235 GCA_038247465.1 Cytophagales bacterium
CCCCCTGTTTAGGGGCAGTCCGATGGGTCGGTTGGGGGTATTTCAAATAAAAAATCAACATGACTTCTCCATTCATTAATAAATCATCGTTCCGCATTCTTCTCGCGGGTCTGGTTTGCCTGAGCATTTTGTTTGTGTCAGGATGCAAAAACATGGGTAAAATCACGCAGGAAACCAGTTCGACCAATGAACTGCCCTCGTTGTTTCAGCGTACCGGCGAACTTGCCAAGGCCGTTGAGTGGCCCAAAACGCAGGAGAAAGTGGTGGAACTGAAAGCGAAAATCGTCAAAGAACCCAACGACGTGAAGCCCCGGCTGCAACTCGCCACGATTTATCTGTCAGAGGCCCGTATCACCGGCGAACACCCGTACTACTACCCGGCCATCCTGAAAGTCTTAGCCGGTGTGCTGGCAATTGACCCGAAAAACTTCGAAGCCAACGTCTTTACGGCTTCCGTCAAGATGTCGCAGCACCAGTTTGCCGAAGCAAAGGAAGTAGCCCAAAAAGCGATGCAGATCAACCCCAACAACGCATACGTGTACGGCGTGTTGGTTGATGCTAATGTTGAACTCGGTAACTACGAAGAAGCCGTGAAAATGTCAGACAAGATGCAGGCCCTGAAACCGTCGCTCGAATCGTATTCACGGGCCTCGTACCTGCGGGAGATTTACGGCGATTATAGCGGCTCTATCGAGGCCATGAAGCTGGCCGTGCAGGCAGGCTTGCCCGGTTCGGAGCCACAATGCTGGAGCAAAAACACGCTTGGCCACCTCTATGAAACAACCGGAAAACTGGAAGAAGCCGAAAATCAGTACGACGGTATTTTGGCAATGCGGCCCAGTTATGCCTTTGCGCTACGCGGTAAAGCCCAGGTTCTGAAAGCCCGTAAAGAGTATGACAAAGCCCTCGCGATGCTCGACAAGGCAGCTAAAATCATGCCCGAATTCTCGTTCCACGAAGAAATGGCCCAGATATACGCCTTGCAGGGCGATAACGATAAGGCAACGAAAAAGTATGCCGAAGTAGTAAAGATGCTCGACGAAGATGCCAAATCGGGCCACGCCGTTGATCTGGAACTCTGCAAACTCTACACCCAAACCGGGGAGTTAGATTCGGCGATGGTGTATGGCGCGAAAGAACTCGCTAAACGCCCTAACAACATTGACGTAAACAACGCCGTAGCCTGGGTGTATTACGGGCAGAAAAATATCGCCAAAGCCAAACAACACGTTGACGTTGCCATGCGCACTGGTAGCAAAGACCCCGAACTACTGCAACGCGCCAGTGCCATTGCGATGGCAACCGGCAATGCCAAAGAAGGGGCAAAGTTGCTGGCTCAGGCCAAACGCATCAACCCGGAGTTTATATTGTAGTTCGAGGTTCGTAGTTCGTAGTTAGCTTACGCAGACCAGACCATTCTGAACCAAACTACGAACCACGAACCACAAACTAAAAAACTAAGCAAATGACATTCCGTTCGTTCATATCGCTGCTGCTGCTTGCCAACTACCTACTGGTGGTGGGCCTCGGCTGCGTGGCCCGAACCGACGGACAGTCAATGGTAGTGATTCAAACCGAAGAGTACAGCACCGATTATCAGGAAAAGGGATATCTTAGGATGGATAGCTTGGAGAAATTCTTAGCAGAATCGCTCGCCAGCCGCTACGCCGATGCCCCCGAAACTGAAAAGCACCATCATATTTTATGCTCGATTAGCGCGATTGATGCCCACTGCCTGACGGCCACCACCTGGCCCACAGTAGCAGCCCCTATTGCCGAGATAGTTTCCCCGCTAACACAGTACCAGTCAACGGTTTCTGTCGGCACCTGCCGAGCCGTGTATTCTCCCCCCTGGCGCGGCTAAATCCGTTGCCGACCCGTCTGCTCACAGCAAATGGCGTGGTCTCTTATACATCATTTTACTTGTTTTTGTCGAAACCGAAACAGCCGAACGCTGTCGGTGGCCTGCGCTTGCCTTGTGTTATTAGCACGGACTGTCAGGTAGGTTTTTTCTGATTTGCTTCGCGATTTTATTATTTGCAACATTGTTGCATAAACTAAACTTCGTCCTGGCGAACCCGTTTACGCGCGCAGCTTTTGCGTCGTTGCCGAGCTACGTCGGCCAACACCTGTATGCTGAAAGCAATCCAACTCCGCAAAGAGTACCCCGGCAATGTAGCATTGGCCGGGCTGACCCTCCACATCCGGGTGGGTGAAGTATTTTGTCTGCTTGGGGCCAACGGGGCTGGTAAAACCACCGCCGTTAACCTGTTCATGGGCTTCACCGAACCCACATCGGGGCAGTGTTTTGTCAACGGCGTTGAGGTCGTGGCCGGGCAGAACCAGACGAAACAGTTCATCGCCTACATCCCCGAAAATGTGGTGCTGTACCCCACCTTGACGGGGTTGCAAAACCTGGCCTACCTCAGCGGGCTGTCGGGCAAGACCTACTCCACCGCCGAACTGACCGGGTTTCTGAACCGGGCGGGGCTGCAGACCGACGCGCACAAACGCCGGGTTGCCACCTACTCGAAAGGGATGCGACAGAAAGTTGGTATTGCGCTGGCCATTGCCAAACAAGCCCGTGCGCTGTTTCTTGATGAACCCACGTCGGGCCTTGACCCGCTGGCGAGCAACGAATTTTCCGCGCTCATCAAATCACTGAGTGGGCTGGGAGTGGCGGTGCTGATGGTGACGCACGACCTGTTTCGGGCCAAAGAAATTGCTGACCGTATCGGCATTATGCGGGCCGGGGAACTGGTACAGGTGCTGGATGCCGGTACACTAACGCATTCAGAACTCGAAGCGACGTACCTCCACACGATTGCCGCACCCGGTGTTTCAGAACGTGTAGTCGCTCAACTCGTCCGGTCATGATCCAGCGCATTGTTACGAAAGAAGCCGCCGAACTGACGGGCGAAAGCCGGTTTCGGTGGGCCACCGCCGTGCTGTATGCGCTGTTTGCCGTTGCCCTGTTTACGGGCTATCTGTATTATAATCAGACCAATACAGAACACCAGATAGCCCAGCGCACCTCCTACCAACAATGGCTGAACCAGGACCCCAAAAGCCCCCACGCGGCTGCTCACTATGGCCTGTATGCCTACAAACCCGTGCCGCTGATGGCCGTTCTGGACAAAGGCATGGATGATTATCTGGGCAGCGCGGTGTGGCTCGAAGCCCACAATCAGAACGACGTTAAACTCCGAACCATCCAGGATTCGGCCACACTGTCGCGGTTTGGGGCGTTGACGGTCGGGTTTGTGCTGCAATTTCTGCTGCCGTTGCTGCTGATTCTGTTGAGTTTCGATGCCGTCAGCAAGGAGCGCGAGTCGGGTACGCTCCGTATCCTGCTCAGTACCAATGCCTCGGTGGGGCAGTTGCTGGCGGGCAAGTGGCTGGCCGTGTTGCGGGTTGTGGGCTTGTATGTTGTGGGGCCGATGCTGCTCCTGAGCGCGGGCGCGATGCTCGTGGCCGGTGGCTCAACCGCCTTCGCCGATGCCCTGCCCAACCTACTTGGCTGGGCCGTTTTCTACGGGTTGTACTACGCATTCTGGGCCGGGCTGGGCATTGCTGTCTCGGCAGTTGTGCAGCAATCGGGACTGGCGTTGGTGGGGTTGCTCGGTTTTTGGGCGTTCGGGGCGTTTCTGGTACCGCGTTTATGCGGCAGCGTCGCCCGGTTGTCGGCCCCAACTCCTTCGGCACTGGCGTTTACCGAACAGGTTATTTCTGACAAAGAGACGGGCATCAACGGCGGGCCGTCGGCGCAGGAATACGTCAAACTGGTGGAGAAACAGACACTGGCCAAATATGGCGTGGACAGCCTGTCGGCGTTGCCGGTGAGTTTTGCCGGGGTTGCCCTGCAAGCCAACGAAGACCGCGACTGGACGATTTACGACAAAAATTACGGCGGGCTGTTTCGGCAATTTCAACGGCAGGAACAGGTCATGGAGTGGCTCAGTATGCTCTCGCCCGCGCTGGCAATGCGAAATCTGTCGCGGGCGCTGGCCGGTACGGATATGGACAACCACCTTGACTTTACCGACAAGGCCGAAGCCCACCGGCGCGTGATTCAGAAAGCCATGAACACCGACCAGACCCTGAACGGAGCCAAACTAAACCAGGGCTACAAAGCCGGAGCCGCGCTCTGGCAGCAGGTCAATCAGTTTCAGTATCGGCAACCGGGCTTAGAATTTGTGCTTGGCAATCAGCGCATTAGTATCGTTACGCTGCTGATTTGGCTGGCGGTGTCGGGCCTGTTGCTCCGGCGGGCCGGGCGAAACCTGCGGATCGGATAACAGACACGAACACCACCGGGCGCAGTGTCCGCTAAACAAAAAACCTCATGTTGTCACACATTATCCGGTACGACTGGTTGCTGTTACGGGCCAACCGAACCCTGGTCGTCAGTGTTGGTTTGCTGGCCGTTTTTGTAGCGTTTGCCCTCCTGACGGGCCACAACCGGGTGCAGTTTCAGCAACAAATCATTGCCGACATCAGCCGCGTCGAAACCGGAAGCATCGCCAAAAACCAGGCTCTCGTGGCCGAACTCGAACGGACGGGCAAGCCCTTTGCCGGTAATTCGCACCGCGACCCAACCGCACCCTACACGGTGGCGAGTTCGCGGGGGAATCGCTATCTGGTTAAACAACCCGAACCACTGGCGGTGGTGTCGGTGGGGCAGAGCGATTTACAACCGTACTACTACAAATTTGCCTTTGCTAAAAAACAGGCGTTGTATCACGGCGAAGAAATCGAAAATGCCTCTATTCTGTACAACGGCAGTTTCGACCTCTCATTTGTGTTGATTTACCTGCTGCCGCTGCTGATTATCGCCCTGACCTACAACCTCGTATCGGCAGAACGCGAGCAGGGAACGCTGGCGATGCTGATGAGCAGTACGGTGTCGTTGCGGCAGATTATCATCAGCAAATACGGGTTTCGGTTCGCGTTGCTAACGGGGGCATTTCTGGGATTGGTCACGGCGGGATTGTTGCTAACGGGGGTATCAATCACCAACAATGCCGGGGGTATTCTGTTTTTGTTTCTGCTCACGGCCGGCTATTCGGCATTTTGGTTTGCGTTGTCGTTTTGGGTCAACAGCGTGGGGCGTAATACGGGTTTCAACGCGGCTGTGCTGGTTGGCGTTTGGTTAGTGCTGGGTTTGGTGTTGCCAACGGTGTTGAATGTGGCCGTGACAGCCGCCCACCCGATGCCATCGCGCATTGACCTGATTGCCGAAACCCGCGAGGCTTCAGACAATGTCAAACGCGAAGGCGAGAAAAAAATGTCGGCCTATTACGGCGACCATCCTGAACTATTGCCCAAAGGCAAACCCGTCAATTACAAGGACTTCGCCATCGGCAGTGTCCGGTCAACGCTGGCCGTTGAAGCCGTTATCCAACCGATGGAAGCCGCGTTTGAAACCCAACACCAAAAGCAGCAGCAACTCATCAGCACGTATCGGTTTTTGTCGCCGGTGGTATTTATGCAGCAATCGCTAAACGACGTGGCCGGCACGGGCGACGAGCAGTTTCGTCATTTTCAGGCCGAAGCCACCCGCCAACACGCCGGATACCGGGACTTTTTTACCGCGAAAATATTCCGGCAGGAGTCATTCAAGGCCGCCGATTACGGCAAGATTCCCCGCTTTCGTTACGTCGCGCCGATGTTTTCGCTGTTTTCGCCGGGCAACATCATGAACCTGATTTGCCTGCTTGCACTCACTACTTTATTCACTGGCTTTGGCCTGTCACGCATTCCCAAGATTCGTTTGGCGGCTGCTTAATTTCATCACTTATTGACAAATTATCATGAAAAAATTTCTGCTTATCTGTTTGTTAATGAACACGTTGCTCGCCGGTGCATTCGCCCAGCAACGCACCATCCGGGGCAAAGTATATGATGCCCAAAGTAAAGAACCGCTGCCTGGTGCAACGGTGATGCTTTCCAACTCGACAGAAGGCTCCACCGCCAACGCCACCGGCGCGTTCCGGTTGTCGTCGGACGCAAAAACGGTCGTCATCTCGTCGGTCGGGTATCGGCGCGTCACGGTTGACGTTCCCGAATCGGGCGTGATTAATGTAGCCCTCGAACCAGCTACCGAAGATTTGCAGACGGTAATCGTGACCGCCAATCGTGAAGCCCAACTCCGAACAGAAGCCCCGGTTGCCATCTCAAAAATCTCGTCGGCCCTCATCAACGACACCAAACCGACCAGCCTGAACGAACTAATCAGCAAAACGCCGGGCGTGTTCATGATGCGCTTCACCGGCGAAGGCCACAGCATGAGCATTCGTCAGCCGCTGTCAACGGCCAATTATTTTCTGTACATGGAAGACGGCGTACCCGTTCGGCCAATGGGCTTGTTCAATCACAACGGCCTGATTGAGACCAACCTGATGATGATCAACAGCATCGAAGTGGTAAAAGGCCCGGTCTCTTCGATTTACGGACCGGAAGCCGTTGGCGGAGCGATCAACCTGATTACCAACCGCCCAACCGCCGTGCCGACGTTTAAGATTGGCTACCAGGGCGATCAGTATAACTTTCGGCGGCTACAATTCGGCGGGGGCGGGATGCTGTCACCCAAACTTGGTGTGTATGTTGGCGGCTATATTTCCGACCAGAAAAACGGCTGGCGCGAACGCTCCGATTACGTCAAAAACGCGGTGAACGTCAAAGCCGAATACCAGCTTTCGGACCGGACGCGGCTCACGGGCGTGTATGCCTACAACGACTACAAGGGGCAAGAAGGGCTGAGTTTTGACAGCACTGCTTTTTATAGCCGGTCGTATGAAACAAGCCAGGATTTTATGTACCGGAATGTGAAAGCCATCCGGTCGCGGCTGACGCTCGATCACCGCTGGAATGACAACGCCGAAACGTTTGTCACGGCGTTTCACCGCTTCAACGATTATCGGTTTGCGCCCAACCATACCGTGCGGTGGACAACAGGTTCTAAGACCGCTACCAGCGAAAAGCAGCGCAGTATTTTCAACAGCTACGGCCTGATTGCCCAACACACGCAGCGGTTCAATTTTCTGAATGCCAAACTGCTGATCGGCGGTACTTACGACGACACCCCGGTTCAGTACGAGGCTTTCAGCATTGACCTTGCTGCCGAAACCCGGCCCGATGGCCGGTCAGTAAAAAAGTACACATTTCTGAAAGACCGCCCCGACGTAAAATTGGGTGATTATGAGGCTACTATTCACAACACGGGTTTGTATTCGCAACTTGAATTCAGCCCGTTGAAGTCCCTGCGCGTCACGGCGGGTTTGCGTTACGACCGGATGTCGTTTGATTATGATAACTTTTTAGACAAAAAATCAGGCACGAAAGCCTACCAGCAATTCAGCCCGAAGGTCGGTGCGGTGTATGATCTGGGGCGCGGGCGCGGCCTGTATGCCAACTACGGGCGGGGGTTTGCTCCTCCGGGCCTGACGGCTATTTTCCGGCTCCGGCCCAGTGTGCAACAAGTGGCCGGGCAAGACCCGTTTTATTACAATCTGGAACCGGCCCGTTTCGAGAACATGGAAGTTGGCGGCTGGTTTTCGGCCTTGCAAAACAAACTCTATGCCGATATTTCAGTCTATCGAATGAACGGCCGAAACGAACTGCTGTCGATCCGTCAGGTTGATAATTCTACTGACTTCCAGAGTGTTGGCCGGACATTACACCAGGGTATCGAGTTTGGGCTGACCTACAAACCGAATCCTGAATGGCTCGTGCGGGTGGGCGGGGCCAATGCATTGCACCGCTTCGAGGATTTTCAACTGTCGGTGCGGCAGGCCGATGTGGTCAAGAACCTGAGCGGTAAAGAAATGCCATCGGCCCCGCGCTGGATTGTCAACACGGAGGTGTTCTACAAACCCCGCTGGCTGAAAGGGCTGCGTGTAGCGGCTGAATGGCAACGTCTGACACCCTACTTCCTCAACCAGATCAACACCCTTCAGTACGAAGACCGGGGGGCCTTCGGAGTGCGGGGCATCAGTGTCATTAACACCCGGTTCGGTTATGAACGCAAGGGCATTGAGGTGTTCGTGAACGTACTAAACCTGACCAACGAACTGTACATTTCCAGTGCGTCGCGGGGCAACAATCCCACTGATCGCACCAATTTTTCGCCATCGGCCCCGCGCACAATTGGGTTTGGTGTGCAGTACACCTTTTCGGGAACGGCCCGGTAAGTAGGATAATCGAAGACAACGAGTGGGATTGCATAGGCACCGCGATCCTATTCGTTGATTCAATTCATTACGATTCACTCTCACATGAAAAACCTTTTGATACTTCTGGCCTGGATTAGCTGGCCGATTTTGGCAACGGCCCAAACAGCCCAACCAACCGAAGCGTCGGTGCTGGCTTTTGAGCGGCAACGCTTTGAGGCCACCCGCACCCGCGACGTGGTCAAACTCCGGCAGATGCTGGCCGATGACCTGACATGGGTGCATTCGAGCGGTAAAAAGCAAAACAAAACGGAGTACATCCATGACCTTGAAACCAGCAAAACGACCTACAAATCAATCCTTGTGGAAAAATCTACGGCCCGTTTCTTTGGCATGGTGGCCGTTACCAACGGCGTTGCCCGGTACGATGCCGTGTCGGAAGGTAAACCAATGAAAGTCCGGGCCTACCACACGGCTGTTTATCGGTTTCAGAATAACCAGTGGCAAGTAGTGGCCTGGCAGACAACCAAAGTGCTGTGAGTGTCTGATGGTTTACCACATTTCCTGCGCGATTTTCCTTTACTTGCACAGATACTGGTACGGTTTTGGCCAAATCAGGCTTTGACAATTTCAACCAATTCAGTTCATTTAAACCCCTGCAAACCAATGCAATACAAACTCATTATCCTCACAATTACCACCCTGCTATTTATGGCTAAATAGGTCTATATCAACGCAATCATTCCTCCCAATGAAAAAAATAACCCTAACTGCCAGCCTTGTGCTTGGCCTGACGCTGCTAACCGTAGCGCACGAATTCTGGCTACAACCCCAACGGTTTTTTGCCGCCGTTGGCGATGTTATTCCCATCGAAATCATGGTCGGCGAAGCCTTTCAGGGCGAACGCTCGGAAGGCAAGAAAAACCGGATTATCCAGTACGTTCACCTGGCCAACGGCACCAAAGAAGACCTGGCTCCCGGCATCACCAACGACCACTACGGAGCAGCCAGCGTGACGCTGAAAACCCCCGGCACCCACCTGATTGCGTTTGCCAACACGCCCAAGTTTCTGAGCATGAAGGCCGATTCGTTTTTGCTGTATCTCAAAGAAGATGGCTTAGACAACGTGATTGCGGCCCGAAAGCAGCAGGGAAACGACCAGAAACGCAGCCGTGAACTCTACCGGCGATGCGTGAAAACGTTGATCCAGGCGGGCGATAAACCCGACGATACGTTTGCTGTCAACACCGGGATGCCGCTGGAAATTATCCCAATCCAAAACCCCTACATGCTGAAGCCAGGTCAGACGGCTGATTTCCAGGTGTTATTCGAGCAAAAACCGCTCCCGATGGCGTTGGTGCGCTACTGGAACCGCGATGCAGCCAACAAACTTCATGAAGAACAAAAACGCTCCGATGCGCGGGGCCGGGTTCAGTTTGCGCTCCGGGCGGGCCGCAACATGGTCAGTCTGGTGCAGATGGTTCCCTACATTGGGCCTCGTCAGGTCGGACTAACGCAAACCGGAATGGCGCAACCGGATTTCCCGCAGGCCGACTGGATCAGTTACTGGGGGAGTCTGACGTTTGGGTGCAACTAGTGCCGGGCCACTGCCCGCTAATAAAATCGAAATTAACAAGCTCGACGTATATCAAACCATGAAACATTCGCTACTGGTTCTTCTTTTTTCATTCGTCAGTATTACCGCCTTCGCCCATCTTGGCACCGTTGTCGGCACAGTTTATGACCAAACCACCAACCTGCCGCTGCGGGGCGTAACGGTGCAACTCACCGGCCTGAACCGGGCCACCGTCACAATTTTGAGCGGTACTCAAACTTCACATTCTTCCTCCGCGATTCGCTCAACGGCGACTAAATCTGGCAGCGTGAACGGCGGAATCTGTTCGGCTACAACGGCAGTTACAGTACCGAAACCAGTGTTGGCAAAACCCGCTTCACTACCACCATCGGAGCGCAGTATCGGTACGCTGGGTCTGATTATCAAGCCATTTCCGCGTTTGCTGATCAACGTAGCCGCCTGGTATTTGTGGCTGGCGCAGGAGTTTGTGTATGTCGGTAACGCAGGCGTGGTAGAACCCGGTGGCCACCGAAACCCGGTTGCGGGGTGAGACCGAACCTGTCGAAGAAATTCACTTTACACCCAGCACTCCGTTTTTTGCCCGGTTGAGTTTAACGGTGTTTTTTTGACCAGTGGTACGGGCCGCCCCGCCCCGATGGTCAAACATCCCATTTCTTTTCAATATCCTCCAGCGTCATACCCTTCGTTTCAAACACCACATACCGGGCGAAAAACAGGCCCAGGAACATCACTGAGGCATAAATCATGAAGATGCCACCGTTGTTACCAAGCGACGTTGCGGCCATGAGCGGGAAGGAAAAAGCAACGCAGAAGTCAAAAATCCAGTGATACAGACTGCCCATACTCGTGGCAAACCCCCGGATTCGCATCGGATACACCTCCGAAATTAGCAGCCAGCCGAGTGGCCCCAGACTAATGGCGAAGAAGAAAATAAAGGTGTAAACCCCGCCTACCGACAAAATTTTGAGTACGTCGGGCCCAATCGAATCGCGGAAAAAGAACGCAGCCGCCAGCGTTGATAGGCAAAGCCCGGTGCCAATCAGACCCACGTACAGAATCGGTTTGCGGCCCCATTGGTCTAAGAAACGTACCGCAATCAGTGTGCTGAGGGTATTTACCACGCCCACGCCTACGGTTGCCATAATAGAGGTGGTGTCGGAGGTGAACCCGGCCATACCGAAAATCCGGGTCGAGTAATAAATTACGGCGTTGATGCCCGAAAACTGTTGAATAAAGAAAATCCCGATACCGATGAGGAGTGGAATCTGTAGGCGGCTCGAAAATAGTTCGCGCCAGTCAGGTTTGCGGTGGCTTTGGTCATGAATAGCAGCTTCCATCTGATTCATTTCCCGAATCACGTCGGCGGGTTCGTTCAGGCGGGTTAGCACGGCGCGGGCTTCATCGGCGCGGCCTTTGCTCAACAGCCAGCGCGGACTTTCCGGCACGAAAAAAATACCGCCCAGCAAC
>JBBRUV010000148.1:0-11203 GCA_038247465.1 Cytophagales bacterium
ATTGGCCCAGCAGCCGCCAGCCACTCCCCGATACATTGACCGTGACGGTGCGCGGCAATGGCAACGTCGGCACAAAAGCGGCTTCGTTATACACAAACCGCACCGGATACTCCACATTAATGGCGTATCCGGTGCGGTTCAGGGCGTTCAGCAACCAGAACGAACTGGCAGCCAGCAAACACAGTAAAAAACGGGAAATGTGGAACATACTTGGTGGCTGGTAGCTGATGATTAGTGGCCAGCCACTATCCACCAATCACTTTATTTTGCTTCCGGGGCTTTTTCGGTGGCCTGCCGCGTAACAGCCGACTTGTCGAATGTCATTTTTACACCTTTGTCCACTTCGAGCGTTACGAGTACGCCCTCAACCGAGACCACCCGACCGTGCATCCCGCCGATGGTTACGACGACATCCCCTTTTTTGAGATTCTCCACAAATTTCTGCAACTCTTTCCGCTTCTGTTGTTGCGGACGAATCATAAAAAAGTAAAACACACCGGCGATACCCACGTAGAGTAACACCGTGAAAATTATGCTGTTGTTGGCCGGAGCGGCCTGAAGAAAAATCATGCTATTAGTGGTTAAAAATTGACAGTTTGTAGTTTGTAGTTCGTAGTTGACTGACGCTCGCACAACCACGAACTACAAACTCATTTTTTTGGATCAACCAGTACCTTAAACGCAAGGTCGGTCATGGCGGGGTCGGTATTGGCGTATATGGTAACGGTCTTATTCTGCTGCCCCATCTTGTTGCGGCTATTGAATTTCACCCGCACAAACGATTTCTCACCGGGTTTCACCGGCTCGCGGGGCCATTCGGGAGTGGTGCAGCCGCACGATGCCGTTACGTTATTGACCACGAGCGGAAACTCGCCGGTATTGGTGAACGTAAACACGTGTTCGACCGAATCGCCTTCGGCGATGGTGCCGAAATCATGCACGCCCGTCTCGGCGAAGGTTATTTTAGGCAGTTTGCCTGACACCGTTGCCTGCGCCGACTCACCCGCCCGCCGGTTGTCGCAACTGACCTGGGCAAACAAAAGGCAGGTCAGGAGAAGGGGAATAAATGCGTTTTTCACAAATTCTGCTGTTTGATTTGCGCCATCAGCCGGTCAACATCGGCCAGGAGCCGTTCGGCTTTTTCTTTGGCGTCGTTCACTACGCGCTGACTTTCATCTTTCTCAAAGTTTTCGGGCAGTTCGTTAGCCGACTCAATAATGTCGTTTAGTACCTGCTGCAACTGATTCCGGTATTTAGTGAGTCGGAACGAGAGTTTATCCCGAATCACTTTGCCCTCTTCGGGCGCGTACAACAGACCGATCAATACACCTGTGGCGATGCCGGTCAGTAAAAAGGTTAGGTCACGGCCTGCTCTGTTCATTTCATTGGTTGTTAGGGATCAGTGGCAAGTGGTTGATTTTTGAGACGAAGACCGAACGTACCGCCCCGCACTTGCCACTGACTACTTGCCACTGACTACTTACCACTGACTACTTACCACTTATTTGTTATCGAGGAGTCCCCGGCCACTCTTGCGAAGATGACCGGAAGCCACGAGTTTTTCGGACAGGTTGTCCAATATTCCGTTCACAAATTTACCGCTTTTGGGCGTACTGTAGCCTTTAGCGAGTTCGATATATTCATTGATGCTTACCTTAACGGGAATAGCCGGAAAATTAAGCAGTTCACAAACGGCCAATTTCAGAACAATCTGATCAACTATGGCCACCCGCTCCACGTCCCAGTTCTGGAGTTGATCTGTCAGCAAGGCTTCGTATTCGCGGTCATGGTCAACGGCATTCTCGAAGAGGGTATTCAAAAAGTACTGATCTTCTTCCCAATCGTCGGTGAGCGGTTCGAGGGTCAGCCCGGCCACACTCTGATACGATTTCAGGGTTTTGATGGCTAAACTCCGCACGACTTCGCTATTTTCCTGCCAGCTTAAATCAATTTCGGCGAGGTGATTTTTAAACGTTTCATCCTTAAAAATCAGTGACCGCAGCACATACTGCACCATCGCCTGATCGTCGTCGGTGGAGTGCGTGGGTTGTTCGCAGTAAAGGCGGTAGGTATCGTCGGCCCGCAATACAT
This sequence comes from Cytophagales bacterium, assembly GCA_038247465.1. GTDB lineage: Bacteria > Bacteroidota > Bacteroidia > Cytophagales > Spirosomataceae > JBBRNH01. Next base: position 2,092 of record JBBRUV010000148.1, read on the forward strand.
CGCGGTAGGCTTTTCTGATAAACTGCAGGTCGTCGTCATTGGCCCAGGAGATTGTCCGGCGGAGGGCTTCGTTCTGGAGGGGGCCGTGCGCGTCGAGAGCGTTGATGATGACGTTATCGTTCAGGCCCGATTCTAACGGAAACGGCGTTTCGTCCACATCGCGGTAGGTACGGGCGCGGTCGAGGGCTGCGGCCCGGCCCAGTTCGGGTAGCAGGGTCAGCACCCGAATCAGGTTGTCGTAGAGCGCCTGAACGGTTTGAATCAGTTGCTGGGAGACTTGCTGCTTGTCTTTTTTTCGGCGAATCTGACAAAACAGCAACCCATCGTTCACCGCTTTCAGAATCGGGCGGGGGGTGTCTTCATCATTGGCAGGGGTATCGCGCTTAACGGCTTCGTTGAGGAGGAGGGCGGCTAATTTGCGGTTGCCTTCGAGCTGCCGTTTGTCTTGCGGCTCCATCGAGTTCAGGTCGGGCTGAAACAGGTCGGCAATACCATCGTGGGCCATCTGAATAGTGGCCTGATTGGCCTGATGCAGCGCGTAAAGCGTTTGCATGACTTTGATGCGGAGCAATCGTCGGTTTAACATAAATGGCCAAAAATGGCGTAAATCAGCGCGGTCTGCCGAGAAAAGAAAGAACGTTTTATAAAAGCGACGCAAAAGTACGGGTTTCCGGCCATTTTTCCGGGCCGGGTTTTGGTTTTGCCAATTTTATAGCTCTAAATAGCGGATACTACAACGGAATTACCCCAAAACCGATTAATAAAAAATCAACAGTTCATTTGCTCATTCCCGTTACTTTTACTCGAACAATCATACCCTTTCCCCCTGTTTCTGATGGCATTATCTGCTTTTTCCCGAAAAACCGCGTACCTCCTGGCGGGATTGCTACTGCTGACCGCCACGACCTACGGTCAGACCACCACCCGCAAACCCGATCTGATTGTCAAAAAAGACAACACCGCTATCGAAGCCGTGATTAACGAGATCGAAGAAGCAGCCATCACCTACCGCCGTTTCTCGGCCCCGACGGGTCAGCTTTACCGAATCGACAAGGCCAAACTGAAGTATATCCGCTACGCCAACGGCGACATGGAGAAGTTTGACGAACCTGCCCTTGCCGGTACATCAGCCACCCAGAAGCCCACGCAGCCATCGGGAGCCGGGCGCAGCAGCGCAGCCGCGTCAACGCAACCCAGTTCGTCTGGCACGCAACGCCCCACCGCTACCGGCAGCAACAGCCAGGCTTCGACAAGTCCAGGCCGGTCATCATCCTCGTCAGCACCGCCAAAACCCCAATCGGCGGGGTCACGCCCATCGGTATCGTCGGCCCGGATTAGCAAGCCTCAGGCTCCGCCCGCCGAAAAAGTAGCGAATGATATAGCGTCAAGCGCATCTGCCGGGGGCATAAAAATTGGGGTGCTGGTAGGCGCGGGTTTATCACAACAACAGATTAAGTTCACCCTTGCCGGACAGTCATTTGATCAAAAATCAGAGTTGATTCCCGAAGCGTTATCATTTCGGGGCGGGGTAACGGCGGAGATTCCGCTGGGGCCGGTTGCTATTGCACCATCCTTAGAGTATATGATGGAGAAGTTTGCCAGTAAAATTCCGGCTACTGCCGGTCAAGCCGCCCGGACCGCATCGGCTACGTTCAATCATGCTATATTGACGGTTCCGGTGATTCTGGCCGATAATCCCGACAAGAAAATGGGCTTGTACGTTGGTGTGGGGCCGTTTGTCTCGTATGCTATCAGTGGAAAAGCAACAGGTAGCGGAGGAGCCTCAGTTGATATACCTTTCGACACCGACGGCGGCACAAAGCGCATTCAGGCGGGGCTTAATGCCCGGTTAGGCGTTCGGTTCTCGGCGTTGTCGGTGTTCGCGCTTGGCACCTACACCCTGACCAATACCATTCAGATGCCTGCCGGTACCGATGCCAAAGGCAATTCGTTGTTTGCCGGGCTACAGTTGCAGTATAAATTCGGCAATTAATAGTTGTCGGGAACAGACAGCGTGTCTGTTCCCGATTTTCACTAACCTGCTATGAACCAGCTATTTATATCAATACGGTTTGTCGGTACCCTGCTTATCTGCTGGCTCCTGAGCCAGGTGCCGCAAACGCTCCGCGCCCAGAACGCCCTGTATCTCGCCAACGGCAATCAGATGACCGGAGCCGAACTGATAGACCTCACCGGCGAGCGGGTGAAATACGCCATCCGGCGGGGCGACGTGATGACAAACTACTCCTACTCACGCGAGAACGTGCTGATGGCATTTAAAGAAGATGGCAACTTTCTGATTATCTCGGAGTTAAACCCCGACCTGGCCATTGCTCAAAAACAACTCAACGGTTTTTTGTCGGCCCCGACGCGCCGTTCCGACACCGATCTGCTGATTCTGGCCGTACCCTTGTCGGTGGTGCCGGCCCTGATTTCTTACGAAAGCGACGAGATTATTAACTACCAACGCCCCGACAGCAGCGCGGCTTCGATCAATAAAAGTGAGCTGGTTGGTATTCTCTATCGCACGGGGCGGCACAAGCTCCTCCGCGACCCGGTAGAAGTGGCTCCGCTGTTGCCCAGCGTCCGCACGATGCTCAACAAACCATTCGTATCAACCACTACTGACCCGGTTGCGGCAAATACACCGACCAAAACGGGAGCCAAACCAACCACCCCGGCTACCGACACGACTCCGACAACCACACCCCCCAATACGCCAACCGCTCCTCCTGACGCCGTTGCAGCCCCGGCATCTCCCGGTTCCGGGCCAACCCGCAGTTCGCTCAAACTCACCGAAGAAGAGTACGAGCTTTACCGGGAGAAAGCCCTGCGACGGGTAGATGATTTTTCGTCATACCTGAACGTAATTACTGACAAAAGCCTGCCCTCTGACGAGAAAGACAAAGCCATTGAGCAGGCGGCCAAGTTATTTTTACCCTCGGCTACTATCGAAGTAACGTCGGTGAAACGACCCGGTAAACGCAATTATCCCATCCGGGAGTACTTAACCCGGCTCAAACTACTCCCCTACGGCTCGGCCTCTATCGAATGGAACGAGGTGCAGTATGTGAAAGAACTAAAACAGGAGGCCGACGGCAATTACTACGGTACGATATCGGGACAGCAGACCTTCACCGGCTACGGGGCTGACGGAAAAAAAGTGATGTATAGCGACGTAACCCAGAAAAACGTGAAGGTCAAACTCCAGTCTTACCAGAAAGTAATTGACGGACAGGAGCAATTTAACTGGGACGTGTTACTGGGCAACATCGGCGTTGCGACTAATTGATGAAAAGCCTTTTTATTATCGGCCTGTTAATGAGCCAGTTGGCTCTTGGCGGTGGGTGTCTGCCGCTGTCGGGCGTAGTGCGCGATTATGCCACCCAGCAACCCCTACCGACAGCAACGCTCTGGCTCAAAATGCCCGCTGGCAAACAGAAAGCGGGCGTGAGCAGCAGCAACGGTACGTTTACGATTGATATAGCCTGCGGAGCCACTGCCCTTTTGGTTGACTGTGCGGGATACCGGCCCCAGGTGATTCCGCTCGGTGCAACGGCCAGCCCGGCCAGCACAACCAAAAAGAAGGGCGGCACCAGTACCCTAATGACGTTTGCGGTGATTCCGTTGGTTGCCGTTGACCGGCAGGGCCGCGACCGGCCCTACCTCCAGACCGAGCAGACCCATTACGAACAACAGGCCACTACCACGCCTGTTACCGGAAAACAGCGCGGCACGTTTGTGATTACCGACGCGCTGACGGGGCAGGTAGTGCCAGCCCGGACGTGCCTGTTTTTCACGAAAACCCAGGCCCGCAACTGCTACGATACCGACGCGCCGGGGCAGGTTGAGGTAACATTTTCGGAGGCCGATATTGTGGCGATAGAAGTACGGGCAGCGGGGTATCAGACCTACCAGGGTAACCTGAGTATCGAGAAATTAGACGGCCAATCACTCCGGCACGACATCCGGCTGCTGCGCGAACTAACGTTACTGTCGTTGCGGGTGACGGGGCCATCAGATCAGACGTTTCGGTGCGAAATCCGCGACGCATCTACCGAAAAACTCGTCCGGTTAGAACAATCAGCCAGCGAGCCAAGCCTGTTCGGTTCTTATGACCTGTCACCAAAACGTTATTCATTAGTTGTTTTCGATGGCACACAAAAAGTGCGCTACCGCGAGACAATAACGATGCAAACGGGCCTGAACATCAAGGCTATTCAACTCGCCGAGCCGCCAACACCCGCTGCCCCAACGCCAGTACCGGCAACGGTTATTGCGCCCGTTGTTGTTGCCGCTGCCGTAACAACCCCGGCCGTATCGCTACCGGGTTTGCGGCTTCCCGAAACTATTCCGGCCATTTATTTTGAGCAGGGCGACTATGTTCTCCGACCCGACTCGGAGGCTGTTTTGCAACAGGTGGTGCAGTACATGAAAACCAACCCGGCTTATACGTTGCGGGTAGAAGGCCACACCAGCAACGAAGGCGACAGGCGGTTAAATCAGATGCTGTCAGAAAATCGGGCTAAAGCAACCGCGTCATTCATCAGTCGGCATGGCATACTCGATTACCGGATCAGCATTAGCGGACAAGGCGACAAAACGCCACTCGTACCGAACGATACCGACGAAAACAAAGCCAAAAACCGGCGCGTACTCCTGATTTTAGCCATCAGCAAATGAAAAAGATAGACCGTTTTTTGTTGTTTATGTTGCTACTGACTTCGGCCAATGCGGTGCTTGGACAGCCCCCGGCCCCGCTTTCAGCCCGCGATGTGACCGCGGTAAAAGCATTAGCCGAGAAGCAGATTGAGCTTGATCTGGCGCGGCTGTACCGGGTGCTGACCTTTGCTGAAGTGAGTTACAAAGAGCGCAAAGCATTGGTCGAAACCAGTTACCAGCCCGGCCCCAGCCAGTTGTTTCTGAACGAAAACGTACTGGTCGAAGACGACATTGACCCCGCCCATACCGATCCGGGCGACCCCAGGAACATCGTCAGCCGGTTTGTGGGGGTGTATCTGAACGGATTTGTGCTACGGTCGGTGCCAAATTCGGCAGAAAGTGTGCGGTTTTCGGCCATCAAAGCCGGGCCGGTCGAGTGGAATAACCGGCGGTGGGAGGTACAGGTAACGTTTACCTCCTTGTTCGGAGGCACCTACAAACCCACCGGAACCCCATACAAACCCGTTGAGCGCGTAGCAACGCTCTGGACCGACAAAAGCAGCGGAAAATGGGCCTTGCAGATTACGCAACTGGCATTTGTACGGGGCCAGTCTGCCGCGAGCCCTCAACCCGCAATCAGCACCCAAACCACCGGGGCGGGGCAACCGCAAACGTCTGCTTTTTTTGACCCGACAGCCATTGGTAAGTCCGGCTCGCCCGCAACGGCCCCACCAGAGGCAACCGGAGTACGGAGCAAGCCTGGGCGAAAAGCCAAACCCGGCGGCAGTCGGCCAGTTGCCAAACCACAACCCGCCCGGCCAATGGGTGCCAAACCAACGGCTAAACCCGTGCCAACTAAAGACTAAGCCCAACACCGTAGTCATGAAACAGATTTTCTTATTCACATTGCTTGCCGCCGTTGCCGGGTGCCATCAAGACCCCGCCGTTCCCGGCTCCATTATTCCGGCAACGTGTCAGTTAGGCATGATCGAAACCATTGACGAAAGCACGTCTGCCAACGGCAACACCTCAGCACAGACAAGTTTATACAACGCCTTTGGGAGCGTGGTTTCGGAGTCGTTCCGGCGCAGACAGGGAACCGCCACCACCGCCACCACCGCCACCTGGGATGCCCGCTACACCTACGATGCCGACAAATTTCTGACCGCTTATGAGCAGACCGGCGGGCCGGGCATCCGTGAAACGTACCAGTATGACGGCACCAAACGCCTGACGAAGGTGCAGCGCACGGCAGCGGGTGGCAACCAAACCGTTGACTACACCTATTCGGGAGACAAGGTATCGGAATACACCGTCAAAAACAGCGCAGGCGTTGCCACCGCCCGGTACACGTTTGCTGCCGGCATACTCACGGGCGTAACAGTCAGCAATGGCTCGGCAACGGTAACGGGCGGCAAAATCATGAGCCGGGCCTACACCGACGGAGCCAGTTGCACCTATCAGTTTGACGCTCAGGGCCGGATGACGGGCTTAGACAGCACACGCGGCACGGCAAAACACCAGTTTGTTTTTAGTTATGACACCCGCAACTACGCGCCCAACGCCAGTTTGCAGCAACGCGGCTGGCCCAAACCCGATTTAGACCTCGGTGGCATCAATCCCGTTAGCGCACTAACGGCACTGGCAACGTCGGGCGTTCGGCTCGACCAACTCGGTAACAGCCGGCTGGCGGGCAACCTCGCCAGCGTGACGTACCGGCTGTTTACCAACGGCGTGGCTGGTGCGCCCGTAGTTACCACGTATCAGTACGCCTACAACAGCCAGAATTTTCCGCGTGGTTTTTCGCGCAGCGACGGGTTTCGCACCAAATATTATTACACCAACTGCCCCTGACGGATATGAAAAACGGATACACCCTTTTGCTGCTGTTGCCAGCGATGATTGCCACCAGCGCACTGGCCCAAACCCCTACGCCCGACCCGGATGCGAAGGATAAGAGCGAGGTACGATTTCTGGCAAAAAAGCGAATCGAGAGTGATTTGCAGGGGCTTTACAATACGCTGACGTTTGACGATGTGGGCGAATTTGAGCGCGAGTTGGTTATTAAAAACAGCTATCTATCCAGCACAAATCAGGTTTTTTATAACGACGATGTACTGATCGAAGATGATATTGACCCGAAACACCTGAACGCCAACGACCCGGCAACGGTAAAAAACTGGCGCGTGGGTGACTACCTGAAAGAGCTTGATTTGCGATACGCCAAGACGACCTCCGAAACAATCCGGTTCTCAAATTTACAAGCATCCATACCAGAGCGAAAAGGAGACCATTATGAAGTTCGGATGTTTTATACCTCAAAGTTTGGGGGAATCTACATGCTCAAAAGCAACGGTAAAACGACCCGATTATACTATGACCAGTCAACATCACGGGTGGCAACGCTCCGGGCCGATAAAATAGACGGGAAGTGGCAGGTGCTGATCACCCAGATTTTGTTTCTACGGCCTACCGAAACCCTCAACAAACCCGCTCCGGCGGTGGTTGCGGTAATGCCAACAGTGGCGGCAGCAACGCCCCCGGCCAGCCCCAAGCCCGAAACGCCCCGGAAAGAAACAGCCGCTAGCAATGCCAAACTGCCAGCCGCTAACCCCGGTAATTTGGCCGTTGGTGGGGCCGAGCAGGAATTTTATCAGCCAACCGACAATGCGCCGGTGTGGTTTAAGTGGGATTTAAAGGCTATGCAGGTTGTGCGGTCAGAATCGGCGCAGATACCAGCCGGGTTTTTCAGGCGGGGGAGTGAAAAGGGGAGATCGTACACGTACTACGCACCCGACAGCAGCCGGATGGTGGTGCAGCAGAAAGACACCATTCGCTACCGGCCCGCTGGCGGTGCCGAGGTAAGTTTACTGCGGAAACTGGCCCCCAAGCCCACTGTTGCTGAAACGCCTGCCCCGGAGGTGGCTTTTCAGCCCCCGGCTAATGCTAACAAAATGGCGGCTGATTTGCCCAAGCCAGCTTCAATGTCGGCAGCAACACCCCGGTCAGCCACCGTCACTGCGCCACCAACCAAAACCCCAACCATATCGCCCGTTGTGGCACAAAGCTTACCCCCAACCATTTCGTTGCCTGCACCTGCTGCCACGCAAACTACCAAACCATTCATTGCCAGTGTAGTGTCAGCACCAACGGCCCGTGTCTCAACGGGGCCGGTTGCCAAACCTGCCACGACTTTGGGGCCGGGTCTGAACAACACCATGAAAGCCGAACAAGCCAAAATGGTGAAACGCTACCAGACCCAGGGATGGCTGCAATTGGCGGCTGGCGTGGCCGGATTGGTGGGCGGCTACCTCACCTACTCGTCTTTGCAGCGTGATTACGGCACCTACAAAGCGCGGGTCGAGACCGTAAACAATGAGTATGACATCTGGCGCGAAATGGCGCGGCAACCGGCGGGCCAACGGCTCGACCCGGTGGGTTTCAATAGCTACGCCAGCCCCGGCATTTTTGCGGCTTACGGCGCAGGACTCGTGGGGGCGGGGTTAGCGGCCAACGGTGTGCTACGGTTTGGCAAAGCCAAAAAAGTAAAGAAACAAGTGTGGAAATAGCAAACAGCAATAAACAACCATCAAACCAATTCCAAGCCATGAAATCAGTAAAACTACTTGTTACGCTCGTTGTCACACTGTTGGTGGGCGGGCAGGTGTGGGGGCAAACAGCCGCGTCTATTACAACCAACACACCAAGCGTACCAGCAATCGGTTATTTCTGCCCCAGTAGCGTAATTTCAGTATCGTTCAGCCGAACGGGACAAGCCGCTGCCTCAAATAATGCCTACAAGGTCCATCTGTCTGATAAAGATGGCAATAATTTTACAGACATCCCGACCAGCGGAACTGGTAGCCCACTAACAGCAACCCTCAATATTATTAATGACGAAATCAGTGACAAATACAAAATCCGGGTAGTTGCAAGCAGCCCCGCAGTTACGGGCAGTGCCAGTGGAGCTTTCACGATTAGCCGTCCTTCTGGGCCGGGCCAGTCAGGTATCGGCCAGGCTGGGAATACAACAATCGAATATTGTCAAGGTCAAAGCAACATCCCCCCCCTTACAGCAACACCAACTAATGGAGCTGTAGCGAATTCTTTTGTGTGGTATAATTCCAGTGCTCAGCAAGTAGCGACTGGCTCCAATGGCCCTACGCCAAATACAAATAGCACTGGTACTGTTTTGTACCAAGTTAGTCAAACAGTTAACGGCTGTCAAAGTGTTTGGTCTAAAATTAATGTTAATACTCTCTCTTCCTGTACCCCCACACCGCCCACCAATTTAGTGGCATCAACCATATCGAGTTCGCAGATTGACTTGAAATGGACGGATGCCGCAACCAATGAAACAGGTTATCAGGTTGAACGCAGCGCGGACGGACAAAGCAACTGGACGAACATTGCTAACTTAGGCGCAGGGGCTACGGCCTACTCAAATACG
>JBBRUV010000149.1:0-11197 GCA_038247465.1 Cytophagales bacterium
ATAAGGTTTATGTTCGGCACACGGGTTATCCCGGCGGTCAGCGTTTTTCCACGCCCCGATTGATGCTCGAAAAACACCCGGAACGTATACTCGAACACGCCGTTAGAGGGATGTTGCCCAAAGGTCGGCTCGGTCGGCGGTTATACACCAACCTGTATGTTTACGCCGGAGGCAAACACCCGCATGAAGCCCAGCAACCTAAAGAAATTAAATTCTAAGCATGGAACGGATTAACACAATCGGTCGCCGGAAAACTGCCGTTTCGCGGATTTATCTCTCGGCTGGAACCGGAGCCATCATTGTCAACGGCAAAGACTACAAACAGTATTTCCCGACGGAGGTGCTGCAAATCATTCTAAACCAGCCCTTTGCAACCGTGAATGGGCCAGACGGCTACGACGTAAAAGTAAACGTGAAAGGCGGTGGTGTATCGGGTCAAGCCGAGGCAACCCGGATGGCAATCAGCCGCGCCCTCGTTGAACTGAATGGCGAATTTCGCCCTGCGCTGAAAAAAGCCGGTTTTCTCACCCGTGATTCGCGGATGGTTGAGCGGAAAAAGCCAGGCCGGAAAAAAGCCCGTCGGAAATTCCAGTTCTCAAAACGATAGTTCAATTATCAGTTATCAATCAACAACTATCAATTTTAGCCAATCGCTATTGTTCACTGATGATTGTTCATTGTTTGCTGAAAAGAGTCCAGGCCGCAACTTATTCTGATGCCGATGTGCGGTGCTGCGTATATTTTCAACACTCATTTTTCTAAACAAAAAAATGGCACAAATCGAATATAAAGACCTCTTAGACGCGGGTGTGCACTTCGGCCACCTCACCCGCAAATGGGACCCCCGTATGGCTCCGTATATCTTCATGGAGAAAAACGGAATTCACATTATTGACCTCAACAAAACACTTGCGTCGCTCGAAGAAGCGCAGAATGCCATCAAAGGCATTGTGCGGTCGGGCCGGAAAGTAATGTTTGTGGCAACCAAAAAACAGGCCCAGGAAATCGTTACCGAAGAAGCCCGCCGTCTGAAAATGCCCTACGTTACTGACCGTTGGCTGGGTGGCATGATGACCAATTTTGCTACAATCAGGAAGTCACTTAAGAAAATGCAAACGCTGGAGAAGATGCTCAAAGACGAAACAACGTCGAGCAATCTGGCAAAGCGGGAGCGGCTGACGCTGACGCGTGACAAAGAGAAAATGGATCGGGTGCTGGGCGGTATTGCTGACCTGACCCGCTTGCCGGCTGCCCTGTTTGTGGTTGATGTGAAACGCGAGCATATCGCCATCACAGAAGCGCAACGTCTGGGCATTCCGGTCTTTGCCATGTGCGATACGAACTCTAACCCCGAATTAGTTGATTTCGCAATTCCGGCCAACGACGATGCTTACAAGTCTATTGCCCTCATTACGCTGGCAATGGGCCGGGCAATTGAAGAAGGCCTGATGGAACGTAAACAGGATAAAGACGATCAACGATTGACCGAAGAAGAAGAAGCCAAACGCGACAGTGATCTTCGGCAGGCAACAGCCGAAGGAGCAGAACAGCCCGAAGCCGTTGACGTGCCCACAGTTATCGCAACTGCAGACGTTGCAGAACAGGAATAAATTTTCAGTGACCGAACACAACCTAGCCCGTAGCCCACAAACTATGGGCTACTTTGTTTGAAATGTATTTTCACGAGTACCAAATAACGTTTGGCAATTTCACCATACAACCGAAAATTTTATGGCAATTACTGCTGCTGATGTAAATAAACTTCGGCAAGAGACCGGAGCTGGGATGATGGACTGTAAGAAAGCCCTCACCGAAGCCGATGGCAATTTTGACGAGGCAAAAGCGATTCTGCGGAAGCAGGGTCAGAAAATTGCCGACAAACGCGCCGACAACGCAACTGCCGAAGGTATTGTGTTGGCCCACATTAATCACGATGGCACTAATGGTAAGGTGGTGGCCGTAGCCTGCGAAACCGAGCCGGTATCAAAAGTTCCTGACTTTCAGAACTTGGCTATGGCTATTATGAGTACTGCTGTTGCTACCAATGCTGCTGATAAAACCGCGCTTTTAGCAACGCCACAGGCCGACGGTCGCTCTCTGCAAGATCACGTTACTGACCTGATGGGAAAAATCGGGGAGAAGATTGACGTGGTTTCGTATGAGAATGTCACCGCCGAAAAAGTGGTTACATATATCCATTCCACGGGAAAATTGGGCGTGTTGGTTGCCATGAAAAACGTGGGCGAAGCCGACATTACCGAGGTTGGCCGAGACGTGGCAATGCAGATTGCGGCCATGAAACCCGTTGCTCTTGACAAAGATGGCGTTGATGCGTCTATCGTAGAAAAAGAAATCGAGATTGGCCGGGAGCAGGCCCGCGCAGAAGGAAAGCCCGAAGCAATGCTGGACAAAATCGCGATGGGGAAACTCCAGAAGTTCTATAAAGACAACACGCTGCTGAATCAGGAGTTTGTAAAAGATACTTCTCTAACTATCGCGCAACTGCTCGATAAAACCAGCAAAGGCCTTACTGTGTCAGAATTCAAGCGCGTTGCTATCGGATAACTGACGTTTTTGTTCGATTTTGTGTGAGTCCGGCCAACTTTGGCCGGACTTTTGTTCGCCCTCCAGTCAGGCGGCTTCATGCTCCGTATCTGAAACTGGTTGGACGTTACTTCCAGACGCTATTTTAGTCTCACGAGACAACCAATGAAAACATCTACGGACGAAGAGTTGGTGCGTATGTATATTAGTACGCAGCAGAACGTTTATTTCGAGCAACTATACGGACGATACTGCGACAAGGTGTATCGTAAATGTTTATCATTTACGAAAGAGCCAATGAAGGCGGAAGACTTCACACATGATATTTTTCTGCGATTAATTGTAAAGTTAGGCTCATTTAAAGAACAGTCTAAATTCTCTACGTGGCTGTACTCAATCACGTACAATTATTGCACAGATCAGCTTCGTACTCCTCAAAAGAAAGCCGAAGTTTACATGGACGAAGGCTGGGAGCGGGTTAGTGATTCATTAGCCGACGACGATGAGTCGGAACTGGCCGAGATGGCGGCTTCGGATATTCGCAAGGCGATGGAAAAATTATCGCCCGAAGAACGGAGTTTGCTGATGATGAAATATCAGGACGATATCAGCATCCGCGAGATTGCCGGTATTTATGACCTGACCGAAAGTGCTGTAAAAATGCGCTTGAAACGGTCTCGCGAAAAGTTACGGAAGTACTATCTGGAAGGAGCTATTATGTGGCTACTGGTTGCCCTTAAAATGCTTCTCTCGCTACGCTGGCCGGGGCGTTAAGCCGGTTTGTTTTATGGATGAAATGAATCCTTTCAAACTGATTGAGACAGACGATATATGTCCGGCTCATATCAAAACAGAACTTTTATCTGAAATAGACCTGATTCGAAACGCCTTAGTTATCGTTGTGCTCTACACAGGCGGACTTTCAGGCGTTGCTTCAAATCTATTGAATGCCAGCATCTTACCACCTAAATCGTAAACTATGTATGAATAATTTACCGAACATCACCGAAATTCTGATTAACACGTTTCGCACAATCATTAACCAATCGGTTGAGTTTGTACCGAAATTCATGAGCGCATTAGTCGTAATGGGCGTTGGCATTCTGGTGGCGCGAACGGCAGGCTTGGTTATCCGTAAAGTGCTGGAGCGCGTTGGCCTCGACCGCATTGGCGCGAAATTGAACGAAATTGATTTTATTCGTCAATTACAGACCGAAATTAAACTAAGCAGTATTATGGCGCAGATAGTTTACTATTTTGTGCTGTTGGTATTCATTCAGGAAGCTACGAAGACGTTAGGTGTGGCGGCCATCAGCGACATGGTTCGGTCATTGGTGGAATTTATTCCGCGTTTGATTGCTGCTGCCATCATGTTGCAAGTAGGTGTTTTACTGGCCGATGTCCTGAGAAAGGCAGTGGTAGGTCTCTGCGAATCGTTCGGCATTGCATCAGGAAAACTGCTTGGTATGGTTGTTTTTTCGTTCTTTTTGGTTGTCACCATCATTAGCGCACTGGGGCAGGCAGGTATCAACACTGAATTATTAGAATCAAGCTTTAACCTCATCATCGGTGGAGTCATTTTTGCGTTTGCCGCCGGGTATGGCCTTGCCTCCCGCGATGTAATGGCCAATCTTTTGTCTTCTTTTTACTCTAAAAGTCGTTTTAAAGAAGGTCAAACTATCCGAATTGATACCGTTCAGGGAACAATAATCAAATTGGATGCCACTTCTATGACACTGCAAACGGGTGCCACGACAACCATTATTCCCTTACAGTCGCTACAATCTAAAAACGTAGAATTGTTCGACTAACAGGGGGGATTCTGTTTATTTTTCTGCTCTGTTTAGTGACTTTTCACCCGTAACACCGTCACTATCACATGAAACAGCTTACACTTTCGATTATTTTCTGCGTGATGCTTGTAATGCAGGGACGCGCCCAAGTTATAGATTCGATTCGCCGAGACACCACTTACTGGCAAAAATCATTCAACGGCGGGGTTAATTTTAACCAAGCATCGTTTAGCAACTGGGCTGGCGGGGGAATTAATTCGCTCGCGCTGGGGGCCGCTATGGCAGGGCGGGCCTTGTATGTAAAAGGCCGAAATTCGTGGGACAACACCGCTGATCTGCAATTAGGATATGTGACACAGGCTAGGACGTCTCGCAAAGCTGCCGACCAAGTTTTTCTGAACTCGGCTTACGGATACGCCATTGGGCCCAAAACTGACCTGTTTATGTCTGGCACGTTTAATACATTTTTTGCACCGGGTTATCGCTACGATAAAATCTCGGCAGACCAAACCCGGCTAAGAATCGCTAATTTTTTCGCCCCTGCGCAGTTAGCCTTTGCCTGGGGTGTAGCCTATAAACCAACCGATTGGTTTTCGGTGCGGGTAAGCCCGTTTGCTCCCCGATTTACGTTCGTGAATGACGAGAGCGTTCGGGTTCGGCAATTGGCAAATGGCAATTTTGTGGCCGACCAGACGCAGAAAGCATACGGTGTTGAGGCCGGCAAAACCGTTCGGACGGAGTGGGTAGCATTTCAGTTACAGGCTTCACTTAACCGGAATATCAGTTCTAATCTGGCTATCAATGCCCGTTATCAACTTTACGCTAATTACGAAACCCTTAATGCCATTGATCACCGGCTCGATTTACTCCTGACGGCTAAAGTGACCAAGTACTTCAGCACCACATTTGGCATTATTGCCCTCTACGATAAAGATTTTAATAATGACCTGCAAATCCAGCAAACGCTGGCAATTGGTCTGTCTTATACTGTCAGTACCTTCCGCAAAAAGTGACTTGTCAGTCTATTAGTTCATTTTCTAAACCTAATTCAACCATGTTAGAAGAATTTCGCACGTTTATCGCTCGGGGTAACGTCCTTGATTTGGCCGTTGGCCTAATCATTGGAGTTTCGTTTGGCAAAATCGTCAACTCGCTGGTCGAAGACATCATCAACCCAATCGTAGGGCTTGCGCTGGGTGGCGTTGACTTCGCGCAGATGAAGTATGTGTTAAAAGAAGCCGCTGGTACGGCCCCTGAGGTTGCCATTCGCTACGGTGTTTTCGTGAACACAATCATTCAATTTCTGATTGTGGCTTATGTGGTTTTCCTGATTGTGAAAGCCGCCAACCGCACGAAACTTCCAGGATCGTTACCCCCAAAAGTATAATAACTTGGATGCCGGTAGAAATACCAGGGTTTTACCACAAAAAAGCCCTGACTTATTAGATAGGGCTTTTTTGTATTGTCTATTTTTGCAAAATGCATAGACCTAATCCATGTCAGCCAAAACAATAGCCATTCTGGGCGGAGGAGAATCGGGAGTGGGCGCGGCCTTGTTGGCGCAGACAAAAGGCTACGAGGTGTTTTTGTCGGACCGAGGTGGTTTAAAAGACCATTATCGCGCCGACCTGAACCGGGCCGGTATTGCATTTGAAGAGGGCCAACATACCGAAGACCGGATTTTAACGGCTTCGGAAGTCATCAAAAGCCCCGGCATTCCCGACACCGCCCCACTTGTGCAGAAGCTTCGGGCGCAGAGAATCACTATCATCTCCGAAATTGAGTTTGCTGCCCGGTACACGTCGGCAAAACTCATTGGCATCACCGGAAGCAACGGCAAAACAACCACCGCGTTGCTAACGTATCATTTGCTAAAAACGGCAGGTTTTAACGTTGGGCTGGCGGGTAACATCGGCGACAGTTTTGCGCGATCAGTGTTAGAGAATCAGTTTGATTATTACGTGCTGGAAATCAGTAGCTTTCAATTAGACGGCATGTATGATACCCGGCTCGATGTAGCCGTGTTACTTAACATCACACCTGATCATCTTGACCGTTACGGCTACGATTTTCAGAATTATGTCAACAGTAAATTTCGGATTACTCAGAATCTGCGTCTCAACGATCCGTTCATCTATTTTCAGGAAAACCAGGCTATCGCAGCCGAATTGGCCGGGAATAATCTACCCGGGCGACATTTACCGTTTTCGGTAAAGCAAGTAGTAAAACCCGGTGGGTACGTTCAGGATGGGTACATCACGGTGCAGGCAGACGCACTGCCATTTGCTGCCGAAACTGCCGGGTTGCCGCTATCGGGCCAGCACAATGCGATGAACATGATAGCTTCGTTGCTGGTCGCTCAGTCAATTGGAGTGCCAAACGATTCACTCTTGACCGGCTTGCAGACGTTCATAAATGCTCCTCACCGATTAGAGCCGGTGGGAACGATTAACGGTATTCGGTTCATCAATGACTCGAAAGCCACCAATGTAGATTCGGTTTTTTACGCTCTCGACAGCATGACAACTCCCACCGTCTGGATTGCGGGCGGAGTTGACAAAGGAAATGATTATAGTGTGTTAGACTCGCTGGCAAAACGGCACATAAAAGCTCTTGTTTGCCTCGGCACAGACAATACAAAATTGGCGGCTCACTTTGGCGGTGTAGTTTCTACGATTCTGGAAACGCAGGACATTGTAGAAGCGGTTCGGTTGGCTGCATCGGTAGCCGAGCCTGGCGATGTTGTCTTACTCTCACCCGCGTGTGCCAGTTTTGATTTATTCAGGAACTATGAAGACCGGGGCAATCAATTTAAACAGGCGGTGAATACACTATTGATACAAGAGGAAAAAAGAAAGACCCCAAACTAACCCTCTACCGTCTTATTATCATTTGCTTAGTCTTGCGTCTTTCTCCTTCCGTCCTTTATAATCTCTCCTACAAACATGACTTTTTCACTCCGAGACTGGATTCGGGACAACCTGAAAGGCGACCGCTACATCTGGTGGATTGTGCTGTATTTGTCCATTATGAGCGTTCTGGTTGTGTATAGCGCCACCGGCACCAAAGCCTTCAAAGAAACGGGCGGCAATACCGAAACGTTTTTACTTCGTCACGGCTCATTGGTATTGCTGGGGTTGGCGGCTACGTTTTTCGCCCATCGCCTAAACTACATAGTTTTTGCCCGGCTTGCTCAATATGGACTTTGGCTTTCTGTTCCGCTCCTAATTTGGGCGCGGATAAGCGGCACCATCAACGATGCCTCACGCTGGATCAGGATTCCGATTATCAACCAGAGTTTTCAGCCGTCTGACTTAGCCAAACTGGCCCTGATTTCGAGTCTGGCGGCTATGCTCGCCCGTCGGCAGAAGTTCATGAATGACCCTGCCATGCTTACCAACATGATTGTCTGGATTGGGGTAATTTGCGCGCTTATCGTGCTGACGAACACCTCAACAGCGGTATTGCTGGGTATGACGTGCTTCTTACTAATGTACATTGGTCGCGTTCCCACAAAGTCTTTGGTTTATATGGTGCTGTTTTGCGTTGCCATTGGCAGTGTTGCCGCACTTACCGCCGGGCAGCGTGTTGAAACAGCGTTGCACCGGATTGATACCTACAAAGCAACGTTGTTTGGCGTTGATAACGAGGCTAAACTTGATGCCGAAACCAAAAAATCACTCTATCAACAACATCAATCCTATATCGCTGTTGCCAACGGCGGCATCGTTGGGCAGGGGCCGGGCCGCAGCCACCAACGAAACGTATTGCCTCACCCCTACTCTGATTTTATTTTTGCCATTATCGTCGAAGAATATGGCCTGCTGGGCGGCCTGACTGTTGTTGGAGCCTATATCTGGTTATTGGCGCGGGGGATTCGGGTTATCAGGCGCGGCTCCCGACCGTTTGGGGGCCTATTGGCGGCTGGTCTCACATTCAGTGTAGTCTTACAGGCACTCATCAGCATGGCCGTTTCGGTGGGGTTGGTTCCTGTTACAGGTCTGCCATTGCCGCTCCTGAGTATGGGCGGAACGTCACTGCTGTTTACCGGGCTGGCTATCGGTATCATCCTCAGTGTCAGCCGAGAAGAAGCTGACGAAAGCGCCATCTAACATGAAGATCATCATCTCTGGGGGCGGAACAGGCGGGCATATTTACCCGGCCATCGCCATCGCCAACGAATTAAAAACCCTTCACTCTGCAACCGATATTCTGTTCGTTGGAGCCGAAGGCAAGATGGAAATGGAGAAAGTGCCACGGGCGGGTTACCGCATCGAAGGCTTGCCGGTGATGGGGATCAAACGCGAACTGTCGCTATCGAACCTGGCTTTTCCGGTAAAGTTAGGCCGAAGTTTGATTCGTGCGCGGCAAATTGTCCATGAGTTTCGGCCCGATGTTGCCGTTGGCGTTGGCGGTTATGCCAGTGGCCCAACGTTGCTGGCGGCTTCATTGCAGGGCATACCGACGTTGATTCAGGAGCAGAATTCATACGCCGGGCTAACCAACAAGGTGCTGGCGCGGTGGGCCAAAACAATTTGTGTGGCCTATCCGGGCATGGACGCATTTTTTCCGGCTAATAAAATCCAACTCACTGGCAATCCCGTTCGTAAAGACATTCAGTTTGCGAATACCCAACGCCAGGCCGGTCAGCAGTTTTTTGGATTGACCCCTACTCTACCCACGTTGTTGGTCATCGGCGGTAGTCAGGGCGCACGAACGCTGAACGAAAGTATAGAAGCGGGTTTGCCGCAACTCGCCGAGGCAGGTATTCAGGTCATCTGGCAAACCGGGCCCACTTTCTTCGCGCAGGCGCAACAGGCCGTAAATGCCATCGGTACTACGCGCATAAAACCCTTTCCCTTTATCTACGATATTGACAAAGCCTACGGTGTGGCCGATGTGGTGGTGTCGCGGGCGGGTGCTTTATCGGTTTCGGAGTTATGTCTGGTGGGGCGCCCGGCAATTTTGGTGCCTTTTCCGGCGGCCTCCGAAGACCACCAAACCAAAAATGCGATGAGTTTAGTTTCGAACGATGCGGCCTTGCTCGTGAATGACCAGGTTGCCCCAACAACGTTGGTAAAAACTGCGCTCGACCTACTGGCAAATCCGATACGCTGCGGACAACTTAGCCACAAAATCGCTGAATTTGCCAAACCCGATGCCGCACGAGACATCGCGATGGCTGTGCAAAAACTCGCTAAACCATGACCCTTTCTGATTTCAAATACATTTATTTTTTGGGTATTGGCGGCATTGGCATGAGTGCGCTGGCCCGATGGTTTTTGGTAAATGGCTACGACGTAGCTGGTTACGACAAAACCGCAACGCCCCTCACCGACGCGCTTGTGGCCGAAGGAGCCACAATCCATTTTACGGAAGATATTGAACAGATTCCGGGTGCATTTCGGAAAAATCCGGCGCAGACGCTGGTTATTTACACGCCCGCCGTGCCTGTTCAGCACGCCGAGTATGTTTACCTGAACGAAACCGGCTTTACGCTTCAGAAACGGTCGCAGGTGCTGGGGTTGCTGGCCGGGCAGATGACCACAATCGGGGTGGCCGGCACACACGGAAAAACTACGACATCGTCAATGGTGGCCCACATTCTGCGCTATGCGGGCGTGAATTGCGCGGCTTTTATGGGTGGAATCGCGCAGAATTACGGTACTAATTTCCTGCTTAATGAGCCGACCGATGATCTTAAATCGGTGATTTGTGTGGTTGAGGCCGATGAATTTGATCGTTCGTTTCTGACGCTCTTCCCGCAATTTGCCATCGTCACCTCAACCGATGCCGATCATCTCGATATCTACGGCAACCGCGATTCACTGCTGAAATCATTCGCCGATTATGTTGCGCAGATAACGCCGGGCGGGCAATTATTCCAGAAAATCGGATTGGGTTTAGCCGAGTTCGCAACGGCCCGGACGCTCCAGTATTCACTGGAATCCGGTGATTATTTCGCTCAAAATCTGCACATTGATGATGCTTGTTTTGTGTTTGATCTGGTACATCCGGTGGGTAAAATCGCCAACATCCGGCTAACAATGCCCGGCTTTCACAATGTTGAAAATGCCGTAGTTGCCGGGGCAGTATCTCTCGCAGTGGGATTGGGACCCGATGCTATTCGGGCCGGGCTAAACACCTACCGGGGCGTAAGACGACGATTTGAATACCATCTAAAAACCGAGAAAGTTATCCTGATTGACGATTATGCCCACCATCCTACCGAGATCCGAGCGTTTCTGTCGTCAGTAAAAGCACTGTATCCTGACCGGAAATTAACGGCCATTTTTCAGCCACATCTATTCAGCCGCACCCGTGATTTTGCCGACGACTTTGCCGAAAGTTTATCACTTGCTGACCATGTATTACTTCTGGATATTTATCCCGCACGCGAATTACCAATTGCTGGGGTGACATCAGACATTATTTTTCGTAACATTACATCTGTTCATAAGCAACGCGTTACCAAACAAACAGTGATTACCGTTATAGATGCCCTGAGTCCTAGGTTATTGGTAACAATTGGCGCGGGAGATATTGACACACTTTTACCAATTCTTAAAACCCAATTATCTCCAAACTGACTACGCTCATGTTCGGCAATAAGACCCGTTTTGTTTCCTGGCTAATCGCACTGGCAACCGGCACGGCATTGCTGGTCCTGATCGCGTTTACCGATGTTCGGCAAGGGCAGAAACAGTGCCGAAGCATTGTGGTTCGGATAGATGGGGCCGAAGAAGGGCATTTTTTGACCAGTCGCGACGTAACGGGCTACATCACGAACGAAGGTACTGACCCGATTCTGGGGGCTTCTTTTTCGGAAATCAATTTTTTGCAGTTAGAATCACGACTTC
>JBBRUV010000150.1:0-11182 GCA_038247465.1 Cytophagales bacterium
ATACAGGAGCAGCTAAATGATATTTTTATCAATTTTGGAAAAAAGTACAAGATTGATTTCGCTGTAGTTTAACAGTGATTATTTCAGTTCAACTACTTAGTAGTTGCCACTAAAGAAATAATTTCCCTTCTCAGAGCCACCCGACCCGCTGATTTGCAGGCTCGTGGTTTGCGCCGGATTAAAGACCTCCCGAAACCAATCCGTACCGTTCTTGTTAGTCGGCGCAATGAGGTAGTTTAGGCTGGCATCTGCCGTTGGGTCTGAGTTTAAAAAATATTTGCTTGGATCAGCGCGGGGGTCTCCAGCCAGCACACCGCCCGCAAAACCACCGGCGGCTGCGCTCTGCCGCACAAAGAAATCTGGCAATACAAACTGACCGTTCACCAACGGATACGTATTTGTGGTATATACCTGACCCGCTCCAAGAGCTAAACCCTGCTGAATTTTCTGCAATTCGAGCGGGTTTGCCAAGACGGGGTATTTGCCCGGAGAAGCCGTACCCGTGAACACGTCCACATTGATTTTTGATGAACCGGCCTTGCCCTTTTTGGTCGTAATCACGATTACGCCGTTAGCCGCCCGCGAGCCATAAATTGAAGCAGAAGCCGCATCTTTCAACACCTGCATAGACTCGATGTCGTTCGGGTTCAAAAAGTTCAAGTTCGATTCGTTCTGCACCGGCACCCCGTCAATAATATAGAGCGGTTCGTTCTGGTTAATCGTACCAATACCCCGTATACGCACAAAGGCCGCGCTACCGGGGTCTCCCGATGAGCTAACCGTTACGCCAGCCACCCGACCCTGCAACTGATCGGCAATGTTCGAGGCAGCCACCTTGCTGATCTCCTTCACGTCAACCACCGAAACCGACCCCGTAATGTCGCGTTTGTTTTGGGCGGCATAACCCGTTACCACTACCTCAGACAGTGAGTTCGCATCGGGCGACAGCACCACGTTGATTGCCGAGCGGTTACCAACGGTGGCTTCCTGCCGGTTATAGCCCACAAATGAGAACACCAGCACACTCTTGGCGTTTGGCACGTTAACGGTATAGTTTCCATCGGCATCGGAGTTTACGCCCCGGTTGGTGCCTTTGATCACTACGTTGACACCCGGCACGGCGGCCCCGGTTTCGGTGTCGGTAATTTTACCTGTGACGCGCAATTCCTGCGCCATCACTGTTTGGCTGAGAAAAATTCCCACCAGTAGAACGAGCAACTGCCCCGTCCGTCGAACGTAACTGTTCATCATAGAAATTTAATTAAGTTGGTTTGGCACTTATACAGGCACTAACTTACTTTATCCAAGACAGATACTAAACGGATTTACTTATTCAAGGACATTTTAAAACAATATCCTGAGTTTTTTCCTGAACACTCTACTTGTTTTGAAGATAATAACCAGCACAGCACATATTCACTCAACGTCAATGCCCTTTTTGGCCTTGTTTTCGTTACGTTGATATATCAACCGCTCTGTCTCGTTATGCGTCCGTTTCTGATTCTGAGTACCGCAACTCTTTTTTTGTCCGTTTCATCCTGCGACAAACTGTCGCCGGGAGCCGGTGAAGCCCAGTTTGCCACCGAGCCCACCCAGGCCATAATTGCCCCCGGCACCGCCGACGAAGTATCAGGCATGGCCGACAGCCGCTCGATGCCCGGCCACGTATGGCTCGAAGAAGACAGTGGAAACCCCACCGAACTGGTTTTGTTGGGCCATGATGGCAAAACCCAGGGCCGGGCTGCCGTGCCAAACAGCCAGAATACAGATTGGGAAGACATGGCGATGGGGCCGGGGCCAACGGCGGGTATAAACTATATTTATCTGGGCGACATTGGCGACAACAACGCCGTGCGGCCTGCTTGCCAGATTTACCGCTTTGCCGAACCGAAAACCCTGACCGAAAAAATCGGTACCGTCGAACGGATTAATTACACGTATCCCGATGGCCCCCGCGATGCCGAAGCGATGTTTGTTGACCCGCAAACGTCTGATGTCTGGATAATCAGCAAGCGCGAAACAAAAGTGCGGCTCTACAAGTTAGGTTATCCGCAGAATATCAACGTTGTCACAACGCTCCAGGCATTCGGCGAAATTCCGATTTCGGTGGTGACGGGTGCGGCTATCTCGCCCGATGGCACCGAAATTTTGGTGCGGACATACACCGGCGTTTATTATTGGAAACGCAACGCGGGCCAAACCGTTGCCGATGCGCTGCAAAGCACGGCGGGTCGCCAATTGGCGTATCGGCTGGAGCCGCAAGGCGAGGCCATTTGTTTCGATAAAGATGCAAAAGGCTTTTTCACCAGCAGCGAACGCCCTGCAAATACGGCCAGTACATCACTGTTTTATTACGCACGAAAATAAGAAACCATCCGAAACTGCCCTACCCCTAACCGACCCATCGGACTGCCCCTAAACAGGGGGCTTTAGTCTCGAACAAACAACGGCTTTTGCCCTTATCAGCCTCGTTACTAATATGAACAAATCTGCTGCCATTATCGGGGCCGGCATTGCGGGCATTGCGTCTGCTATCCGGCTGGCCGTAAAGGGCTATACCGTTACTGTATTTGAAGCCAACGCCTACCCCGGTGGCAAACTCTCGACCTTTGGCCACACCCGGCCCGACGGCAAAACGTACCGATTTGATGCCGGGCCGTCGCTGTTTACAATGCCGCAACTCATTGATGAACTGTTTGCCCTGGCGGGTAAAAACCCAACCGACTACTTTCAGTATCAGCAACTTGACGAAGTATGCCGGTATGTTTGGGACGACCACACGCGCCTGACCGCCTGGGCCGATGCCGACCGTTTTGCCCGCGACGTTGAAACTACGTTTGGTGAATCAGCCGCCCACGTCACCGACCACCTGCGCGACAGCGCGGAGAAATACGACATCACGGCCAATCTGTTTTTGCACCGTTCGTTGCATAAAGCCGAAACCTGGCTTAATCGCGATGCCCTGCGCGGCTACCTCAATCTGCCCCGACTGGGCGTGTTTGGCACCATGAACAGCGCGAACGAACGCCGGTTTAATCACCCTAAACTCGTGCAGTTATTTAACCGATACGCCACCTATAACGGTTCTGACCCGTACCAAACTCCGGCCACGCTCAATATTATTCCGCACCTGGAATACAACATCGGCACGTTTTTCCCGAACGGGGGCATGGTCAGTATCACCAACAGCCTGGTCAAACTGGCGCAGGACCTGGGCGTGACGTTCCATTTCAATACCCGCGTTACGGCTTTAGAAACTAACAAAAGACGAATAACGGCCCTTAATTATAGTGTTGAGGGACGAGCCACAAACCACAAACCACAAGCTACAAACTACGATGTGGTCATCTCTAACATGGATGTGGTCAGTACATTCCGCAAACTCCTGCCCAACGCCCGCCAGCCGGAGCGGATTCTGCGACAACCAAAATCAAGTTCGGGGCTTATTTTTTACTGGGGTATTCGCCAGCAATTCAGCGAGTTAGGGCTGCATAATATTTTTTTCAGCGATGATTACCGGGCCGAATTTGCCGCACTCTTCGGGCAGCAAACTCTGCCCGATGACCCAACGGTGTATCTGAACATTAGCAGCAAACACAACCCCACCGATGCACCTCCCGGTTGCGAAAACTGGTTTATTCTGCTCAACGCACCCAACAATACCGGCCAGGATTGGGACGCGCTCATGGCCCGCTCCCGGCAAAACGTGATCCAGAAACTGAGCCGCGCCCTCGGCACCGACGTTGGTGCGCTCATCGAAACAGAATCAGTATTGGACCCGCGCACCATCGAAAGCCGCACGTCAAGCTCGCAGGGGGCCTTGTATGGCAACAGCAGCAACAATCGGTTTGCGGCTTTTTTGCGCCACGCCAATTTCTCGCACGAGTTTGAAAATCTTTATTTTGTGGGCGGCAGTGTTCACCCCGGCGGAGGCATTCCGTTGTGCCTGTATTCGGCTAAGATTGCCACTGATTTAGTTTGTAGTTTGTAGTTTAGTCGCCAGAAACCACGAACGGCACAGGCCACCCTGTATAAACTACGAACGGCACAGGCCGCCCTGCGCAAACTGTACTTATGGATTCAGCCTATTTACTGATCGGATTGAGCCTGGCCGTATTAATCTCATACAGCTTTGACCTCTTCAGCAGCCGCATCAAAACACCCTCCGTGATTTTGCTGCTCCTGCTGGGCATCGTTACGCGCTGGATCAGCGGCTATTTCGACGTGCAGATTCCGTTGGTGGCCCCGGCGTTATCGGCTCTCGGCACCCTCGGCCTGATTCTGATTGTGCTGGAAGGTGCGCTGGATTTAGAACTTCCGCCCGAAAAATTTGGCCTGATTCGCAGAACGGCCCTAATGGCTTTTTCGACCATTGCACTCACCGACCTATTGATTGCCAGTGTGATGTATCTGCTTATCGAAGAAACATTTTACCGTTGTCTGCTCAATTCATTACCCTTTGCCGTCATCAGTAGCGCACGGGCCGCCCTGAGCAGCAACACGCTGTCGGGCGAGCAACGCGAATTTCTGACCTACGAAACCGCCTTTTCCAGTATCATTGGCGTAACGGGGTTCAACTTTTTGCTGGCCGCGCAGGGGTCAGTCTGGACGGCCAGTTTTTCATTCCTGCGCGACACGGTGGTAATGGCCGTTGTATCGGTCATCTGCTGTTTTGGGCTGTTGTTTTTGATTGGCCGCATCAGTCACCCGGTCAAGTTTTTGCCCATCATTTCGGTGTTGCTGCTCGTTTACGGCATTGCTGAGGTCAATCACCTGTCGTCGCTGCTGCTGATTCTGGTCTTTGGCCTGTTTCTCAATAACACTGAATTATTTGTTCGCGGACGGCTCGATCAAATCCTGAAAAACGACCTGTTTGAGAAAGAATTCGATCAACTCAAAAATCTTACTGCCGAAGGGTCATTTGTGGTCAGAACGTTCTTTTTTCTGCTTTTCGGCTATGCCGCTGACCTCACTGTGCTGGCCGACATTGATGCCTGGGTGGTGGGTATTTTGTTTGTGGGGGCTATTCTGGGCGTGCGGTTTATCACGCTGCGGCTGGCATTTCGGGGTGCGCTAAACCCGTTAGTTTACATTGCCCCGCGTGGTTTAGTCACAATTTTGCTCTACCTCAATATCCCTAAAACGCTCACCATCAACGGATTTCCGCCCGGCGTTTTGCTGGTTACGGTAATTTTATCGGCCTTTGTTACAATGGGGGGCGTGATTGGGTTTCGGGGAAAAGAAGCATAAAGGTGAACGTCTGGTGGTGGCAAACTCAAAAATCCACCTCAATCTCGAAGTCCTGCTTCACCGGCACAAACCCATTTTTGTCGCCGGGGTAATAAATTACGGTTTCGGGCTGGATTCGTTTCTGGATATTACCCACGTCGCGCCGTTTGTTCCCATTGGTATCAATCACGATTCTGACCCGATACCGGGCGGGTCGCAGCCGGGCAAAGGTGTAACTCGGCGTGTTGTAGCTTGACCGGATGACCTGGTATTTTTCATCAAGCAACTCAACAATGAAATTCTTCTCCGGGCGTGTCACTTTGCCCAAAATCATGCCGTAGCTATCGGGTTCATTGATCCGGTAGCGGAGCCGTTGGCGGGGCAGAGTATCGTTTTGCACACTCACAAACGCGCCTTTTTTCAGGAACAGCGTGAGCGTATCGGCCAGGTTGGCGCGTTTCGTAATCGCAAGCCGGGCAAAGTTATTACTCCATCGAAACGCCATTGAATCGAGCGGCAAAATCTTGGTACTGTCTGATTTGAAGATGCTGACCAACGCCGGATTAAACGTTTTTACGGGCTTGTTAAACGTCAGCGTGAACGAAGCCGGGCTGTTGTCAATACTCGTGCCGGGCGCGGGCAGCACCTCGGCGGTGAGGAGCCGCCGGTCGCGGGCGCGGGTTTTGAGGGGTGAAAAATAAACCCGCTCCTTAAAATCAGTGGTGTTGCCCACCGAGTCTTTCACCGACAGGGCTACGTAAACAGTGTCGCCGGGCAAGCGGTCGGGTTGTTTGAATACCCGGATCATCGTCGGCGATTCCTGAAACGACACCAGCGTGTCGGTCGTGGCTCTACCGGCGGTGGTGTTGGCTACGCCGGTGATTTTCAGCGAATAAGCCGCCACGCCCCCACTCAACTCAAAGCCCATAACCTCGTCGGTGCGTTCGCGCCGGGTAATGCGCGGTTTCAGCGATGCCCCAAACGCCACCAGATTCACACCCGCAATGTTCCGATCTACATTTAGCAGCGAGTCGCGTTGGGTTTGGCCTAAGTATAAAATGGAATCGGCGAAGGCTACGCGCTCACCGGGTTGATTATTAACAAGATTTAAGTCGGCATCCTGAAAACCGAACACGGTGTAACGCCCGGCCTTGATGTTTTCGATCTGATACACGCCGTTGCTGTCGGTGCGGGCAAAGTAGGTGGGGCGTTTGCGATTGATGGGCAGCGTATCGGTTGGTTCAAACAGGCCAACGGCAAAACCCAGAATTGGCTTGCGGGTTTCGGCATCGGTCACAACCCCGCCTGTGCCAAGCGAGTCAATGAAGGAGCCGGTGCTAAAAACTATTTTCGGGTTTTTTGCCACGTTTCGCTCCGTCACATCCCGAATGGCATCGGCAAAACTGAGCGTGTAGGTGGTGTTGGGTTTGAACGGTTTATTGAAATTCAGCCGCAACGCCGTTGGCAATTCTTTGAGAGTGAACGTATTACTATCCTGCGGAGTAATCAAGAGTTTCTGCTGGAGGTTCTCGGCTTTGATGTACTCGTTAAATTCGAGCAGAATAGTTTGCCCGGCGAAGTTGGTGGCCCGGTTAATCGGCACCGAGCGCGTCAGCACCGGCGCAAGGGTGTCTTTTTTGCCACCCGGCGGCTGGGCAACCTGGGCACAACGACTCAACAAAACCGGGAGCGACAACAGGGCCGCGACAATCAACAGAGAAAAACGCATGAATAAACGGGGAAAAACGACCGTAAAGATAGAACGCTGTCAGTCGTCGTGGCCGTGCAAATCGTCGAGCCGTTCGCGGATAACGAGCTTGACGTAGTGCCGGTTTCGACGGTTGCGTTTGGCATCGGCGCGTTTGTGGTTGCGCTTGTCCACCACGCCCGCCGTGAGTTCGGTGGCCGATTGCCAGGACTGAAATTCGCCGGGGTTAGTCCGTTTAGGCATTGTCTGCTAACCAATTAAGGCGGTTTCTAAATAAACCTTCATCATATCGTTTGCAGAGACAGTCGGCATTGCCAGTGTCTTACCATTTTTGTCCGTAAACTCCAGAAGATACTGGCTATCAGGGCCAATGTCTATAATTACGCCGACGTCGCCCCGGCGTAAATTTTCGGCAGGTAACGCTTTTGTCAGCGTAACAACATCGTGCAGTTCAAGAATATCCATGTTTTCGCTCAATTAATCGGTGATGTAACAACTTGTCAAACGCGGAAGTCTTCGTCGTCGTGTATAATCCAACTGCTGCGAACAGGAGCCGAACATCCTCCATATTCCACCAGAAAATCAACCATATAATTCAGTCCAATTTTCGAGCATAATGCCAAATACCGAAGCGAATACGTGCGCTTTGTGTTTACCAATCGAATGATCTGGGTTTGGGCAGTAATCCAGAAGTTTACGCTCATCGGCAAAAGCGCGTTCGGCGAATGGCAATAGGTTCATTCTTCTACAAACGCCAGTTCGTTGCCAAACGTCTCGTCCATCCGGCTCAACGACCAGAACGCCAGGGCATACACCAGCACACCCAGCACAGCCGCGCCAACCAACTTGCCAACTGCCGGTTTCAGGGCCTGAAACAACAACGTCATCGGGATAACCAGTCCGCGCACAATACTCGGCACCGACGTGGTGGCGGTTGCCCGGAGGTTAGTGCCGTATTGTTCGGCCACCATTGTCAGATACATGGCAACGTAGCCCGTGCAGAAACCCGCCAGGCCGCACACCAAATACAGCGTTTGGGCCGACCGGATGCCCCCGAATAAAAACACCCCGGCCAGCACTGCACTCGACAGCAAAAGCCAGATGATAGCCCATTTCCGCGACTGCAACCACTGGCTAAATGGCCCCGACAGCAGATCACCGGCGGCCAGGCCAACGTAAATCATCATCACCGCCTGACCCGGTTTCACAGGTTCCAGAATCCCCATTGCCTCGCCAAATTCGTTGCTGAACGTGGCTAAAATCCCGACGATGAACCACGTCGGCAATCCAACAGCCACGCAGCGGAGGTATTTCCGGGCGTTGGGCCAACTGCTGAAAAAATGCCAAAAATTGCCACGCTCCACCGTGTTTTGTTCGGTTTTGAGCGTGTCGAACAGCCCCGACTCGAACACGCTGGCCCGCAACACGAGCAACGCCAGGCCCATGCCGCCACCCACAAAAAAGGCCGTCCGCCAGTCGAAAAATTCCTGCGTCAGATAGGCCACCCCTGCGCCGAGGTAGCCAATACCCGCCACCACCGACGAGCCGTAACTACGCACCGCTTTCGGCACGATTTCGGCCACCAGCACCATGGCCGCACCCAATTCGCCCGATAAGCCCACGCCAGCCACAAACCGCAACACGGTATATACCGGCACCGATTGGACAAACCCACAAGCCAGATTTGCCAGCGAATACGTGATAATACTACCAAACAGCACCGCAATCCGGCCCCGTTTATCACCGATGATCCCCCACAAAATACCGCCTACGAGCAAGCCTGCCTGTTGACCGTAGAGAATATAGGCTCCCTGGGTCGAGATTTGGGCTTTGGTCAGGCCCAGGGATTCTAAGCTGGGAACGCGCACGATATTAAAAATCAGCAGGTCATACACATCCACGAAAAAGCCGAGGGCGCAGGCAATAACGGGCAGTGTGAAGAGAACGCGGTAAGGGTTGGCGACGGTGGTAGTTTGCACGAACAGACTGGTTTCAGTAAAAACCAAAAGTAGCCTATTTTCAACATCCTGTCCTCCCGCCGTTCACTCAATAGGTCGCCGTTGGTGGAAAAACCGCTGCTTGATCCAGAAAACAAAGCTGCAACCGGCCAGAATACCGACCGTTGCCATGATACCGCCTAAACCCATCAGCGACAGAAAGTTGACTGACGCCCGCCCCTGATGGCGCATCGTGGTTTCGATTTCTTCCCAGATGGCTTCATCAATGTCGTCTTCGAGTTTTTCGGCCTGATTCGGCTCGATCATCATCTCCGTCAGCGCGGTGGTGATTAGATACGGCGGCTCCCCGCACCGGCTTGACACGATAAACAGCACTTTGTTTGGTGCGACAAAAGTCAGACTTTCTACCTGTATGGTACTCCTAAATCAGGAGACGCAATTATGCGTCTCTACACTTCCAGATAATCCAGTTCCTTACCGTGTGTTTCAGGAATGGTCAGGATGCAGTAAAAGCCAATCACAAAACAAACTGCGCCCACAACAGCCCCGGCCCCGGTGGTGGTCAGGGCGGGTTTCAGGGCTAAGTAGCTGCCGGTCATCGGAATCACCATGCCCCGCACCATGTTTGGCACGGTGGTGGCGGCTGTGGCCCGGAGGTTGGTGCCGAACTGCTCGGCGCCGATGGTCACAAACATGGCCCAGTAGCCGATGCCAAAACCCAGCAACCCACAAAGGCCATACAACACGGCGGCACTTTTAACGCCCGAAAACAGATAAATCAGGCTGATGATGAGCGTGAAACCCATCTGAATAGAAACGGCTTTGATGCGCGATTGCAACGCCTGACTCAAAAATCCGCTCGCAATGTCGCCCGTTGCCAGGCCCACATAGCACCACATAATGGCAAGGCCCGGCTGAATGGGTTCACTGATGCCAAAGGCCGTGCCAAACTCGTTGCTGAACGTGGTTAAGATGCTGATAACGAACCATGTCGGCAGGCCCATTCCGATACATTTCAGGTAGCGGCTCAGGCGGTTGGCGTTGGTGAAGAACGAGAAAAAATCACCTTTTACCACGTGTTTCTGATCGGCCAGCCCTTTAAACATCCCCGACTCAATTACGCCGACCCGCAGCAGCAGCAACCCGAAACCAAGTCCACCACCGACGAAAAACGCCAGTTCCCAATTAAACAGTTTAACCGTGAAGTAGGCCACCACTGCCCCAAACAGCCCGATGCCGGCCACGAGCGACGTGCCGATGGCCCGCAACCGGGTTGGCAGCACTTCGCTCACGAGCGTGATGCCCGCGCCCAGCTCACCCGCCAGCCCGACACCAGCCACAAACCGCATAACAGCGTAGTAATCAGTGGGTTCCATAAACGTGATCTGTTTGGTGAACCCGCAGGCGATGTTGGCAATAGAATAGGTGATGATGCTGCCAAACAGCACCGACAGCCGCCCGCGCTTATCACCCAGAACGCCCCACAAGATACCGCCGAGGAGCAAACCGCCCATTTGCCAGTTCAGGATGGTGGCCCCGGTGGTTGAGATTTGGGCATCGGTCAGGCCGAGGTCCCGCAGGCTGGGAACCCGCACGATGCTGAACAGCAACAGGTCATAAATATCAACGAAATAACCGAGGGCCGCTACAATCACGGGCAAGCCCAGCAGGTGTTGCAGATCAGATTTGGCCGGAGCCGGGGCAGTCAGAACAGACATAAGGAGGAAGGGTGTTTTAACCAATAAATATTTGGCAAAAGTACCGCAAATGTCCCAAACCGCCCCAACCTGTTTGTCGTTGCAACCACCTGACAAACAGCCTGGGGCGGTTTGCAACTAAATCTTGCATGATGCTTACTTTTGTACAAAAGTCATTCACTCATTACATGATCCAGTCTGCACCAGTCTCTGCTACCCGGCTCCGGGTAGTCTTTCTCCATGTTTTTACGGCCCTATTACTGGCCCTTGCCCTGTTTTTAGCCCCGGTTTGCCGCGCCCAAACGTTCACAACGTCAACATCCGGCACGGTCATCATCAAGTCGGACCAGTCGGCGGGAGTATATGTGCTGACGGTGAGTATGGATGAGAAAAAGGAAACAGTGAAGATTGTGCGGGAGTAAGCCGCAGGTTGTCAAATAAATAAAGCCCGGCCAAACGTCGGGCTTCATTTGTGCGTAGTAGCGCGGGGGGGAACCCGCATTATTCTGCGGAATCGCGGGGGGGAACCCGCGTTGTTCTGCGGAATCGCGGGGGGGGAACCCGCGTTGCTCTGTGGAATCGCGGGTTCC
>JBBRUV010000151.1:0-11167 GCA_038247465.1 Cytophagales bacterium
CATCAATACTTACCTGAACGAGTTTTGTACGGGCCGCGACGTTGACAATATTGAGGATATGTGGCAGGCATGTTACGTGAGTTCGTACTGGCGCAACGGCCCAGTGCTGAACAACGCCCTCAGCGGTCTCGACGAAGCGTTGTGGGACATCAAAGGCAAACGGGCCGGAATGCCGGTGCATCAACTGCTGGGCGGCAAGGCCCGGTTTGCGATTCCGTGTTATAGCCACGCCGGTGGCACCACGCCCGAAGCCGTTGCTGACGACGTTCAACGGCTTATGAGTCAAGGCTTTAAACACATTCGTATTCAGCAGGGCGGCTACGGCGCGGTGGGCAGTCTGACCCAAAAACCCGATTTCAAAACGGCGGGCTTCGGCATGGAAACCGATCAGTACATGAATGAGCGGGTGTATCTAAAATCCGTTCCAGCCATGTTTGAGGTGGTGCGGAAACGGTGCGGTGACGAAATTGAACTGTTGCACGACATTCACGAGCGGGTGCAACCCATTGATGCCATCAACATGATTAAGCGGGTCGAAGAATACCGCCCGTTTTTCATCGAAGACCCGTTTTCGCCCGAAAACATGGAGTGGTTCAACCAACTTCGGCAGGCCACGACGGTGCCGATTGCGATGGGCGAACTCTTCAACAACGTCAACGAGTTTAAGGAGCCGATGGTAAACCGGATGTTCGATTTTATCCGGTGTCACGTCTCGCAGATTGGCGGCATTACGCCCGCCATGAAGGTAGCGCGGCTGGGCGAGTGGTTTAACATCCGCACCGCCTGGCACGGGCCGGGCGATGTGTCACCAGTGGGTCACGCGGCCCACGCCCACATTGACCTGGCGGTCTGGAACTTCGGGATTCAGGAAGCGGTGAGTTTTTCGGACAAGATGCTGGCCGTTTTTTCAGGATGTCCAACCATGAAAGACGGGTATATGTCGGTAAACGAGGTGCCGGGCTTAGGCGTGGATATCAACGAAACCGAAGCCGCCAAATACCCCATCAGCACCAAATCGAACTGGCAGGTTCGTAAAGCCGACGGAACCATCATCAGACCATGAAAACAAACCTCTCCCGCCGGTCGGCTATCCAGTCGGTACTGGGGCTGGCCGGCACGGGCCTTAGCCTGACGCTGCCCGAATCATCGTATGCCGCCAAACCCGAACCGTTTCGGGATTATGGTAAGGTAAAAATCACCCGGCTCGAAACATTCTTAGTCAAGCCGCGCTGGATTTTCCTGAAAATCCACACCGACGCGGGCGTGATTGGTCTCGGCGAACCGCTGCTCGAAGGGCGGGCGTTGACCATCCAGACCGCCATCAAGGAGGTAGAACCGTATCTGATCGGGAAAGACCCCCGGCAGGTGGTGCATCATTGGCAGGCCATCTACCGCCATGCGTTCTACCGGGGTGGCCCCATTCTGACCAGTGCGCTGAGTGGCATTGACCAGGCCCTGTGGGACATCAAGGGCAAGTTGCTCGGCGTACCGATCTATGAACTCCTCGGTGGCCCCACCCGCGACCGCGTTCGGGTCTATGGCCGGGCCAGCACCGCCGACGATATGAAACAACGGGTGAAGGAAGGCTACACCGTGATTAAGACCGGCGTGGCGAAGAAAAACCCCGCTAACATCGTCGAAAACCCGCGCTTTGTGAAGTATGCCATCGACAATTTTGCCTCCCTGCGCGATGCGGGCGGGCCCGACATGGACATTGCCATTGACTTTCACGGAGCCATTTCGCCCCAGTTGGCGAAGGTGCTGATAAAAGAATTGGAGCCGTATCAGCCGATGTTTATTGAAGAACCCTGCCAGGCGCAAAACGTGGACATGATGGTTGAGATTGCGCGGGGAACGCACCTGCCCATCGCCACCGGCGAACGGATTTTTACGAAGTGGGGCTTCCGCGAAATCTTAGAAAAAAAAGCCGCCAGCATCATCCAGCCTGATTTGTGCCATGCCGGGGGCATCACCGAAGGACGGCTGATTGCGGGCATGGCCGAAGCCTATTATGTGCCCATTGCCCCGCACAACCCGATGGGCCCGATTTCCTTAGCGACGGGCCTTCAGTTAGCCGCCAGTATCCCTAACTTTCTGGTGCAGGAGCAGGTGACGCTGGGCGAAGGCTACCTCAAAAACCCCTTCAAACTCCAAAAAGATGGTACGGTGCTGATCCCGACCGGACCAGGCTTAGGCATCGAACTGGATGACAAGCTGATGGCCGACAAAATCGGGCATGACTGGAAAAACCCGGAAAGCTATAACGCGCTCGACGGGTCGGTGGTGGATTGGTAAACAAATGAATCCATGAAACGAACTTTACTTTTTAGTTTCCTTATCCTGTGGATTTTTATCGGTAGCCAACCAGCCGACAACCCGCCACAGGTGCAGTTGTCAAATGGACTCATCGAGACGACGCTCTATCTGCCCGACACGGCGCAGGGCTACTACCGGGGTACACGTTTCGACTGGACGGGGGCGTTTAAAAACCTCGACTATGCGGGGCATAGCTTTGTGAATCAGTGGTTTGAGACCTACAACCCCAGAACCCACGATGCCATCAACGGGCCAGCAGAAGAGTTCGTTGCGTTAGGATTTGCCAATGCCAAACCGGGTGAGTCATTCGTGAAAATCGGGGTGGGCGTTTTGACCCGCCCCGACGACCGGGACTACAGTTTTGCCACCAACTACGCCGTGCTGGATTACGGTACGCGAACGGTGAAACGCCTGAAAAACGGTCAGGCCGTGGCGTTTACGCACACCCTGACCGACAAAACAGGCTACGGCTATGCCTATACCAAAACCGTTCGACTTACGAAGGGCAAACCTGAATTAGTGCTGGAACATCGCCTGAAAAACACAGGTCAAAAACCGATTGAAACCAGTGTCTATAACCACAATTTCTGGATTATTGACGGAGAACCCACCGGGCCAGGTATTGAAATCAGTTTCCCCTACTCCGTGAGGGCGGAAGGCAAAGGCTTCGGTGACATCATTAAACCCGATGGCAATAAACTGATTTACAGTCGGCCCGTTGCCAAAGGTGAATACGTTTACAGTGCCGGTTTGCAGGGATTTGGCCCAACGCGCGCCGACTATGACATTTGGATTAAAAACGGGAAAACCGGCGCGGGTGTGCGGGCCACGGCTGACCAACCGCTCGAAAAACTCGTGTATTGGGCCTGCGCCACGACTTCCTGCCCGGAGCCATATATTCGGCTAAAGGTGGCTCCCGGCGAAACCGCAGCATGGACAATCCGGTACGAATTTTACCAGAAAGCAAATTGATGAAACGGCTTATTATCTGTTGGCTACTGGCCGGAACGCTACCCTTGTGGTTTGGTTTTCAGCGCGTTGATACCCCGCTTACTCCGAAAACTGCCGGTGACGACTGGCCAACTTACGGCGGGAATCCAGGGGGTAATCGGTATTCATCACTGACGCAGATTAACAGTCAGAACGTAGCTCGTTTGCAACCCGCCTGGACGTTCGACACGGGCGAAAACAATGACCCTTCTGGCAACGGTATGGCTATTCAGTGCCAGCCGATTGTGGTGGATGGAGTCTTGTATGGCACCACGCCCCGCCATCAACTTTTTGCCATTGATGCCGCCACCGGCCAGCAACGCTGGCGGTTCAACCCCTACGCCGACCCGGCCAAACAGCCCCGGTTTCACCCGTTGCGGGTCGTGACCTACTGGGCTGACGGAGCAGACAAGCGCATTCTGTATTCGTCGGGGCCGGAATTGTACGCCGTCAATGCCACAACGGGCGCGTTGATTCGGAATTTCGGCACCAACGGCGTGGTGGATTTGCACGAGGGGTTGGGCGATGCTCAAACGCTGGGCCACGAAACGGCCAATCTGTCCATCCGCAACACCAGTCCCGGTGTTATTTTCGGCGATTTGATTATTGTCGGGTCGGCCGTATCGGAAGGGGGCGACGCGCCACCGGGCAACATCCGGGCGTTCAACGCGAGAACGGGCCAACTGGCCTGGGTGTTCCGCACCATTCCGCTCCCCGGCGAGTATGGCTACGACACCTGGATGCCCGATTCCTACCGAAAATTAGGCGGGGCCAACTGCTGGGCGGGCATGGTGGTAGACGAAAAACGGGGCCTTGTCTTTGCCGGAACCGGCTCGCCCTCGGTTGATTTTTACGGTGGAGACCGGGCCGGGCAGAACCTGTTTGCCAACTGCGTGATTGCTCTCGATGCCCAGACGGGTAAACGAATCTGGCATTTCCAGACTGTTCACCACGACCTCTGGGACCGCGACCTGCCCTGCCCGCCCAACCTGCTGACGGTGACCCACAATGGCCGAAAAATTGACGCGGTGGCCCAGGCAACTAAAGACGGCTACGTGTTTGTGCTGGATCGGGAAACGGGTAAACCACTGTTTCCGGTCAACGAAGTGCCGGTGCCAACCAGCCCCGCCCTGCCCGGCGAACGGCCCTGGCCCACCCAGCCCGTGCCAACCAAACCGGCTCCGTTTTGCCTCCAAACTATAACTGAAGCCACCCTCACCGACCGAACGCCCGAAGCCCGGGCCTACGTGCTGAATCGTTTCCAGAACAGTCAGCAGGGTAACAAATTCATATTGCCCAACGAAACCGGCTCCTTAGTGCTGGGCATGGGGGGCGGGGCCGAGTGGGGCGGAACAGCCGCCGACCCCGACGGGATTGTCTACGTCAACAGCAATAATATGCTCTGGTGGCTGAAGATGCGCGATACCCGGCAACCAACCGGGGGCGTGGCCCTGACGCGGGGAACCAGCCTGTTTACGACCAACTGCGGAGTTTGCCACGCCATGCCCGGCCAAGAGGTTCCGAAATCCCAGCAGGCCAACCCCAGCCTGACCGACGTAGGTAAGCGATTGGACAAAAAGCAGATACACAGCCTGTTAATGACGGGCCGGGGTAGGATGCCCTCGTTCGGCCATATCGCCGAAGCCGACCGCGAAGCCATCGTGCAGTTTTTGCTGAATCAGAAAGAAGGGAACCCCGCAACGGCTTCCGCATCGGCGCAGCATTCGCCGGTTATGACAACGAAGGTGGCACCGGCCAACGGGTTTCCGTACCAGTCGCCGTATCTGAACAACGGCAACACGCAGTTTCGGGATGCCGACAATTATCCGGCCATCAAACCGCCCTGGGGAACGCTCAACGCCATTGACCTCAACACCGGCGAATACGTTTGGCAGGTGCCGTTAGGTGAATATCCCGAACTGCGAAAAAAAGGGATTGCGCCGACGGGAACGGAGAATCACGGTGGGCCGCTCGTCACGGCGGGCGGGTTGCTGTTTATTGCCGCCACGTATGACGAAAAATTCCGCGCTTTTGACCGGAAAACGGGTAAAGTTATTTGGGAGTACGCGCTGCCCGCCGGTGGGTTTGCCACCCCGATCACATACCGCGTCAACGGGAGGCAGTACATTGCCATTGCCGCCGGTGGCACCCGCTACGGCCTGAAAGCGGGCGGCTCATACATCGCCTTCGCGCTGCCCAACTAACCCGACCTAACTGCTCAACTGAATGATTCATCTACCGCTTCAACCAACGAGCCAATGACGAATTACCTACTGTGTTGTGACTGGGGTACGTCTTTTTTTCGATTGCAACTACTCAATACGAACCCCTATACCTGTATCGGCGAACTAACCGCCCCAGCCGGTGTTGCCGGTACCTTTGCCGATTGGCAAAAAACCGGCGAGCCGAAGGGCGTGACTAAAGACTACTTTTTCCGCCAGCAACTAACCCGGCAGATACAGACCCTGGCCCAGCAAGTATCAATGAACCTGTCGGGCATTCCGGTTACCATTTCGGGCATGGCTTCGTCTTCCATCGGGATGGAAGAAATTCCGTATGCACCCCTCCCTTTTGCCCTTGATGGCAGTCAGGCGGGCATCCTGCACTATGATGCACAACCTGACTTTCCGCACGAAACCCTGCTGATTTCAGGGGTGAGAAGCGGGCAGGATGTGATGCGGGGCGAAGAAACGCAGCTTATTGGCCTGATTGCGTTGTTGCAAACAGCCGGTTATGAAGTAACGAAGGCTATTTTTATTTTCCCCGGTACGCACTCCAAGCACCTGTTGGTGCAGGATGGGCAGTTAGTTGATTTTGCGACCTACATGACGGGCGAAGTTTTTAACCTGATGAGCCATCAGAGCATTCTGAAAGACTCGCTCGACCTGAGTAACCTGACCGATTTTTCGCCCGCTCACGTGCAGGCGTTCAGGTTGGGCGTTCGCCAATCCAGATCGTCGGGTATTTTGCACGGGCTATTTACGATCAGAACCAATCAGCTTTTCGACAAACTCAGCAAAAACGAGAATGCGTTCTATCTCAGCGGATTAGTGATTGGAACGGAGCTACAACCGTTGCTCACCGAAAAAAACTGGCCGTTGGTTTTATGCAGTGGCAGCACGTTGGCCGCTTTTTATGCACTGGCGATTGACGAGCTGAACCTGACCGCCCGTACCATCACCAAACCCGCCGAATTGATTGACCGGGCCGCCAGCATGGGACAGGTGATCCTGTACCGAAATCAGGCCATACACCAAGTGTCCGCGTAGGCGATCCAACCATGAGCAACCCCCTTTTTTCAGCATCGTTATTCGCCCGTGCGCCCCTGGTCGGCATTGTACGGAATCTGACCATTGACGACGTAGTTGAAATTCTGCCTGTTTACCGGCAAGTCGGCTTGACCACGATTGAGATTACGATGAACACGCCCGGTGCCGAAGCCATGATCCGGCTGGCCCTCGACCACCACGCCGACGGCCTGAATATCGGGGCCGGTACTGTCTGCACAACCCGTGATCTGGAAAAAGCCGTAGCCGCCGGGGCGCAGTTCATCGTCACCCCGATTATGGACGAGCGGATTATCCGGGCGTGCGTCAAACAGGACATCCCCATTTTTCCGGGAGCCTACACGCCTTCCGAGATTTATCGGGCCTGGGAATTGGGGGCGTTTATGGTGAAAGTTTTTCCGGCTTCGTCGCTGGGGCCAGCTTTCGTCAAAGACCTCAAAGGCCCGATGCCGCAGATAAACCTGTTGCCAACCGGCGGAGTCGGGCTGGCAAACATGGCCCAGTTTTTCAAAGCCGGAGCCGGTGGTGTTGGTATCGGCAGCCACCTGTTCGACCCGGCCCTGATCGAAGCGAAAAACTGGGCTGGCCTGAAAGCGCACTTCGGCGAATTCGTCAACCAGTTACCCAATCACCTGTCTGTTGTATAACCCACTTACCCGCTTCCGATATGCTCCCTTCCCAAACCCCCACCGCTGTCGGTACGACCACTGCCGGTCGCTACCGCTGGTTTATTGTCTTTCTGGTTTTTGTTGCTACCACCATCAACTACCTCGACAGGCAGATTATCGGTCTGTTGAAACCCATTCTGGAAAAGGAATTTACCTGGTCGGAGACCGATTTTGCCCGCATCGTAATGGCGTTCACGGCGGCTTATGCAGTGGGGTTGC
Source organism: Cytophagales bacterium (assembly GCA_038247465.1). Taxonomy (GTDB): domain Bacteria; phylum Bacteroidota; class Bacteroidia; order Cytophagales; family Spirosomataceae; genus JBBRNH01. The sequence continues at coordinate 7,481 of JBBRUV010000151.1, forward strand.
TGGTGTCGGGCTGGTTTATCGACAAGGTTGGCACCAAAATAGGTTACGCCGTCATGATCATAATCTGGAGCCTGGCCGGGATGGTTCACGCTCTGGCGCGGAGCGCGTTTGGGTTTGGGCTGGCCCGCGTTGCGCTTGGCTTAGGCGAAGCGGGCAACTACCCCGCAGCCGTGAAAACTGTGGCCGAGTGGTTTCCGAAAAAAGAGCGCGGGCTGGCAACGGGGCTGTTTAATGCTGGCACGAGCATCGGCGTGGTAGTGGCGGTGCTGCTGGTGCCGGTTATTTTGCAGTTTTATGGCTGGCCGGCGGTGTTCTGGATTACGGGTGCGCTGGGTTTCGTCTGGCTGGCGGCCTGGCTCGTTTTCTACGAAATTCCCACCCGCCAGTCCCGGCTTTCTGCCCCCGAACGCGACTATATTCTGGCCGGGCAGGATGCCGAACTCGACACCAGTCGGGCCAAAATCAGTTGGGCAAGCCTGTTCGGGTATCGCCAAACCTGGGTTCTGATCGTCGGGAAAGGGCTTATTGACCCGATCTACTGGTTTTTCCTGTTCTGGCTACCGTCGTATTTCTCGACTACGTTTTCGCTTGACCTCAAAAAACCGAGTTGGGAACTGATGATTATTTACACCGCCACCACCCTCGGCAGTATCGGGGGCGGGTATGTTTCGTCGGCACTCATCAAGCGCGGCTGGCCGGTGCTAAAGGCCCGCAAAACGGTGTTGCTGGTGTTTGCCGTTGTCGAGCTGTCGGTGATAACATTGCAGTTTGCCACCAACGTCTGGGTAGCGGTGGGCCTGTTGAGCCTGGCCGTTGCGGTGCATCAGGCGTGGGCTACCAACGTCTTCACGCTGGCTTCCGACCTGTTTCCAAAAGAAGCGGTTAGTTCGGTGGTGGGCATTGGCGGCATGGCCGGGGCATTGGGCGGCATCCTGTTTCCGATGCTGGTGGGCAGTTTATTAGACAATTACAAAGCGGCTGGCAACCTCGCCGGGGGTTATTATGTGCTGTTCACCATCTGCGGTTTCACCTACCTCACGGCCTGGGGCATCATTCATCTGCTTACCCGAAACTTAGGTGCGACGACGCTGGACGAATAGGTTGTCATTCTAAAGGTGGTTTGTTATTCCGACGCCAGCCACCGATAACGTGCATCGTTACAAAACAGAAATTAGTCGCACAAATTTCAAACTCCCCGCATTCCAGACCGGCGCATAGTCCGTTAAATCATTGGGCAAGTGATTAGCCGGATACCGAACCCATTCGCCGGGTTTCACCCAAAACTGAATCGGTTCGGTGTGGCTGATTTGCGCGAAGCCGAGCCGTTTGTAGCCTTGCCCGTCAGACCAGTCACGGTCGGCGTATGTCATCAGGTCGGCGGTGGTGCCGGGTTCGGGGATATGGTCGGTAGCGAAGGCTTTCAGGAGTTTGTCCATGCCGCCAACAACGGTGGTATTCAGCAGATTAGCGAATCTCAAGAGTTCAAACGAACGGTGAGACCCGGCTTCCCGTGCAAACACGCGGGAATGGGCAAATGTGGCAACGGCAACCAGTAGTTCGGCCTGGTTTTCGGGAAGCAACACCGGCGCGAAATCGGCGGGCAAAACCCGGTAGTAGCGATTCGGCAGAAACAGCCCGTACCGGTATTTGCCCGTCAGCGATACCTGTAAATGATTGGCACTCAGAAAGGCATCGGCGGTTTGTTTATCAACCCTTCGCACCTGCGTAACCCGCCCCGGTGTTCGCACCGACTCCCCCATCAAGGCCCGCAACCGCGACAGCACCACGTCGGGCCGATGCTGCCAGACATCGTCCCACAGATGCACCACCCGCCAGCCCTGGGTTGCCAGGATTTCGGACAAACTCACACAAAAATAACCCACATCGGGCGTTTCAGAAACGCGCCGATGTGGGTCATCATCAAGGAGATGAACCAGAATTTGCGTACCCACCAACCGAACCAACCGAGGTGTTAAAGCGGCTCCGATTACGGAGTAGCTAAACGGTTCAGTGGGCAACGGCAGGTGAATCAATACGAAAACGGATCACTCGAACCACCGCCGTAGCCGCTCCCCGAACCACCCGACCGATTTTGCCGACCGTTCGACCGGGCCGGAGCAGCCGGGCGCGGCCCGCCACCACCGCGTGGGCCACCCGTGCGCGGATCAGCCGGACGCGGACTGCGTTGTTGGGTGCCTTCGCGCGGGCCTTCTGGCCGCGACGCTACTGGTGCCGACTCCTGCCGGGGTTGTGCCTGATGCGACTGCGGAGGGCGCACAAACTCGTCGCGCTGCGAGTCTCCGCCACCGCTGCGTCCGTTGTTCTGACCGCCCCGTCCGTTGTTTTGTTGCGAGCGACCACCGCCCGAACCACCGCCACGCCCGTTGTTCGACCGCCCCCCCGGAACGGCCATTTTTTGTCCGCCCGCCGACTTCTGCGCTGGTTTATCAACCGACGACAGGTTATTCGACGCAAATGGATTGTCGGTTTCGATGGGTAACGACTTACCGATAAGTTTCTGAATATCACGCAGATACTCGCGCTCTTCGGTATCGCAGAACGACACGGCGAGACCACTGGCTCCGGCCCGGCCCGTCCGCCCGATGCGGTGAACGTAGGTTTCCGGCACGTTCGGCAATTCGTAGTTAATCACCAGTTCGAGACTGCTCACGTCAATGCCGCGCGCTGCAATATCGGTAGCAACGAGGGCCGTGATGGTCTGATCTTTAAAACTGGCAAGAGCGCGTTGGCGGGCGTTCTGGGCCTTGTTTCCGTGAATGGCATCGGCCTTGATACCGGCCTGATTCAGGAACTTGGCAATCTTGTCGGCTCCGTGTTTGGTGCGGGCAAAGACCAGCGCTGTTTTCACGGTTTTGGCACTCAGCAACTGCACCAGCAAATCGCGTTTGTCGTTGGCTTCAACCAAATATATTTTCTGCTCAACGGTTTCGGCAGTGGTTGACTCCGGCGTAACCGACACGCTGGCCGGGTTGGTCAGGATCGTACCGGCAAGTTTAATGATTTCGGGCGGCATCGTAGCCGAGAAAAACAACGACTGCCGACGCGACGGCAACTGCGCGATGACCTTTTTTACGTCATGCACAAATCCCATGTCAAGCATCCGGTCGGCTTCATCCAGCACAAAAAATTCGATGCTTTTGAGGTTCACAAATCCCTGGCTCATCAGGTCGAGCAACCGGCCCGGCGTGGCAACCAGAATATCAATGCCGCGTTTGAGGGCATCGGTTTGGGGTTTTTGACCCACGCCCCCAAAAATCACGGCGTGGCGCATACCCGTGTTGCGCCCGTAGGCGGCAATGCTCTCGTCAATCTGGATGGCGAGTTCGCGAGTGGGCGTGAGAATCAGGGCTTTAATGGCGTTGTTCCACTGCCAGTTGCCGCGCCCGCTGCTGGTTTCGTTCTTTTTGGCGTAAAGCAACTGGAGAATCGGAATCGAGAATGCGGCTGTTTTGCCGGTGCCGGTCTGGGCGCAGCCGAGCAGATCGCGGCCTTCGAGCAGGGTGGGAATGGCTTGTTCCTGGATGGGTGTCGGTTGTGTGTAGCCCTCTTCGGTGAGGCCAGTGGCGAGGCTGCGGGCAAGACTGGCGGTATCTTCAGCGAGGAGCAGGCGCATCGCGGGGGATCTTGACCTGATGTTCGCTGAACGCACCTTGATTCGCACCCGGG
>JBBRUV010000152.1:0-11072 GCA_038247465.1 Cytophagales bacterium
AATTGAGATGCGCTCACCGACTAATTGGTTCATCAGCGTTGACTTGCCGACGTTGGGTTTGCCGACAATACTGACAAACCCGGCCCGGTGGGTATCGGGCGGAGCCTCCGGCTGCGGAGCCGGATTGTTTTCTATTTCCATCTGGAGGTGATCTATGCCGTTGATTCCCAACGGATACCGAAAAAAATGCCCCGCCTGACTGATAAAAATCGGGCGGGGATAAATTTATTTCTACAAAGGTAATTGATTTTCTGGAAAACAGTCTTACCTTTGCAGTCCAATATCGCGGGATAGAGCAGTTGGTAGCTCGTCGGGCTCAGCAATGCCACAGCGACAGAACAGTTTCAGCTTGCACGAAGTTGATGCTGGCGAGGTTAAAACCTTGGAAGTCAATGTGAGTGGGCAGCGTAATTGGAAACGATTACGTGTATCTTGTCAAATTCGGGGAACCCGGTAGTGCGGCAATCCCGAGCCAAGCCAGCAGAGTATCGCTGGAAGGTGTAGAGACTGAATGGCAGGCACCCTAACGGAAAGAAGTTAGACGAGGGTGAAGAGACAGTCCAGACCACAAACGCTAACAGTTGGTTAGTGGCAATGAAAATTGTAGTGGTAAGCATAACCCGGAGGTCGTTGGTTCGAGTCCAACTCCCGCTACTTAGCAGAAACCCATTGTTCTGATCATCAGGACGATGGGTTTTTTGGTTTTGTGCAGTGTACTGATTCGGGTACGGAATTGGCTGAAAATCAGACTTTCACTAACATTTCTGCATTCTTTTTCCTCCCGCCCGTCATTTTCGCCGGAAAAACACAAATCCGTTTTCTTCTTTTATCAGGATAAGATTCGGGTGTTTGCGGTAGTCGTCGGCGCGGTCAATTTTCGTGACCAAAAATATCGGTTTGGCGATTGCGCCGTTGAGCAAAAAGTCTTCGTCGTGCAGACGCGGATCGGCGGGGGGCTGTTTCTGAAAATAAAACAGATGGGCGTAACTTTTGTAGCCGATTGGCTGAACAATAACGCGCTGTCCCCGTTTCGATTCGTAAAACGCAATCACCGATCCTTGTACGTACTGCTCGATTTTGGGCACCACCACCGCCAGATACAGCCAAAGCATCACGGCGGTAGCGCCATACAGACCAGCAATCGCCCGGAAACCAACCCGCCTAACCTGCAACACGCAGACGATCAACGCGAATAGCCACCCCGCCCCGATAGCCCACTCCCACCCTACCCACTGCACCGGAGCCCGCAGATTACCCACCACAAATGCATCTTCGATATATGGTGCCAGGAGTCGGGCATTCATGCCGGCCAACGGCAAGGCAGTTAATGCCAATCCCAATAGTCCGCCGATGATTAGCAGGCCAGCCGCGAGCCAGCGATTCCACCTGACTGTTCCGGTCAGGAGCTGATATGCGTGATAAGCCGCCAAATAGGACACCGGGAACCAGGCCAGCGACGAATAATGCACAATTTTGGTACGAACGATGCTGAATAAAATCAGCACCACCCAGAAGAGACAAACCATCCAACGCGAAAAAGAAAGATGTAACGTCTGGGTGTTGTCGGGTTGTCGGGTTGAACGCTCAGACGCTGCAAATGGCCAACTTTTCGACGGAACGAGATACCGAATCGCTAAGATTGACATCGGGAAGCAGCCCACCAACACCACCACAAAATGGTAATAAAACGGTTGCTCGTGGCCCGCGTCGGGGGTCAAGAAAAGCCGAATTTGATACGCGATAAACTCCTCCAAAAACCAGGGGCCATTGAGCAAAATCTCCGGCCCAAACCAGAGCGAGGTCACGCCCGCTACGCAGCCAACCCAAACCAGCGCGTCTCGCCAGGTAAACAGGGGCCGAAACCGCCCAATGGCCCAGAAACTTACGAAGGTTAGCCCGGCCAACAACGCACCAACGGGGCCTTTGGTCAGCACCGCCAACCCAACCAACAGCCCGGATAACAGAAAGTTACGGCGAAACAAAAACCAAATGCCAACAAAAATGAAGTAGTTGAATGTAGGATCAATGATGCCAGTTTTGAAGTAGAAATGGGGCGTAATTGAGCCGAGATAACCCAACGCCCAAATCAGGCCAAACCGCGCATCAATCAGGTTTCGGCCCATATAGAACAGAGTCAGCAACGTGACCACGCCCATCATGGCGTTGGGGAATCGGGCGGCAAACTCGCCAATGCCGAAAACGTGCATAGCTGCGGCCTGAAGCCAGAAAAACAACGGCGGTTTTTCCCAAAATGGCTGAAAATCAATCTGAACGCGGGTGTAATTCCCGGTCACGAGCATCTCTCGCGCCGATTCGGCGAAGTTGATTTCGTCCCAATCGAAGAGATGAACGTGGCCCAAAAACGGGAGGTAAAACAAAACGCCTAACCCAGCCAGGAGTAAAGGATAGTACCGTTCGGGGAGTTTTCTGATCATTCGGCTATTCGAGTAACGCGGGCGGAAACCCGCTTTTTTGTGACGAATTTCTGCATGGGTTGCCACCTCCATTACAGGTCAATCCCTATTGAACGCATTAACTGACTGGCGTTGAAACTTTGGCAAAGGCCGTTGCGCAGCCGATAATCGAACAGCAATTTACCCTCCTGAAAATCAGACTGAAAATGGAAATTCTGCACAAAGTCGGTGTCGTCAGCCAGTACACCCAATTCTAAATCATGGGTAGAGACGAAGCCCGACGCAGTGGTTTTGTGCAGTTGCCGAATCAGCGCATCGGCCCCCCGGTGGCGGTCGGCGGAGTTGGTTCCTTTCAGAATTTCGTCTAAAAAATACAGTACCGGCACCCCTGCTCCGGTCTCAGTTTGCTGAATTAGGGCCTGCAACCGTTTCAGTTCGGCATAGAACGAAGACGTGCTTTCTTCGAGCGAGTCTTGGGTTCGCATACTCGTAAAGACGCGCACCGGCGAACACGCAAACTGTTCGGCACTGACCACCGCGCCTGCCAGGGCCAGCACGAGGTTTGCGCCGAGGGTGCGAAGAAATGTGCTTTTGCCCGACATATTGGAGCCAGTAATCAGAATCGTTTGCCCCGGCCCGTTCATTGTCAGCGAGTTAGCAATGGCCTTGTTGGGCCGAAGCAGCGGGTGGGCCGCGTTGGTAGCTTCCAAAAACAGCTCATCATCTTCAATTAAGTTCGGCGTGGCGTAGGCTGGATGAGCAAACGCAAACCCGGCCAGCGAGTTCAGAGCTTCGGCTTCGGCCAGGGCGTCAAACCAATCGGGAAGCGACGCGCCGTATTGCTTGCGCCACAGGTTTAGGGCCAGCAGATACTGCACGTCCCAGAGCAGCAAAATCCCAAAGAACAGCATGAAATACGGGTTGCGCCGGAAGTTGAAATTCTCAACCAGCCCCGCCAGCCGTGCCGTGGCCTGTGATGCCGGTTTAGGGGCGTTTCTGAGCGATTGACGCAGGTTTCGCACCAACGGGCTGTTGCCTTCTACGCTTTCGATCAGCGCAAACATATCCCGAAACCCGCTTAATGCAGTGGCAATTTCGTACGTCTTTTCACTTGCGGTTTTGGCCTGAACCGCAACCTGCCGCAACACCAATCCGTGCAAAGCCAGCGAGAAGAGCACGGCGTATCCCGGCAAAATTCCGGCTAACCACAAGCTGATTAACGCAATGGTGAGCAGGGGCAACGCAACCCCAACAACAGCTAACCGGCCGGGTAAGGGCGTGTTTTCGGTGGCCCAGCGGTTGAGGTTATGCGGGTTTTGACCGATGTGTTCGTTTTGCCGGGCGAGGGCTTCGAGGTTTTGCCGCCAGTCGGTTTGGGGCAGCAGGTCGGCGGTGGCCTGTTGCCGGAAGTGAATCTGGGCCATATCGGTCGGAAGCCGCTGGAGCCAGTTCGCCAGGCGTTGCCTGCCGTCATGCGTGTGCGTCCGGTTCAGGAGTCGAAATAAAGAGTGCGGCCCAAACACGTCTAAATCACCCGAATACGGATGAGCCGGACTCAAAAACTCCGCGCCCGTTTCGGGTCTCAGGTATCGGCGGTTGAGCCGGGCGGCTTCGTCCTGATTGATAAAAACATGGTTTCGGTGCATGTCACGCTTACGGCCAACGGCCTGATGGCGTTTCAGGAGCCACAAAAATGCGGCAAAACCAGCCAGCCCTACCGCGATTGTTGGGGCTGTTTGGTTGGCGTTTGCCAGAATCCAAACAGCCCCAACCGTAGCCAAAAAAGCAATTAATCGCCAAATAGCCAGCGTGTTATATTGCTGTTGGGTGTCATCGGCACGTTGCTGAGAATGGGCCTGACGGGAAAGAAACGTTTGTTGCATGAACTGATTGCGTAGCACGTTAAAACCACTCGCCCTGCATTGCCACCGTTACACGATTTGTTGACTGCAACCGCCGGGCGAGGGCGTGACACTTAACGAGTTCGTACTCAAAAAAGTACCGCGCCGTAGCGAGTTTACCCTGATAAAAATTCCGGTCGTCATCGGTCTGCGTGGTTGGCAAAGCCAGATTTGCCACTGTTGCCTGCCGAAGCCATTGCCAGGCAACAACCACAATGCCGAATAGGTCAAGATAAAGCGTGGCATCGGCAAACCCGGCTTCGGGGTCAGTTGCGGCCACGACCAATAACTCCCGCGTGATCGTGGTTAGCTCGGTCAGTGCGTCGGCAAGGTGGGTAGCTAACGGCTGTAAATCAGGGCTTTTGCTGGCTTCGGCACAAGCGTGTTGAATTTCTTCGGCCAGCAACTGCACCGCTTTTCCACCGTGCATGGTCACTTTTCGGCCCAGCAAATCAAGACCGTGAATGCCGGTTGTACCCTCATGAATGGGATGAATCCGGGCTTCGCGATAAAACTGCTCAACGGGAAAATCGGTGGTGTAGCCCGCCCCGCCCAAAATCTGCACAGCCGCCGAGGTAGTCAGACACGCCATCTCTGACGGATACGATTTGGCAATCGGTGTGAGCAAATCCAGCAATAAGGCGGCCCGTTCTTTGGCTTCTCCGGCTCCGGCATGGGCAATATCAGCGTATAAACTACACTGCAAAAGCAGTCCTAATGATCCTTCCAAAACAGCCTTTTGAAACAGCAGCATTCGCTTTACGTCGGCATGACGAATGATTGGCACTTGGGGCTGGGCGGGGTTTTTTTCGGCAATTGGTCGGCCCTGTGGTCGTTCTTTGGCGTAGGCCAGCGAGGCATAATACGCGGCTGTGCCAATAGAGACGGCGTTCATACCCACACCCACGCGGGCTTCGTTCATCATCTGAAACATATACCGCAAGCCCTGATGCGGCTCGCCGACGAGGTAGCCCAGCGTGCCATCGTTCGAGCCAACCATGAGGTGAGCAATCGGCGCACCCTTGTAACCCATTTTGTGATACACACCTGCCGTCAGCACATCGTTCGGAATAAAGTTCTGATTATCAGATGAATCTCCTGACCGAAATTGCGGCACGGCAAACAGCGAGATGCCTTTTGTTCCGGCCGGGCCACCCTTGATTTTTGCCAGCATGAGGTGAATCACGTTGTCGCAGGCATCATGGTCTCCCGCAGAGATATAAATTTTCTGGCCTTTGATACGATACACACCGTCAGCGTCGGTCGGTTCGGCAGAGGTGGTGATGTCTGATAACGAACTGCCCGCGTCGGGTTCGGTGAGAGCCATTGTACCTTGCCAGTCACCGGCATACATTTTTGGTGTAAACCGGGCCACCAATTCGGGCGAGCCAAACGTGCGGATAAGATTAGCCGCGCCGGTGGTCAAAAACGGGAACACGCTCGATGAATAATTGGCGGCACCAAAAATAAATGTGGCCGCGTTCATCAGCGTAGCCGGAAACTGCTGCCCGCCCTCGGCATAGCTAAACGGCGCGTTGATCCAGCCATCGTCGCCGAAGCGTTTGATAATGGCCCGCATGGCGGGATGCACCCTGATTTTGCCATCCAGGAGTTGCGGTTCTTCGCGGTCCATCACCGTGAGCAAAGGCCGCAGCAGGGTTTCGCTGATTTGAGCAGCCGTATCTAAAACCATCTCAAACGAGGCCCGGTCGTGGTCTTGAAAGTAAGACAGTTGAGCCAGTTGTTGGTCAGCATCCAGCACCTCAAAGAGATGAAATGACAGATCGCGGGGGGAGAAAAAAGGCGTTGGCATTTTGGGTGAAAAAGCTAAACGTTCACGCAAAGACGCGGAGACGCAACGTAAGGATACAAAGGTCGCTGAAAATAGAGAATTTGCGTCCTCGGTCTGTGTTTTCCCCGTTGTGCGTAGTGTTCCGACGGATCACTGCGTACTGTTATGACGGCTGTAGAGACGGCCCGGCGTTTCTCGCAGAGCGGGACGGATACGACGACCTGTATAAATGTGCGGGGTGACACAGCCCATACAACGGCAAGCGGCCAAATTACTCTTGATACCCGTTACGGAACGTGTTACATTTGTTGCCATGATTAAAAGCGTCAGCAGCAAACCTTTACGACTTTTCCATGAAAAGGACGACCCATCAAAGCTCCCTGCATCGCAGGTAGGAAAGATTAGTTTAATCTTGGGTTTACTCGATGCCGCGGTTACGCCTTCGGACATGGATTTCCCCGGTTCAGAGCTTCACAAACTATCGGGCGATTTGAAAGACTATTGGGCCGTGAAGGTCTCCGGGAATTACCGGATCGTTTTCAAGTTTGAAGACGAAGGCGTGACCAACGTTGATTATTTGGATTATCATTAGACCAGGAGAAACAATGATGGAGACGACCCGCGTGAAAGGCCCCATGAAGAACCCGCCCCACCCCGGCCAGGTATTGAAGGGCTTGTATTTGGAACCATTGGAGCTCTCGATTACGGATGCCGCCGAAGGTTTGGGCGTGTCCCGTAAAACCTTGTCGCAGCTCATCAACGGGCACTACGGCGTGACCCCTGATATGGCGTTACGGTTGGCCGAAGCCTTCAACACAACCCCGCAGCTTTGGCTGAACATGCAGCAGAATTATGATTTGCGCCAGGCGGAGAAGAAAGAAAAGACACATACCGTCCGGCATTTTTGGCCATCACCCGATGCTGGTTTGCAACCGGCTTAGGAAGTTACTGGACACTATTGACATCCTCCCCCCGTTGTGCACAGTGTTCCGACGAATCACTGCGTACTATTATGACGGCTGTAGAGACGGCCCGGCGTTTCTCGCAGAGCGGGACGGATACGACGACCAGCCGTAGGCTAATTTGCGAATAGAACGCGATTTATGTTACAAAACAGACACCACAGCCCCCGTCTGCTGAGATTCGTAAATGGCCTGAAACAACTGTACTACTTTTCGGCCATCGTTGCCCGTTACCATTGGGGGTCGGTTGTCTTGCACGGCCTGGCAAAAGTCGCGGAGTTGCTCGGCGAAGTAGTGCGTCATATTGTCAATGGCATGAAACCGGGCCGAATCGTCAACAACCCATTCAGGCAATCGGGTTTCTTCGCCGGGAATCGTCCATAAGTCATTAACGGGCGGCTCCAGAATGGGCGTTTGCCCGGCGATAAACATGGCCCCACCGTCGGTTTGCACGCCCACACTCGCACCGTTTGTGCCGTGAATGTGCACCTTGCCATACAGCCCCGGCTTCTGTGAATTACTCAGAATCAGGTTGCCGAGACCGCCGTTTTTGAAGCGGACAATCGCCAGAGCCGTGTCCTCCACTTCGATGTAAGGATGATTGATATTGGTCCACGCGCCAAACACCTCAACGGCTTCGCCCATGTACCAGAGTAGCAAGTCTAACTGGTGCGGTGCCTGATTCACCAGCACGCCCCCACCCTCGCCCGCCCAGGTGCCGCGCCAGGCATCACTCTGGTAGTAAGCTTCGTTGCGCCAGCCAAGCAGTTGTGCCACGCCCAGCGCGGGGGAGCCGATTTTACCCGCATCAATGGCTTGCCGGACGCGCTGACACGGCTCATAAAACCGACGTTGGCTCACCGTACCAAGAATTTTTCCGGTGCGCCGGGTGGCATTCAGCATGGCATCACAATCGGCCAGCGACGACGCTAATGGCTTCTCAACCAACACATTGGCTCCGGCTTCGAGTGCATAAATCGTAGGTTCGCGGTGGGCCGGGTGTGGCGTACAGACGATGCAGATATCTACGCGCTCGCGCAAAACCATATCCGTTACGTCGGTATACCCCCGGATGCCATATTGCCGGGCGAAATCCTGGGTTTTTTCGGGAGTACGGCCACAGACGGCCACAAGTTTTCCGGTTTGTTGGGCAGCTTTGGCGTGGAGGTGGCTAATCTTGCCGGAGCCAATGAGAGCGATGTTCATAGTCAGTGAAAGCAATTTTTTGGCTAATCTTACGCCATGAACACGACAATGCTACACGAATTTATCCAAACCGCCCTCGCCGAAGATGTTGGCGACGGCGACCATACGTCACTTTCGACTATTCCTGCCGATGCCCAGCGACGCGCCCGGCTGCTGGTGAAAGATACCGGCGTTCTGGCGGGCGTAGAAGTTGCACTGGCGATTTTTGACGAGGTTGACCCGGCTTTTGTGGTTAATGTGCTGCTCGAAGACGGGGCCGACATTAAGCCCGGCGACATTGTGTTGACCGTTTCAGGAAACGCCCGCAATATTCTGACTGCCGAACGGCTGGTGCTGAACTGTATGCAACGCATGAGCGGCATTGCCACCCAAACCCGGCGCATGGTGAATCTGCTGGAAGGCACACGGGCGCAACTCCTCGATACCCGCAAAACCACACCCAACTTCCGCATCTGCGAGAAAATGGCCGTAAAAATCGGGGGCGGGGTCAACCACCGTTTCGGACTGTACGACATGATTTTGATCAAAGACAACCACGTTGACTATGCCGGGGGCATCAAGGCGGCCATTGGCAAGGCCCGCGAGTACCTGAAAACCACCGGGCGGCAGTTAGAGATCGAGATCGAAACTCGCACCCGCGCCGAGGTCGAAGACGTATTAGAAATCGGCGGTGTTGACGTGATTTTGTTAGACAACTTCTCGCCCAACGAAATCCGGGAGTTGGTACAGTTGGTTGATGGCCGCTTCACCACCGAGGCATCGGGCGGTATTACCGAAGAAAACCTCCGCGCATACGCTGAAACGGGTGTGAACTTTATCTCATCCGGTGCACTTACTCACCACGTAACGAGCTTAGACCTGAGCTTGAAAGCGTATTAACGCTGCGTACTGGCAAGACCACTTGATTTTGGTACCGTCACCGAATCCGCTCCGACTGAATAGGCAGACAAAGCGGGGGCAGACAGTCGTCGAGGATAACAAAACGCGGGGCCGAAAACTTTGGCAACAAATCATCCATCCGTAACGCCGACCGCCGGGCGATAGTCTGTAACGGATAGACCGTAAATACGCCGTATTGCAACGCGACCTCTACCGATAACTCACTGTTGGGATAGCCGACAAGCCGGGCCGAGAGCCGATATTTTCCGGCTTCGACCCCACCCACACCAGGCGTTATGGGGGAATAGAATCGCTGAAAGCCATAACCCGACACGCTATTGTCAGCAACTGCCGCACCCCAACCTGACGGACTGAACGGGCCATCGAGCCGTTCTAATTTGACTTCCACTACCGATGGGGCTTCGGCTAATGCCTGAAAACCGTGCGTCGGCACATCATACTTATAACCTAATTTGGTGATTGATGTGCCAACGGGCGGAGCGGTGGGCGGGGTTGGGGTGACAGGGGTTGTGGTGGGGTTGGCCGTAAACGCCGGATAAATCCCGTATTGCAGTATCACATCTACCGAAACAGCGGTGATTAGTTGCCCCATAATGCGGGCCGAGAGCCGGTATTTCCCGGCTTCGACTCCACCTACGCCGGGCGACAGTGGCGCGTAAAAACGAGAGAACGGGTAGTTTCCTTCGCCGGTGTGGGCCACGGCTGGTTGCCAGTTATTGTCAGTGAATGGCCCGTCTAATCGCTCCAGACGCACGTCAACTGGCAGACCGGCATCAGCCAGCAATTGAAACCCGTGCGTTGGCGCGTCGTACTTGTAACCTATCCGCCGTATGCCATCAGCAACGGGCGACGTTGGCGTAGTAGCGGTTGGCGTAGTGGTGGTTGGCGTGGTAGTACCGGTGGCGGCAAACGTTCCGTTTTGAAGCGTTACAACCGCAGCCATCTCGCTGTTTGGTTGCCCCACAATTCGGGCCGACAATCGGTATTGCCCGGCTAGTACGCCCCCCTGCCCCGGCAAAATAGGCGCGTAAAACTGCATCCGATTGTAGCCCGTGAAGGAATTATCGGCGCGGGCGACATACCAATCCGTATCCGAAAATGACCCGCCTATGCGTTCCAGCCGCACCTCAACCGGGCCGTCAGCATTGACCAAAAAATTAAACCCGTGCGTTGGCGCGTCATATTTATAACCTAAGCCGCCAATGGCATTTGTTGGCGTACCGGTTGGTGGTTGCGATGCTGTAGCTTGCACGCTAAACGGCGGGCTGACGGTGCCGGGCGTGGCCGGGTTGTTGGTGCTAACCCGAACGCGATAAGTACCGCTTGCCAATGAACCGGGCAGTTGCACTACTAACGGATTTTGCCCTCCCGTTCCGAGTGTTTGCAGCACATCACCATTGACATTCAGGAGTTGAGCCGTTTGGTCTCCGCTCGCGTTGTAGCCCCAGTTTTTGAGGTATGGTATCGAAACAGGTTGCCCGGCAATCGGCCCGCCCACCGGCAACACATACCCGGTTGTCACAACGGGCGGTTGCCCAATGAGCGGATTCGGCACCGATTGGTCAAAAAACGTATTACTCAAACGCTGCTCCCAGCGGTCGGTCAGGCGGGTGAGGCCCTGCCCGCCGAAGTGCAACCCGTCGAAACGGTTATCGGGGCCAGTAAGATCGTCAGTGTCGGGGCCGGCAAAAACCTGGTCAATGTCCCGAATCAGCCGATTTTGAGCGTTAATGATATTGGGATCGGTGGCATTGTTGATAAATGACACCCGCGACACCATCCAGGGCAATCGTCCATATCCACTTTGTTGCCGTGATTGATTAATAACGGTTTTTATATTGTCGAAATACGCCTGTTCGCTCTGAAAACCGTTGTCTGATTCGCCCTGATGCCAGAG
>JBBRUV010000153.1:0-11017 GCA_038247465.1 Cytophagales bacterium
ACGTCGGCGCGTGATTTTCGTACCATTTCCCGTCAGCAATGTCTTCATATTCAGAGTAAACCGTATTTTTTGAGTCACAGGCCGACAGGCCAATCAGCAGCAATAAGAGCCAGCCGGGGTTTTTCATGCGTTTGTACGTTTGTGCAAAAGTAACGACAGGCTTAACGAAACAGGTAAACGGCAGTTCTTCGTATGGGTTTCAGTATGGAAAACGTTATGCCTGTAAACACCTTAAAACTCGGCAAATCCAATGAAACTCTGCCTTATCTACCTGCTACTGAGCGCACTCGTAATTTCGCCGTTGTTGGCTCAACAATCGCCGAACGTCATTTTTCGGGGCAAAATCAGCAACCCGCTCTCGCGCTCGGTTTCGTTTAATCTGACACGGGGTGAACTTGATTATCAAGGGGAAACAGTCACGTTACCGCTTGCTACTGACAACTCGTTTGTGCTAAAAACAACGGCCAACCCAATTACACGCGTGAATTTTTCGCACGGCCCCGACGAAACGGCGGTTAGCTTAAATACTTGGATTTTAGAACCCGGCGATGATATTTTGATGGCCGTTGATGCCAAAAACTTCTGGCCGACGCTTACCTTCAGTGGCAAAAACGCCGACAAGTTTAATTATTACGTGGCCGATTACCGGGAGACCGATGAAAAGCGCAATTGGGGCAACAAAGTCTACGAAAATCGCAAACTTTCTCTTGACACACAATACGCATTTTTAGATACTATTGAACGGGTCAAGTTAGATATGCTCGAAACGTGGCGACCAAAAATTACTCCTATCTTTTACAAAATTTGGCAGGCCGATTTGTTGGGAATGGTGAACAATTATCGTTTTTCTTCCATCCAAGAAGCACAGATGAAAGGCGAAAAAGTGAGTTTGAGTAGCCTTACGACTAAGCAGCGCGAGTTTCTGTATAAGATGCCTGCCCAAAATGATACGCTGGTCTTGGCTGATTATTACGTTAGCTATCTGGGTTCTCTAAGCCGATTGTTATTTGCCGATACGAGCCAAATAATCGGCTCTGGTTCAGACAATTGGCCTAATTACCCCGTTTTTCAACAAAGTATGTTGAAAGGCAGAATTGGCGAACGGATTCTTGGTGGGGATTTATTCCAAAATCTGTCTTATCAAGGTATTAGCAAATCGTCGCAAGAGCAATTTGATAATTATTTGCGGCTTTATCCACAGAGCCAATATTTGGCTGCACTCAAAAAGAAATACACCGAAAAATTGGCCTTTGCCGCCGGAAAACCCGCTTTCCCATTCACACTCAAAACCGCTGAAGGAAAATCCGTGAACCTGAGCGATTACGCTGGCAAGGTGGTGTATTTAGACTTTTGGGCGCATTGGTGCGGGCCGTGCATTGCGGAGATGAAGCCATCAAAAAAAGTGAAAGAACACTTCGTCGGAAACCCGAACATCATTTTTCTGTATATTTCGATTGACGAAGCCAAAGACCGGCAGAAATGGCTCGATGCCATCCAGAAAAATGAGATAACTGGTACTCACCTGCTCGCGCCCGGTGCCTGGAGCGACCCCGTTGCCAAAGCTTATGACATCAACGGGATTCCGGCCTATTTTGTGATTGACCGCAACGGTGCTTTTTACAGCGCGAACCCACCGCGTGCCAGTCAATCCGACGGAAAACCGTTGATCAGCGTCCTCGAAAAAGCACTGTCCGGCAAATAACGGTTAGTAGCTCAACCAGTTTTTCACGAATCGGCCCCGGCAACTTGCCGGGGCCGATTCGTATTTCTAGCTCATTGCTGTGCGGCCCGGCCTTCTGCACCTCCAACCGATCTATTTCTGGACTTGCTCTTTTTCTTCTTACCACTGCCTGTTTTAATGGCGTATTTCTTGTCGAGCTGATCCAGATCACTGTTCAAATCAGCTATCCTGACGGGTTCTCGTTTCTCCGGCATCGGGGCCAACAGTTCAAACGATTCGGGAATCACGCCCTGCTTGTTGAGTTCAACAATCTCCAGCACCCGCAGAATTGGCAACGGGTGCCAGGTGGTTTCTGAACTGTAGCCAAACCACATGATCTTGCGGAAAATGTCGGTTTTTTGGAGCCACGCCCGGCCTTTCTGCGTTTCCAACGGCTTTTCAATCGTCGGAATATCGCGCAGGGCATCCACGTAGGTATCTAACTCGTAATTCAGGCAGCATTTCAGCCGCCCGCATTGACCCGACAGTTTGGCCGGGTTGAGCGACAGATTCTGGTATTTGGCAGCCGAAGTCGTAATATTTTTAAAATCTGTCAGCCACGTTGAGCAGCACAGTTCGCGCCCACACGAGCCAATACCGCCAATACGCCCTGCCTCCTGCCGAAGACTAATCTGCTTCATTTCTACACGCACTTTAAACTCACTGGCGAGCATTTTTATCAACTCCCGAAAATCAACCCGGTCTTCTGACGAGTAATAAAACGTTGCCTTTGAGCCATCGGTCTGAAACTCCACGTCTGAGAGTTTCATATTCAGTTTCAGGTCGCGCACTACCTCCCGCGCCCGGTAGAGCGTTGGCAAATCGCGGTTCACGGCCTGTTCGTGTTTTTCCGAATCTTTGGGCGTTGCCTGCCGCAGCACAGCTTTCATGTCGTCGTTGGCTTTCAGGTTTCTCTTTTTGAGTTGGAGCCGCACCAGTTCGCCCTGCATCGAAACCGCACCGAGGTGATAGCCAGTCAGCATTTCAACGGCCACGTAGTCGCCGGTGGTGAGGTCTAACTGATGCACGTTGCGGAAATATTCTTTGCGCCCGCCCTTAAATTTCACCTCTACCACGTCAAACCGTTGTGCGCCGGGCATCCCCATATCGCTCAACCAGTCGAACGAGTTCAGTTTGTTACAACCGCCCGTTGAGCAGCCACCCGCCGAGCCACAGCCCGATGTTTTTGTTGTTATGTCACCTGTTTCGCTTTTCCGCGAGCCGCAGCCCCCGACCGCGCATGATTTGCAGCTCATATCTTTTAGTGCTTAGTTGTCGGTGGCAAATTGCCACTAATCCTGATACCGGATCAAATCTAATCCGATGTCTTTCCGGTAGTTTTTACCATCAAATTGCACCATCCGGGCCGCTTCCTGTGATTTCCGAACGGCATTCTCCAATGAATTTGCCAGTGCCGTAAGAGCCAAAACCCGCCCGCCGTTGCTAACAAGTACTCCATTTAATTCACTCGTACCGGCATGGAACGTCAGTACGTCTTCAACCCTATCTACGTCAATGATGGGTTTTCCTTTTTCGTAAGTTCCCGGATACCCACCCGACACCACTACCGTTGTTACCGCAGTCTGGGCCGAAACGGTCAGTGTCACCTTATTGAGTTCGCCATCGGCGGCAGCCACCATCAATTCCACAAAATCGGTTTGGATTCGGGGCAGCACCACTTCTGTTTCGGGGTCTCCCATCCGGGCATTGTACTCAACCACAACGGGTTCGCTTTTAACGTTCATTAGCCCGATAAAAATGAAACCCACGTACCGAATGCCTTCCTGCTGCAACCCGGCCAGCGTTGGCTTCACAACTTTGTCTTCTACTTTTTGCAGAAACTGTTTGGTAGCAAACACCACCGGCGATACCGCGCCCATACCACCCGTATTGGGGCCGGTGTCTCCCTCGCCAATCCGTTTATAGTCTTTGGCTTCTGGCAGAATTTTGTAGTTCACACCATCGGTTAGTACAAAAACCGAGAGTTCGACACCCCGCAAAAAATGCTCCACCACTACTTTGTGGCCTGCTTCGCCAAAGGCATTATCAACCAGCATAGCATGCAACGTGGTTTTGGCCTCAGCTACCGTTTCGGCAATAATCACACCTTTCCCGGCGGCCAACCCATCGGCTTTCAGTACAATCGGCAAGGCGTGGGTATCAAGGTATGCCAATCCGTTGGTAAGGGTTTCTGCGGTGAACGTCTTCGATTGGGCAGTTGGGATACCGTACCGCACCATAAACGCCTTCGAGAAATCCTTACTGCCTTCGAGTTGCGCCCCGGCAGCATCGGGGCCAACAATACGAAGACTCTCCAAACCAGACTCTTGCCGTAAAAAATCAACCAAGCCCTTCACGAGCGGTTCTTCGGGCCCAACAATTACTAACCCGATACTGTATTGTTTGATAGCGGCAGCCAAAGCCTCAAAATCGGTATGATTAATGCTCAGATTGGTGGCAAGTGTGCAGGTTCCGGCATTACCCGGAGCCACAAACAAGGCATCGCAGAGCGGGCTTTGTTTGAGTTTCCAGGCCATCGCGTGTTCGCGCCCACCAGAGCCAATGAGTAAAACGTTCATTATTAAGTAGTTCGTGGTTTATAGTTCGTGGTTCGTAGTTGTTAATAAGTACTTGACAGAGCCTAAATATTGTGTTGACTGCCAAGCCACGAATTACGAACGCACTAAAACGAAGGATTCACTTTCTATAAGGTTTCTCCAAAAGTACCAAAATACCCTGTAATAACTGGCTTTTCGGCATTAGACACGGGTATGTGGATAACTGTGTGCATATCTCTGTTTACTGTGCATAACTGGTGTATAGTGTTGCGACAGACAGTGGATAACTTAACATTCTGTTCACATTGGCAAAGGTAAGCCGCGCCAATTGTGCAAAAAGCCCCGGTTTTCCACCACTATCCACAAGTTAACAATCGGTTTTGGTGTTGATAAGAGTTATTGACATACCCACAATAAAAACCTAAATGTTATCAACAGTATGTTAATTGACTGATAAACAGAGTGTTTAATTGTGGATAATGTTTGGTGATGGTGTTGATAAGATGGGATAACTTCACAGACGATTGTGAAGAACATGTTAAGAAAAAGTTATCCACTTGTCCACTGCCTTAATATATTGTTTGATGCTTTCTTTTTTAAAAAGAAGATTATAAAAAAATAAAAAGGGTTGTGGATTGTTTTGTGAATACTTGATTTGATTTAGGCGGGTGCTTTGTGCGCTGGCTTGTTAGCGTAAATTTGTCAGGCAAGCCCCGGCGGGGCGCAATCGGTGTAGAAACATGATGAAAGCGATTCTTCTTTTTTGGACAATGCTGCTGGTTAGCAGTGCGGCAACGGCGCAGTCGGCAGCTACGCTGGGCAATGCGTATTTTAAAAACGGCGAGTGCGACAAGGCCATTGTGGAATATGCCAAGGCCCTCCGGCAAGGATTCAGCGCGACGGTGGCGCAGAACTACGCCGGGTGCATGAAAAAACTTGATAAGCCCGACGAGGCCCGCAAAGTGTTAGACCGGCTGGCGGGCAAAGACGATGACAACGCCGTTTTTTACGCCGTGCTGTCAGGGTCGTTGGCCCGGTCAAATCCCGACACCAACTTGGCCCCCCGCTATTTTGAGACGGCTTTGCAAAAAGCAAAACCGTCGGTGACGCGCTTAGAACGAGTAGCAATGGCCTTCTCCGACGCGCAGGAACCACGCTGGGTCATCAAAACGCTGGAAACAGCGCGAATTGCAGTCAACGAACCAACCGCATACAGCGACGAGTTGAGCGCGCTATACCGGGCCACGGGTGACACCGAAAAATTTATCATCGAAGCCATCAACGCCGGACTGCCCGAAGCAAAACGCGAAACGACTCTGATTGCGCTGAAAGGATTGGTGGATACAAAAGATGAACCCGCCCTCGAAGCTGCGATTTATAAACTCATTCAGTCTAAACCGAATGAACTCTATTACAACGAGTTACTGATCTGGTACACGGTTCAGAAACAGAAATTTGCCAAAGCCTTAACGCTCGAAAAGTCTATTGACAAACGCAGCAAACTCGACGGGCGACGGGTGTTTGATTTCGGCAATCTCGCAATGATTAACAAAGAATATAAAGTGGCGGCTAATGCGTTTGAATATATTTCGGAGAGTTATCCACAGGGGCCGTATTATGCATCGGCGCGTCGGTTAATCATCAAAGCCCGCGAAGAACAAACCCGCAACACGTACCCAATTGATACGGTTGAGGTTAGAAAACTCATCGGCGATTACCGCAACGTGTTGCAGGAAGTGGGTAACAACGCAAAAACCATTGATGCTCTCCGCAGCATTGCCAGCCTGTATGCCAGTTATTTGAGCAAGCCCGACACGGCTCTGAGTGTCCTGGATCTGGCTACCCAAATTGGACAGGCCGACCGCAACTTTGTAGATAAGTGCAAATTAGACAAGGGTGATATTTACCTGCTCAAAGGCGAACCCTGGGAGGCAACGCTGTTGTATCAGCAGGTCGAGAAATCGCAGAAAGATGATTTCTTAGGCTACGAAGCCAAACTCCGAAATGCCAAGCTGCAATACTACAAAGGCGATTTTGCGGCTGCAAAAGACATTTTAGACGTGTTGAAGATGGCAACCACCCGCGAAATCGCCAACGATGCCGGGCAAGTCAGCTTGCTTATCCTTGATAACACGGGTCTCGACAGCACCGAAGCCGCCATGCGCGAATACGCGGCTGCCGACCTCTTACTGTTTCAGAATCAAGTGGATAAAGCTGTGGATAACTTAGGTAAACTGTTGATAAAGTATCCAGACCACTCGTTGACCGACGAAGTGCTGTGGCTCCGGGCCAACACGTATCTAAAACAGGGTAGGGTGGAGGAGGGGTTGAAAGACCTCAAAACGATCAACTTGACGTTCAGTACTGACATCCTCGGCGACGATGCCCTGTTTTTGTTGGGTACCATAACCGAAGAACGGTTGAAGGACAAACCCGAAGCCATGAAACTTTATCAGAAGGTACTGACCGACTTTCCCGGCAGCATCCACGTGGTTGAGGCCCGCAAGCGGTTCAGGGCCTTGCGGGGGGATAATCTCAACTAAAATCTGACCCTTAGGCCAATCAATACATTCTGCCCGGCTTGTGGATAATAGAAGTTTTCTGAAGCAATTGATTCGACTGGAAATCGATGGATATGGGAAGGGGAAATTAGTGTTAAGGTTGGAAAATGCTCAAAACCGGAGCTGATACCCTAATCCTGTTTCTTAAACGTGCTCCAATCGGCCCCGTCAAATACCTTTTCAATCTGCCGCGCCTTTGCTTCCCCTGCTGCTTTGCCTGATTTGTAAGTCTTTGGCGTTTCCGTCTTAGTTACAACTTGTTTTTTTGGTGAAATAGCCGTTTTCATGGTTTTGGTTGTTTTAAACGTATGGCAAAAGCAGCATAAATAATACCCGGCACAAAATTTTCAAATGTGCCATTCAAGTAGCCCTGCAAGACAAACATAGATTCGACTTTGCTTAATTCCCGAACAGTAGCAATTTGGTACAGCCGGGTTCGTGCATCAGCACTACCTGCAAAAGCCACGGTAGCAGTGGGTCGGGTAGCTAAAAACGTGTGGATTGTTTGGATGACTGTTGCCAAAACTTTCTCAACATCGCCCTGACGAGGCCTTGATACATCGCTCACCGTACCATCGGGTAGCACATCCAGTAAAGCTAATGAATACATATCGGGTAAAAAAGTGGCCGTATAACGAACCTCTTTTTCCACGATTTTGTCATTGTTGGCACTCTCAAACCAAAACACGGTTGCATCGTCTGATGCAGTAAAAGTGTAATACGGGCTGTCCATCAACTAATCCGTTACAAGGTGGGTAACGGGCAAATGTATCAAAACCTCACCCGAACGCCAATCAATACATTCCGCCCGGCTTGTGGATAATAGAAGTTTTCTGTGGATAACTTTCTTTCGGCCACGTAGCTGAACGTATAACCGTTTGATTCATAACCATAATTCAGCGCGTTGTTGAACAAAACCGTAAACGCAATTTCGTTGAACGAACGCGGTTTCAGGGTATAAATCAGCCGGAGGTCGTTCACAAAATAGGCGTTCAGGCTGCGGGCCGCGTTTTGGGTGTTGTCTAAGTACTGTTTCCCCACGTATTTCGAGAGTAAGGCCAATTCTAACCGCTTCCGGGGCGTGTAAAGCAGTTGCGATCCAACAATCACATTGGGCGAAAACGCAATGTCGGTGCGTTGGTGTTGAATGGTTTGCTGATCGCCCGAATCGTAGTTATCCACATATTCGGTAAAGTTATCCACTTTGTTCTGGCTGAAGGTGGCATTGGCATTCCAGCGTAACTGCTTCGTAATGAGCCATCCGGCTTCAATTTCAACCCCCGCCCGATGGCTAATCGGAATATTGACCCGGTTGTAATTCCCCACGTCGTTGATCTTCCCCGACAGTACTAACTGGTTCCGGTACTGCATCCAATACAAATTCGCCGACAGTGACACGTTCCGGGTCTGAGTCTTGAATCCGGCTTCGTAATCGAACAAGGTTTCAGCTTTGGGCCGACTCGTTGGTGTTGATTGGGTGTAATCGTTGCGGTTGGGTTCTTTGTTGCCCACGCCCACCGAAGCGTAAGCCATGCTCCGGTCGTTGAGGTTATAGGTCAACCCCGCTTTCGGATTGAAAAACAACAGATTAGCTTGTTGTTGCACGTTACGGGCCGCATTGTCAAAACCCAGAAACGAGTAATCCACAGTTCTGATTTGCATATCCAGATATCCGTTGAGCCGGGGCCGGAACTGGTAGAATGCTTTGGCGTAGAGATTAAAATCAGTTTTGGTCGCGTCGTTGTCGTAGTACCGATGCCTGATGTTTCCATTACTGGCAAACTGCGCCCAGATAACCTCGCCGAAGTGTTTGCCCATGTAACGGTTCCAGCCTCCGCCGATGTTAGCCGTAAGCCGCCCGAAGCCATTGTAGTCAAGGGAGAAAACGCCCCCGTAAAAATCGTTGTCGAGCCACTGCCGTCGAATCAGGTTTGTGTTTGTTATAACCGAATCCCGAATTGTGATGGGCGCAAGGCCATAGTTTGCCAACGGCTGTTCGGGCTGAAACTCTTCGTAATAGCCGCGCCCTTTGGTATAATGCAACGCCCCATTGAGCCGCCAATACTTGCTGAGTTCGTGCGAGCCGATGAGCTGGTAATGATCCTGCTGGTAATTATCGGTCTGATTGTCGTAAGTAAAAGCATTGAATGTCCGGTTGGTTTTCAGGAGATTCTCCGGTACGCCATTCCACGCTTGATAGGTTTGCTCCTGCCCCGAAAAAATATTGAGCCGCAGGAAACTCTTGTTGGTGTAGTAACCACCTGATATATAGAATGATTTCAGGTTTGAGAAGGCCCGGTCAATGTAGCCATCAGACGTAATTTTCGAGAGCCGCGCATCCACCACCCAATGGTTGTTCAGCAAGCCGGTTCCGGCAAGTATGTTCATCTTACGGGTGTTAAATGACCCCGCCGAGAGGTTAGTTTCGGCGTAAGGTTGCTTTTCGAGGGTGTTGGTTTGCACGTTTACCGATGCCCCAAACGACCCCGCGCCGTTGGTTGAGGTGCCAACGCCACGCTGAATCTGGATGCTTCCCACCGACGAGGCAAAGTCGGGCATATTGACCCAAAACGTTCCCTGAGACTCCGCATCGTTATAGGGAACACCGTTAACCGTTACATTGACTCGCGTTGCATCTGACCCGCGAATACGGATTCCGGTGTAGCCAACCCCCGCTCCTGCGTCAGAAGTAGTTACAACGGAGGGCGTGAAGTTGAGCAGAAACGGAATATCCTGACCAAGGTTTTGTTTCACCAAATCGCGCCGGGTGAGGTCGGTGTAGGCAATAGCGGTCTTCTGATTGGCCCGCGTCGCGCTGACTACAACTTCGTCTAACACCGTTAAGCTACGACTCATAACAAACGCTTCGGTCTGATCGTCTGATAGTTGAACAGTTTTGGTGATTGATTCAAACCCCAGTAGCGAGACTCGCATAAAGACCAGGCCACGTGTCAAATTAGTCAGCCGAAACCGCCCCAAAACATCCGTAAACGTGCCGCGCTGGGTGCTGTCAATAGTCACAGCTGCGCCGGGCAACGCGTTTCCATCAACATCACGTACGGAGCCGGAAAGAGAAAACTGTGCTGAGGAAACATGAGCGCAAAACAGGAGTAGCAGCAGAGAAATCCAGCGAAAACTGATCATTGACCATTGATTACTGATCACTGTAAAGTAGGTCGTAGCGTTTTTCATGATAGAAAACGGTTACGATAGGCAAGGGGCCAAACCTACCTTTGGTTAAACATAAAATGATGATTGCGGCACCGTTGCCGACTTTCTTCCCTTCCACAGCATTACCTGAGCAGGTTCAATGGGTATAATCTCAGCCCGTTGTTTTAAGGCACCCCTTTAGATTAGTGACGCTGTAACTGGAAGTTTTACGACATAGTTCCTGACAAAAATTCCTGAACTTCTATTTGAAATTAAATGTATATACATCAAATAACGATGTCAACAGCATGGAAACACTCATTAATGGCCTTCACCACGTGACAACGCTTGCCGGCGATGCCCAGCGTAACGTGGACTATTACACCGAAATTCTCGGCCTACGGCTCATCAAGAAAACCATCAACTTCGATGCGCCTGATGTTTATCATTTGTATTACGGCGATGAAGTAGGTTCACCCGGTACGATTCTGACATTTTTTCCGTACGGAAATCTACCGCGTGGCCGCAAGGGTGGGGGGCAATTGACTCACACCGCTTTCTCGATTCCGACCAATTCGCTCGGTTTTTGGATTGACCGGCTCCATCAATACAACATTGCCTACGCTGGCCCACATAAACGCTTCAACGAAGCATACCTTCGTTTCGAGGATTTCGACGGGGCCGGTGTCGAACTCGTTGCCAATGACGATGATACGCGAACGGGCTGGACGGGCGGCCAAATTCCGGCAGAGTTTGCCGTGAAAGGTTTTCACACGGTTGAGCTAAACGAGTTCAAACCTGACCGCACAATTCAACTCCTAACCGAGGTGATGGGCCATGAGTTGGTCGGTGAAGAAAACGGACGGTTTCGGTTCAAAGCGGGGAAGGGTGGCCCCGGCAACTATGTTGATGTACAACATTCTCCCAACGATACGCGGGCGTTGCAGGGCGCAGGGTCGGTGCATCACGTGGCCTTTTCGACTGATGACGATGAATCACAGTTAGCCATTCGGGAGAAGGTTGTCGAG